>NZ_CP137134.1:974801-1299735 GCF_033095785.1 Nitrosospira sp. Is2 | reverse complement strand
GCTTTGCGTATTCGCAAACGGACGCGGAGTCGAACACGCAAGTTTTAACCATTGAGTGATGTTGTGCGATCGCCAGAGCATTGGTTCCATCACCTCCGCCAGCATCAACCACCAGCTTATAAGGGCTGAAGTCCATGGCTTTAGGCAAGAATTGGTTAGCCAATCTGGACAGCCCGCTCATCGCGTCCTGGAAAACTTTTTCCAGGGTTTTATCATGGGTTAAGCGCCCATACAAATTGGACTCCGTCCCGGAGAACCTGGTTAAGCCGACATTACGGCTTTCTTTCAGCGAACGAACAAAATCCATCATTCCGGGATACACGATATGCGCTTGCCAACCAAGAATGGTTCCGGCATAACCCGGCTTACCCTTTACCATCCGCTCTTCCGTCAATTGGGCATTATAGTAACGTTCATTCTCTAACCTGATAATTCCCAATGCTGTTAAGCCAATGAGCAGAATCCGCGCCGGCTGAAGAGCCAATTTCAGGGACTGGGCGAGTTCGTCCAGTGTTTGGGCTGGCCGAATTGAAAGCTTGTCGTAGAGATCAAGCTCAATCCCGGCCCATAAAAGCTGGAAGGCGGTATGCCCGGCAGACAACAATATAAGACCTTCCTCGTCAATTTCTGTTGGGACTTTAGACATTTTCAACTCCTATCGGGATTTCTCTAAACGCTATTTGGCGGTATCCGGAATAAGCGTTAAATGGATAACGGCAGAAAACACGACGAGTTGATCTACAGGGGAATGTGAGGCCGAATCTTTCGAGACACGGCGCGTCAACGAAGTGATACAGGTCCGCCAACTCAGCCGTAATAGTAAATGTGGGGCATGACGGTGATCAGGTCAGTTCGCAGCGAGTGCGCGGCAAGCCGGAGCGGCGCTGGATTATTGTTATTTGCTGCCGTTAGAATGAGGTCCGCACTGGACTAGGGATACTTTTGCGAGTATGTCGAGGTGCACAGACCGGATCTGACGAGGCGCAGGCCCTGGACTTGCATGTAGTCCGGCTTTCGGCGCAGCGGCTCAGTGAAGGCGTGAATGGTATTATGAGCTGGCGAGAGGCGCGGTACCTCAGGATTAACCGCTGGACTGTACCCATATTCGGAGAAAAGTAATGGTGGTGTGTTGTTCAACGAATGCCATCTTTGGTGATCTATACCGACCGTTGGCGACCTTCAGAGCGCGAGAGGTGCTGTTAGAGAATCCTTCTCATGTATCTGACTTTCAAACCAACTGATTTCACCAGGAGATTATTGTGAATTGTAGAGCATTCCTGGATAGAGTAGCCGAGGAGCTTGGCAGCAGCAGAGTGTTCTCTCAATCGACGGCAAGCGCAAGGTATGGCAGTTGTACCATGGGGACCCAGCGGATCATTTCCGGAGCCGTGCGGCCCATCTCCAAGGCCCAGGTCCAGAGCATCGTTCAGGCCTCCCGGGAATTCGGCGTGCCGTTATACCCTATCAGCACTGGCAATAATTGGGGGTACGGCAGTTCTCTTCCGACAGCCGATGGATGCGTCATCGTCGACCTTTCCGACATGACCGCCATTACACTCGATGCTGAAACAGGGTTGGCTACGCTTGAGCCGGGCGTCACCCAACGCATTCTACGGCAGTATCTTGACGAAAATTTTCTGAGGTTTCTTTGTCCAGTCACCGGAGCAGGTCCGGATTGCAGTTTAGTCGGCAATGCCCTGGAGCGAGGTTACGGCATTACCCCCTACGCAGATCATTTTATGGCAGTAATGTCTCTAGAGGCGGTTCTTCCTGATGGCAGGATTTATAGACCGCCCCTGGCTGAATTAGGTTGTCCCGAGATCGATAAAGCGTTCAAGTGGGGTGTTGGTCCGTTCCTGGACGGCATTTTCTCGCAGGGCGCATTTGGGATAGTCACGGAGATGACCATAGCGCTTGCACCCTTGCCGGAACGGGTGGAGGCCTTCTTCTTCGGGTTGCCAGGAGATGGCGATCTCGAATGTGCCGTGGACTCCATTCGCGACTTATTGCGCGACGTTGGAGCCGACCTTGGTTCAATCAATCTGCTGGACATGCGTAGAGTGTTATCGATGATGGAACCCTATCCTCGTGATCACCTTGACCAAAACGGGTTGATCGACGAGCAGTACTTATCGGAAATAGCACGACAGAATCAGGTAATGCCTTGGATGGGGACGGGCGCAATATATGGACATCCGTACGTGGTTCGCGCTGTAAAGAAGCTAATCAGGAAGAACTTGCCGAGCGCTTTTAAAAAACTGGTATTTTTCACTCCCCGCTCCGTAGGGAATTTCAAGCGACTAAGCGATTTTATGCCAGGAAAGGCGGGACAGGGTTTGCAAAACATGCTCGCGACGCTTGATAAAACGTTACAGGCGCTGGCCGGTTCGCCCAGCGAGGTCGCGCTACCTCTGGCGTATTGGATTTCCGGCAAGAAACCTGACGGTAACACACCGTTGAATCCTGCACGTGATGGTTGCGGCTTGATATGGTACACCCCGCTCGTACCATTGCGCGCTGAAAAGGTGCGGGAGTATGTTCAAATGGTACGGGGAATCTGTGTTGCGCATCGTGTGGAGCCCTTGATAACGCTAACGAGCCTGTCTAATCGTTGTTTTGTCAGCTCGGTGCCGCTACTGTTCGACCGGGCCAGGGAAGAGGCCGTTGAACGGGCGGTAAAATGCTACACTGCGCTGATTGAGGCTGGACGGGAAATCGGTTGCATTCCTTATCGGGCCACAGTAGATTCGATGGAGTGCTTCATAAAACCGGAGGCGCCCTACTGGCAAATTGTATCTGCCCTCAAGCGCGAACTCGACCCCGAGGGACTGCTCGCGCCGGGGCGGTATTCACCGCGTTAACGGCCCTAATTTAAAGAAAAAAAAGCGCCCACCAAGGTGGGCGCTTTTTTTTCTAACTTAAGTACTGTGGCTGACGATCAGGCTTTGCGGCGGCGGGATGCTGCGCCGAACCCAAGAAGACCGATACCAACAAGCGCGAGCATGCCCGGCTCAGGAATTTCGGTAGAGCCGCGAAGGTTTGCCGTTCCTTGGTAGCACCAGGCGCCGGCAGCGGCGGTTCCGTTGGCGCAACCTCCCGCGAATCCGTTGGCGAGGTCCATCGGGTTCAGCACAAAGTTGTTGAAGGAGCTGGTAAGTGCTATATCCGTCGGGTTGCCTGCCGAATCCAGAATACCGTTTGCGTTGAGAAAATTAATCACATTCACATCGCCCGGGCCTGACACATCAAACAAGCCAAAGCCGCTACCGCTCAGAGTTGTGCCGGTAAACAGGCCGACACCGTTGAGGACGGCCGACGGATCCGCTGCGCCTCCAAGATTATTATGGCCCGTCAGCGTTGCCCAGGGATTGCCGCCATTGAGGCCCTGGATGGTCGCTACGTTTGTGGGGGAATCTTGAACCAACAAATTGATCGGCGCGCTATTGCTAAAGAACACGGAAACGGTCGAGCTGGTGAACTCGACATAGCTCGAGGAGAAGTTTTGTGAATTGTTGAACTGCGCAACATAATAAAGTCCGCAGTTTCCGCTTCCGTCGGAGCAATAGGTATTGTCACCATTGACGGTAGTGATGAATCCATACGCCGTCGCATTCTGGCCATTGCCGTTGACAAAAGTTTGGGCTAGCGTGGCAGTTTCCAGATGAGTGCGGGAGGGAGCTCCGCCCAGTGTTCCGAAATCAACTCCGCCCACAGTGACAGCTAATGCCGGAGCGGATGCGGCAATCCCTACGGCGGCAAGAAGTGTAGTTATCGTCTTATTCATAATTTGATCTTTAAAGGATTATTAAAATTAACATCGGGTTTGGAGTTTTTAAAAACTTGAGGCCCCGCATCCTTATAAGCAAATGGCGTGCCTGCTATCGATTTATTTACATAACTAGCTGATGGAACAGGAGAAATAGCGTATTTCCCGGTAGGTTATTAGCGTCCTCTCATATGAAGGTGTCAACATGAGCGACAGAAGAGGCTGAGATTGCGAATTTTTGCTGTGTCTGATATGCCCCGGAGGATCTATTGAAAAATAAGGTCGAGCCTGTGGCGCTCGGTTATGAAAGAGGTTTCAATTTGCTGATCAGTACAGGGCAGAGTTAACGGCGGTACAGGTTCCCCATCAATAGCCTAGGCGGAGACGTATTGGCGAAGGACCTTGTGTCGAAACAGTAAGTGTCCGGGGGCGGATAGGGAAAACTTTAGTGTGGGCGGGTAATACTGTTTTACGGGGATTGGGGTGGGGGCAAAACGGGAAAAATCCGGGAAAAACCGGCTGGTTTCGTTACTGCCTGGCATCGTTTTGTGTGCGGAAGGATGTGGTCTAATTTTCCTCTTGGGCTGACCGTATTTCCCCCTCGGCGGGAAATTGGCCACAGCGGGTCAATCGCGCGGGGAACGGCTGCGCTAGAGCCCCAGACATTAATTCGTAAAAAAAGCGCCCACGGAAGTAGGCGCTTTTGTATCTAGCTAAGCGTTGCGATCAATTATTATGCTTTGCGGCGGCGATAAGCTGCGCCGAATCCCAGAAGACCTATACCGACAAGCGCGAGCATGCCCGGCTCAGGGATCTCGGTAGAACCCCGCAGATTTGCGGTCCCTTCGAAACACCATGCTCCCGCTACGGCTGTGCCATTTTGACAGCCATTGGAGAAGCCTCCCGATACGTCGTTGGCATTTAACACATTATTGTTGAAAGATGCTGTAAGTGCGATGTCTGTAGGATTACCCGCCGCGTCAAGAACACCGTTTGCGTTAAGAAAATTGATCACATTGGTATCTCCCGGTCCTGATACATCAAACAAGCCAAAGCTCGCGCCGCTCAGCGTGCCGCCGGTAAAGAGACCAACAGCATTCAGAACAGCTGACGGGTCCGCTGTACCGCCCAGGTTATTGTGACCGTGCAACGTTGCCCATGGGCTTCCGCCATTAAGCGCCTGAATCGTGGCGAGGTTGCTCGGGGAATCTTGAGACAGCAGATTGAAAGGCGAGGCATTGCTAAAAAAAACTGAAACGGTCGTGTTACTGAACTCGACATAGCTCGCGGAGAAGTTTTGTGAATTGTTAAAATTTGCGACATAAAAAAGTCCGCAATTGCCGCTCCCGTCAGCGCAATAAGTATTGTCGCCATTAACAGTAGTAATGAAACCATACGCAGTTGCGTTCTGCCCGTTGCCAGTTATGAGGGTTTGAGCCAGGGTCGCAGTTTCCAGGTGAGTACGAGAAGGGTCTGCACCGAGCGCTCCAAAATCAATGCCGCCCACGACTATGGCTGTTGCTGGAGCAGATGCAGCAATTCCCGCTGCGGCAAGGAGTGTAGTTATCGTCTTGTTCATATCGCAAGTCCCAAAAAGTTAATAAAAAGAGGCGCGTGCATCCTTTCGATGTTTCACAGATACTCGGTAGCACTCAAGCAAGCTCTATGCCGAAATCGAAAGGCGTCACGCAACTCTTTGCACCAAAAGAACTATTAACTGATCTCACTATAGTGCTAAGGGATACTTTTTATTAATCTGTAAGAATTTTCGACAAATAGGGTTTGTTGAATTATTTCTTTGCCTTCAGGCTTTCAAGCATCGCGTCGCCGTAAAGCTTGTGGATAAAAGTGGTGGGGTGCATCAGATCCCAGAAAACTAAATGGGGGGGCGGCAATTCCGCGCTCACATCCACGTCTGGGCAGATGGAAGGATCCGTTATAAAACAGTCTGTCGCTCCTGTCCCTGGGGCCAGAACTTCCAGAGCAGGAGGGATAAGCATGAACTTCTTATCATCACTCAGCAGATTCTGTGATAGCGTAAACAGATCCACGTAAAAAATCTGGATTCCCCGCAGCCGCTGAGTCAATTGCTTAAGCGCCTGAGCCAGCTGTGCATTATGGCTTTGAGTGAGCGCCATGAAGTCCGCTCCACCCCCATTTACCTGAACCATTGGCGTTAAACCTAGGTCGGGGAGGTTCGGTATCAGGAAGTTGCGTGCGCCCAATGAGTAGAGGGTCTGTATGGCTTTGCTAATGTTTGTAACGACTTCGCTTGGCTGATCCGTTCTCCCCATAAGGTAATCGTTCGCTCCAGTCCATACCGCATACAGTGCACGGGAGTTGGCGGTTTTGCCATTCAAGACTTTGCGGTATAGCTCGATTTGCCCCAGGACCCCGGGGACGTATAATCCCCCGGGCATCTGGTTGAGATACCCCGATGTCGAGCCGCCAAATGCAAAGCTGACCCCTCCGGTTGAAGGGATCTTTGGCTTAGACAAAAAAGGGGTAAGAGATGCGTTGTCATCCAGTTGACGCCAGAGATACTCAACCGCGACGGGACCATTCGAAAACCGGCCTTGATAGTAAGTCTGATGGGGGCTTTCTGACGGAGGGATTGCCGGGTCGATTTTCTGAAGCTTGGTTATGGCTAAGACGTTCCCCGTATCGGACAGGCTATCGCCAAACACATAAAACGCGTTGTATTTCGGCTCTGCTGCCAGGACGGGGGTTAGTATGAAGGCAGCTGCAAAAAGGATCGCTACATTGATAATCTTTTTCATTCTTAGACTCCTCGTCGTAACGTTTTAACTTAGTTTTTATGATCTCCGCCTCAAGCGCAAGCCAGCAGAGCAACGTCGGTTCATCCGTCGCCACCAGTATAGCGTATGCTTGAAATCCTGCGCTAAGCGTTATTAAGGCGCGATATTCGTTCGGGGTATGAAGGCCAACGCTCGGGGGATGCGTTAACCGCCTCATGTCCCGTATGAGCCTTTTCAGGGGGAGACTGGGAGAGGATCAAAAGACAAGATTTGCGAAAACGAGGAACGAGGAGGAAGTGCTCTGGGGAATGAAAATCGGACGCACATGAAGTGCGTCCCAACACAACGATTATGGGCTACAACATCTGGTAACAGTACCTGCTAGCTATTATGTCGCTCAAGCTTTCTGGCTAAATCCTTTTCCTCATGTTTCGAAAAAAAATAAGGATAGAGGGATCTTTCGCTGGATCTGCATGAATCTGCCAGAGAAGAGATCTGAGCATTAACATAGTCCAACTCCAGGTGCATCAGTACCGCGGGCGCCTGGACACGGCGGCACGGCCGTTCTTCCCCGATCTGCTCGAGCCCGAGCATGCGGCGGTAAAAACCTGCATGACGTGGGTTCACTTCAATAAACAAGTCGGTCGCTTTGTGAATCTTATGCCCATAAATATGGGCTAAGTGGAACAGCGAAGCGAGGATTTCCTTTGAGCTGTACTGCGGATCTACTGCAAGCTTCGTGAGTTCGCACAGCTTTCTGCCTTCCCGACGAAACTCGTTGATTTCGTCAAAATAAAGTTCATCAGCACATAGACCTTCTTCCGAATCTAACCCCAAGGTGAGCGTGCCCACCACGCGGCGGCCCATTGTTGCTTCAAGCGTAAGCCGATTGGAGTTATGAGATGACACAACCAGATTCTCGGTCTCATAACCTCGCCACGAGTACATACGTTTGATCAGTGCGCCCACCTCGCTGCGAAGCCTCGAGGAGGCGTTGAGGCGAATGCTAAAGTCGCCCCGCGTGAGAAAACAGGCCTCATCCGTCGGTTCCTCAAGGAAATCAGGGACCTTAATACGAGCTGCTGGCCCAGGGCCCGGGGTCTTGCGTATTCCATTCGTTCCTACAGGCGCGGGTCGATGTACTCGATCAACACGCATATTTTCATCGTTGTGTAATTGCATGGGAAAGTATCTAGAAATCTAGTTAAGTTGGTTGAGATGCGAATAAACTTGGCAACTGAGGGTATAAAGAACGGCGTCGGGCAGAAATTTCTATGCATCAGTTTTGAACCTCAGATATCTCGATAAGTCAAACTGATGAAGGACGGCGATCTATAACGGCAAGTCGGGCATAGGCAACTTAAGAGTTGAAAATAATCTTTTACTTGGAGTAAGCACAAATTGTGCCAGAATATTAATCGTTCAAAAGCAGGAACTTAGCCTTAAAATTATCATTCAAGAGTGTCGCCAAACTCGACCGTATTTCAAGAGTTTTGGGGTAACGTCTTGTTGTTAAGGGTTTTTTGATTGTCGCCGAAAAGCGACAATCGTTGGATATTAATTTGTAAAGACATGATAGTGAGGGAAAGCTTTCTCTTTTTACCGCAGGCGCCTTGCTTACCCCCCTTCTCATGGCTCTCTGGGGGCGGTTCTGCGACAACGCGGCAGTACCTCCCATGTTGAGAAGTTGTCATGGACGGAGTCTAGATTCGGAACTGAAATGAGGACGAATTAGAGGCTATCTATGCGCCCGTACCCAATCCCGCCATTGGGAGAAAAGGTTGGGATCCAGGGCCGCGATGGCAGGACGTTGCCAGAGTGGTTCCGCCCAGAAATCATCGCGATCGAAGCCGGACATATGACCCCCCGCCTCTTCAAGGATGAGGCTGCCGGCAGCGTAGTCCCACAGCTTTTGTCCCCCGTGCAGATACAGGTCGAAGCGGCCCGCGGCGGTGTAACACCATTCAAGGGCGCAAGATCCGTAGTTGCGTTGGGAAGAGAAAGGCCGCGTTGCGGAGCAAATCGCCTGTGCAAGTTCCGGGCTGAGTCGCTTTAGATCAATGTTCGCTACCGCGCCCCGTAATGCCGGCACATGTGCCTTGATGGGCAGCCTCTCACCATTGAGGTGGGCACCACAGCCTTTCTCAGCATAAAACATTTCATCCGAAACCGGGTTATACACTACGCCGAGAACACTTCTCCCATGACGCATCAGGGCAACCGATACGGCAAAATAGGGCAGGCCGTTAACAAAGTTTGTCGTGCCATCGATGGGGTCCACGCACCAAAGTCCGCGGTCGCCCACTTCCCAACGGTCCTTTTGCTCCTGTTCCGTCATCTCCTCCGCCACAACGGGGACTCGATAAATCTCGCATAGTTCACGCGACAATGCTTCCTGAGTGGCGATATCCGCTTCAGTAAAGAGGCTGCCGTCAGCCTTTCGCTGGCGCGCGACTCTCAGGTAGCGCGGCAGGATCTCCTGCTGTGCCACGGACTTGATGGCAGCAACGACAGCTTCCAGCACTATTCCATCCGCCACTTGATCGAGCAACCGATACTTGGTATCTGTTCCCTCGGACCCTGCCCGGTCTTGGCTACTTGCAGCATGCCCTCATACAGGTCGCGCCTTATATCAGCAGGGGCCGCCTCCTTGCGCGACGCGTCTAATCGCCCGCGGTATTGCAATTCAAGTTTGCTATTGAAGCCAAAGAAATCCGGCGTGCAAACCGCTCCGTACGCCTTCGCTATTTCCTGGGTTTCATCCCAAACGTAAGGGAATGTAAAGTCAAATTCGCTCGCCACTTTAGCCATGTTATCGAAGGAGTCCTCCGGATAGTCGGCCGGATCGTTCGACATGATTGCAATCGCGCCGATACCTGCGTCGCGCAGTTCGTTCACGTCGCGCGCGATTCGATCACGGATCGCCTTTACATAAGGGCAGTGGTTACATATAAACATGACCAACAATCCTTTCTCGCCCTGGGCGGATGCGAGGTTATAGCGCCGTCCGTCTACCCCGGGCAGATCAAAATCTACTGCCTTCCAACCAAAATCACAAACTGGTGTTTCCAGACTTGCCATGTTTTTCTCCTGATCGAATGACAAACAATTTAGGTGCGCCGCCGGATATAATTGATAAGCTCTCTAGTTCTCAACGTGGCTGACATTGTTGAAACAGCAATATTATCACGGGAGTGGAGCAATCATTTCTCCCCGCATACTCCGATAATTTATGACGCTCCCTCGCTTCTACTGCCCTGTCGAGATCTCCCCTGGTCAGACCATCGATCTGCCGGAGAGCATTGGGCATCACGCCGCACGCGTGCTGCGGCTCGAACATGGAGCCGGACTGATATTATTCAATGGTCGTGGGGGAGAGTTCCGGTCAGTTATTACTCGTATCGGCAGGAACAGCGCCACAGTTGTAGCCGAAAAGCATCTGGCTATTGAGCGTGAGTCGCAGCTTTCGATTACGCTCGCTCAGGCCATTTGTGGGAGCGAAAAGATGGACTGGATTGTGCAGAAAGCGGTGGAGCTGGGCGTAAACCGTATTCAGCCTTTGGCAACAAAACGAAGCATCGTCAGGCTTTCGGTCGAGCGGGGCGAAAAGCGACTGGACCACCTTCGGAAGGTTGTTATCTCCGCCTGTGAACAGTGCGGGAGAAACCGTATTCCCGAGGTTTCGCAACCCGCGCGGCTGCAAAACTGGCTTGGCCAGCAAATCATTTCCCCTACGAATCTGGCTGGTGACCCACCTGTGGATTCATATTTCGTGCTTTCCCCTGCAGCAAAGGAAGGCTTGCGTTATTATTCCCTTACGTCTCGAGTGACCGCTATCACGCTGCTAGTGGGGCCGGAGGGTGGCTTTGCCCCGGAAGAAGAGGCAGCTGCCGTCCTCGCCGGGTTTCTTCCGTTGAGGCTCGGTCCGCGCATTCTCCGCGCCGAAAGTGCGGCACTAGCGGCAGTTGCTGCAATGCAAGCGCTATGGGGGGATTACTGATTCTGCGCGCTGTAACTTGAACGATAAGCGGTGCGAGATTTAGAGGGGTAGTTCAACTGGTCTGTCTAAGGTATAACTGTGAGATTCGATAATGACTTCGTTACGTGGTTCCGCTCAGTAGCGCCTTACGTCAATTCGTTCCGCAACAAAACATTTGTAGTTGCCTTCGGCGGCGAAGTGGTCGCCGACGGAAAATTTGTCGAGCTCGTTCACGACCTCAATTCGCTGGCGAGCCTGGGGGTGCGACTAGTGCTGGTACATGGTGCGCGTCCGCAAATTGAATCCCGACTAGGCGAACGCAGTCTCCAGACGATTTATATCAGAGGAATGCGAGTCACCGACGCGGATACGCTGCAATGCGTAAAAGAATCAATAGGACGCGTTCGGGTCGAAATTGAGGCCTTGCTGTCAATGGGATTGCCCAATTCACCCATGGCGAATGCTGCTATTCGTGTGGCCAGCGGAAACTTTGTCACCGCCCGCCCGGTCGGGATTATCGAGGGTATCGACCTGATGCATACCGGGGAGGTCCGCAAAGTAGATACCGCGGCGATCCGGGCGCGGCTGGAGCAAGGCGAAGTCGCGCTGCTTTCCCCGCTAGGCTATTCACCGACCGGCGAAATTTTTAATTTGACTCTGGAAAATGTGGCCGCCGAAACCGCCATCGCGCTCAAAGCGGAAAAACTCATCTTTTTGATGGATCCCGAGGGAATTGAAAAAAGAAATTCCGAGTGCTCCGAGGCGGTACTGTTGCGCGAGTTGACTGTGGCCGAAGGCAAAGCGCTGCTTCGCGAATCAGCGAGCCAGGGTGCCAGGCTCTCCGAGGACGTTCAACTGTACCTGCCCTT
This sequence comes from Nitrosospira sp. Is2, assembly GCF_033095785.1. GTDB lineage: Bacteria > Pseudomonadota > Gammaproteobacteria > Burkholderiales > Nitrosomonadaceae > Nitrosospira. Next base: position 1,288,362 of record NZ_CP137134.1, on the reverse strand, counting down.
TGCTTTGCAAGCTTGTGAGCGCGGCGTATCGCGTGTTCACCTCATCAGTCGCCACGTGGACGGCGCAATGCTGCTGGAGTTATTCACTCACAGCGGTATTGGAACCATGATATCGGAGGGTCCCCTCCAGAATTTAAGAGACGCAAGGATAGAGGATGTCGGCGCGATACTGCAATTGATAGAACCGCTCGAAGCCGATGGAACCTTGGTGCGCCGTAATCGTGAATTGCTGGAAATGGAAATTGCACGCTTTGTGGTAGTCGAGCACGATTGCATAATAATCGGTTGCGCGGCCCTCTATCCCTTTCCTGACGACAATGCGACCGAACTTGCGTGCCTTACGGTTCATTCCGATTATCGCAGCGCGGGGTGCGGCGACGCGTTGCTCAAAAACATCGAGGGTAAAGCAAGATCGTTAGGGAGCAAGAAACTGTTCGTGTTGACAACTCGAACCGCCCATTGGTTTGTTGAACGCGGATTTGTTGAAACCGGGGTAGGCGAATTACCGAGAGCAAAGCAGGGGCTATACAATTATCAGCGGCGTTCGAAGGTGTTCGTTAAGCAGCTTTAGCTGTTGTGGAAATACCGGAACACGGAGGCGGGGCTACGGTGAGCTTACGCTCACCCCTTGGTCCCGCCGCAGCTTAAGAGGCTCCACCCTTAGATTGAATTTCATTCGCTATCCATTTGGAGAAAATCTAATGGCGAGATTGGTAAAATGCATCAAATTGGGGAGGGAAATGGAAGGACTGGATTTTCAACCTTATCCGGGCGAATTGGGGAAACGTATTTTCGACAACGTCTCCAAGGAAGCGTGGGCTGGCTGGATTCAGCATCAGACGATGCTAGTTAACGAAAACCGCCTGAACCTCTCAGATATTAAGGCTCGAAAATACTTGGCCGAACAGCTAGAGGCGTATTTCTTCGGGAGTGGAGCAGAGCAGCCGCTGGGCTATGTGCCACCCGCGACGTGAAGTATTACAAAGAAAAAGAAAAGCACGGCGTTTCGCCCCTTTCGTCAACGTTGTCTAAGCGGTGATTATTATCCCGATGACAAATGCCTCAGCTGGCACCGAGTTTCTTAATCGGGAGTTAGGTCAGATAGCCTTCAACCGGCGAGTTCTTGCACAGGCGGAGAATAAAGCCACTCCGTCGCTGGAACGCCTGAAGTTTCTCTGCATCGTCAGCAGTAATTTCGATGAGTTTTTCGAGATACGCGTTGCGGGCCTGAAAGAGCAGATGAAGCTGGATACGCCCGGATTTGGACCTGACGGCATGGTGCCGCATCAGGTGTTCAAGTTGGTATCCGAGCAGACGCATGAACTGGTCGCGCGCCAGTATCAATTATTGAACCAGGAAATTCTGCCTGGGCTCGCAAGCGAGGGCATCCATTTTCTCCGCCGTTCCGCCTGGAATGACGTTCAACGCGAGTGGATCAAGGCCTATTTCTTTCGGGAACTGATGCCGGTACTTACTCCTATAGGTCTTGATATTTCACATCCTTTTCCGCGAGTGCTTAACAAAAGCTTGAATTTCGCGGTTGAACTGGAAGGCAAGGACGCTTTCGGGCGCAGTTCCGGAACAGCCATCGTTCAGGCGCCGCGGGTGTTACCACGCGTAATTCAGCTTCCCGGCGAAATCAGCACCTCCGAATATAACTTCGTGTTCCTATCGTCGATCTTGCACGCCCACGTAGGGGAGCTATTTTCCGGTATGAGTGTGCTGGGCTGCTACCAATTCCGCGCGACGCGCAACAGCGATTTGTTTGTGGATGAGGAAGAGGTAAAAAACTTGCGGATCGCTCTCCAGGGCGAGTTGCCTCAACGACATCTAGGCAACGCGGTACGGCTGGAAGTGGCGGACAATTGTCCTCAGCACATGTCAGATTTTTTACTGGAACAACTTGATCTTTCTCGAGACGACTTCTACCAGGTAGAAGGACCGGTAAACCTGGTGCGGCTGATGCAGGTGCCTGACCGTATCGCACGACCCGCCTTGAAGTTTCGGCCCTTCATTCCTGGCCTGCCGGTAACGCTGCAAAAGAAAAAAGCAGCGGATATTTTCCAGATGATACGAAGGAACGATATTCTGTTGCATCATCCTTTTCAATCATTTCAGCCGGTTATTCATTTTCTCCAGCAGGCTGCAACCGACCCCGACGTAGTTGCCATCAAGCAGACAGTATACCGAACGGGAACTGATTCCCTGGTAATGGCGGCGCTTATCGCTGCGGCGAGTAGTGGCAAAGAGGTGACCGTCGTGGTGGAGCTTCTGGCTCGTTTCGATGAGGAGGCCAATATCAATTGGGCGGGCCGCCTGGAGGAGGTCGGAGCGCACGTAGTATATGGTGTGGTCGCGCTTAAGACTCATGCCAAGATGTCAATGGTGGTGCGGCGTGAAGAGGGCAAGCTGCGGCGTTACGTCCATTTGGGAACGGGTAATTATCATGCGAGTACCGCCCGGCTCTACACGGATTTCGGACTCTTTACCTGCCATGAGGAAATCTGCGCCGACGTGAACGAAGTATTCATGCAACTGACGGGCCTCGGGAAGGCGGGAAAGTTAAAACATCTATGGCAATCGCCGTTCAGCTTCCACAGCCAGATACTCGCAGCAATCAATCGTGAAGTTCAGTGCGCCAACTCGGGGAAACCCGCTCGCGTTATTGCAAAAATGAATGCGCTGCTTGAGCCGCAGATCATCAAGGCGCTTTACGCCGCCTCAGGAGCGGGGGTTAAGATCGACCTTATCGTTCGTGGAGTGTGCGCACTACGTCCGGGCGTCAAAGGATTGTCGGAAAATATCCGAGTGCGTTCGATAATAGGGCGCTTTCTCGAACATAGCAGGATTTTTTACTTTCGAGGTGATGGAACACACGCCATATACCTTTCCAGCGCGGACTGGATGGATCGGAACTTCTTTCGCCGAATAGAGATATGTTTTCCGGTTCTGGAGCCGAAATTGAAAAAGCGAGTCCTTACAGAGGGCCTTAACGTATATCTCAAGGACAACACGCAGGCATGGGAAATGGACGGCGAAGGTAACTACCATCTCAAAACCGGCCGCAAAGGGCAGAAACTGTGCGCACAGGAGGCATTGCTTACGGAACTGGCGGCCGCGAAATAAGGCTGAGGCAGCAGGACGACGCAGGACACGCAACGTCACGCTTGATCAGCTGGCGACTTTTATCTTCCTCTAGGAGCACTCCGTTTGCACACCGAGGCGAGGTGCACGATAAACGTGCCAGCCTTCGAATTCGGCGAGCGGTATTGAACGGCGGGCCGAATGCCTTCGAGATTTCTAGTAATACAGGAGCCATGTACACCGAAATCGAGCTTAAATTGCGGGTGCGTGCGGCCGATGTCAGTCGCTTGCAGCGTAGGCGGTTAATAAAGTCCCTGAGTATCTCTCCCGCTGTTAACCAAAAACTCTACAGCGTTTACTACGATACCGGTAGCCATGACCTCAGGCTTAAGGATATTGCACTGCGCCTGCGCCGTGACGGTAAGCGCTGGGTGCAGACCATCAAAGGGAAGGGTGAGGCCACGGCCGGATTGCACCAGCGATATGAATGGGAGGTCCCCGTACTGCACGCGCGACCCGATCTCACCAAAATTTCCGATCCTGCAGTCCTCAGCTTGTTTGATAACGCCAGGCTGCGCGAGAGTTTGCATCCTATATTTACTACCGAGTTCAACCGTAGCAAACGCATTTTGCGGCTTGCCAGCGGCGAGGTAGAGTTCTGTCTCGATCGCGGGACAATTACGGCTGGCGATGCAAGCATATCCTTTTCAGAAATTGAACTGGAACTAAAATCGGGCAGTTCCGCTTCATTGTTCCAGCTCGCCGTGGACTTGCTCGCTGTTATTCCCTTCAGGCTCGAGAATAGGAGCAAGGCGGAGCGGGGGTATGCGCTTGCCGCCGGTTCCGAATGGCTACCCCAAAAGGCATCACCTGTGAATCTGCGTCCCGGAATGAGCTTAGGCAGTGCGTTTGGCGCCATCACAGCGAGCTGTCTCAATCATTTACTTAGTAATGAGTCTGGTATGCTCGAAGGTCGGGATGTTGAATACTTGCACCAGATGCGTGTTGCCGTTCGGAGGCAGCGTTCAGCCTTGAGTATTTTTTCTCCGCTATTCGCAACCGACTCTAATTCTATAGCGCGGGAGTTGAGATGGCTTGCACGGCAAATCGGCTCCGCCCGGGATTGGGACGTTTTCGTAACTGAAACATTACCTCTTATTTTGAGCGCGTTTCCACAACACTCTGGCATGTTGGCGCTACGGGACCAATGCGAGCAACGACGTTTGCATTATGCCAGCCTCGGGCGCGGCGCAGTGGAGTCAAAACGGTACATAAAAATGATGTTGAAGCTGGGCGAGCGGATAAGCGCAGAGTCGGGATCATCCTTGGCGGGCTCTCATTTACGGGACGAGTTGGAAAGTGATAGTCGTGAAAAAAGCTTAGAAGAATTTGCGGGGGAACTGCTGACCCGCCGTCATGACAAATTGAAGAAACACGGTAGAAAACTGAAGGGTTCCGGCGTTAGAGAATTGCATCGGCTGCGTATCGCGATCAAGAAGCAGCGGTACGCAATAGAGTTTTTCGTCGGACTATATCCCGACGAAGCGCCCCGGTGTTATAGTCAGTCGCTAACCAAGCTCCAGGATATTCTTGGAAAAATGAACGATGTCGCCACCATGGAACGCTTGCTCGGGGAACTGCCGGGTTGCGAAGATGACCTTGCTGTGCAGCAAGCGATTGGTGTCACACTCGGCTGGGGCGCGTGCCTAGCGCTGAAAAAAAAGCGGGAGCTGGGTCGTGCATGGAAATCTTTTTACAAGACTGATCCATTCTGGCAATAACTGGCTGCATACGGAAATGTGCTTAGCCACGATGTTTGGTTGAGCAACTCTCCGCACCACGGACCGGCAGGTGCGGTCCCCTAGCCCAATCGAGCGAGAAGGCTTTATAGAATGAGACGGAGTTGACGACCGGATTTTCTCAAAAAAATCAATCAACCCTGACTTTAATCCCCTTAGTTGCTGGTCCACAACAGGCATAGCCTGTCTGGACCAGCTCGGTTTTTCTTCTTAACTATTTAATAACGGCTTTCAGCTCACCCTTGGTATATTTGGTCGCCATGTTCTCAAGCGAGATCGCTTTGATCTTGCCGGCCTGCCCTGCGCATCCAAATGCTTCAAAGCGGGCCTTGCAAATATCTTTTGCCGCTGCAGTTGCATCCTTGAAATATTTGCGCGGATCGAATTCGCTTTTGTTTTTGGCAAGATGGCGGCGGATTGCGCCAGTCATCGCAAGGCGGATATCGGTATCGATATTTATTTTACGGACGCCGTGCTTAATGCCTTCCTGAATTTCCTCTACTGGAACCCCGTAAGTCTCTTTCATATCCCCGCCATACTCGCGGATGATATCGAGCCAATCTTGTGGTACTGAACTGGACCCATGCATAACGAGGTGAGTGTTGGGAATGCGCTGGTGAATTTCCTTGACGCGCTGGATTGCGAGAATATCGCCAGTGGGCTTGCGCGTGAATTTATACGCTCCATGCGAGGTTCCGATGGCAATGGCCAATGCATCCACCCCCGTTTGCTTGACGAAGTCGGCGGCCTGCTCCGGATCGGTCAGCAGTTGGTCATGAGACAGCTTGCCCTCGGCTCCGTGACCGTCTTCAGCTTCTCCCATTCCGGACTCAAGCGAGCCCAGGCAGCCCAGCTCGCCTTCGACGGAGACCCCGACAGCATGGGCCATGTCTACTACCTTGGCTGTAACTTCGACGTTATATTCGTAAGAAGATGGCGTCTTGGCATCCGACATCAGTGAGCCGTCCATCATTACACTTGAAAATCCGCTCCGAATGGCGTTGATGCATACCGCCGGGGACGCGCCGTGGTCCTGATGCATGACGATGGGAATATGCGGATAAGCCTCCACCGCCGCGGCGATAAGGTGGCGTAAGAAAGCCTCACCGGCATACTTTCGCGCGCCAGCGGAACCTTGCATGATCACCGGGCTGTCACATTCATCGGCTGCTTGCATGATAGCCTGGATCTGCTCAAGGTTATTGACGTTGAAAGCGGGCAGACCATAGGCGTTTTCCGCTGCATGATCCAAAAGTTGACGCAGTGATACGAGTGCCATTAGAGCCTCCTTCAGGTTAGAATCAGTGTATGGTAAATCGTAAACGGTGAACTGTCCGTGATTAAGGCAGGAATCGATACGCCGCCTTCTGCTTATTCCCTCACGCCTTTCGGTACTCGCCTACCTTGACAATTTTCATGGTATTGGTTCCTCCCGCCTTCCCCACTGGCTCGCCAATGGTCATGAGGATCAGGTCACCGTTCCGTACCACGCCACGCTTGAGCAGTTCGTTTTCAGCATGGTTCAATATGATTTCAGGATCGTTCGAGCCGCCACCGAACTTTACCGGGTAGACGCCCCGGAACAATGTCATCTTACGGCGAGTATCTTCTTGCGGGCTGAGAGCGAATATAGGAACATTCGAACTTCTGCGCGACATTAATAATACCGTTCTTCCGCTCTGCGTAAGCGCCGCGATTGCGCGGATTTTCAAGCCACCTGCGGTGAACATGGTGGCGCGGGCGATGGCCTCTTCTATAGTTTCTGGAAGCTCCCCCTGCAGCCGGCGGTTTTCGCCGCTTACCAGATACTCCTTTTCTGCTTCCAGGCAGACTCTAGCCATAGCTGCAACCGCTTCTACGGGGTACTGTCCCGACGCGGATTCGGCTGAAAGCATTACTGCGTCGGTACCATCCAGCACCGCGTTCGCTACATCGGATACTTCTGCGCGGGTTGGAATCGGACTGCTGACCATTGATTCCATCATTTGCGTGGCAGTCACCACCAGTTTATTGTTGGCGCGAGCGGTTCGGATCATGCGCTTCTGTAGCGCAGGCACGACCGCGTCACCTACTTCCACAGCAAGATCTCCACGCGCCACCATGATAGCGTCGGAAGCCAACAATATATCATCCAGCGCAAGAATCGCCTCCGATCTCTCGATCTTCGCCATCAGCAGGCTCTTGCCACCCGCGTCCCGCATTACGTCCCGCGCCCAGCGCATGTCGTCACCTGAGCGGGGGAACGATACGGCGAGATAGTCGGCTTTAAGCGCTGCTGCAGTTTTGATATCTTCCACATCCTTGCCGGTAAGGGCAGGCGCGGTAAGTCCGCCGCCCTTGCGGTTGATACCCTTATTGTTGGACAAGATACCGCCTTGCTCAACCACGCAATATACTTGGCCTCCCACAACCTCTGAAACACCGAGTACGATACGGCCATCGTCCAGCATCAGTGTGGCGCCGGTTTCTACATCGTTCGGCAGCTCCTTATAATCCAGCCCTACCCGTTGCTGATCACCCAAGGCACACTCGGCGTCCAGTATGAATTTATCGCCGGTCTTTAGAAAAATCTTGCCGGATTCAAATTTGCCGATACGGATTTTTGGGCCCTGCAAATCTGCGAGCACACCTACGGCATGACCTGCGGCCCGTGCCAGGGATCGGGTCAATTCAGCATATTCGATGTGTTCTTCCCGTGTGCCGTGAGAAAAATTGATACGGACGACGTCGACCCCGGCATTAATCATTCGCTCAAGAACCTTGGGATCCTTGCATGCGGGGCCAAGTGTTGCGACTATTTTTGTTCTTCGAATCATATTTTATAGGAGGGCAGTGGACACGCAGCCGTCAGCTGCGCTTCTCACCAGCCCGCTGTTCGAGTATCTCCACAGCAGGCAGCTTCTTTCCTTCCAGAAATTCCAAAAATGCGCCCCCGGCAGTCGATATATAAGATACCTTGTCATAGATATCGTACTTCTGAATCGCAGCGATGGTGTCGCCGCCACCAGCGAGGGTGAACGCCTTGGTTTCCGCAATCGCCATGGCAACCGTGCGCGTTCCCGCGCCGAACTGATCGAACTCAAATACCCCAACCGGCCCATTCCACACAACCGTACCGGCTTTCATGATGATGTCGGCCAACTCTTGCGCACTTTTCGGGCCGATGTCAAAAATCATTTCGTCATCGGACACGGAATCCGCATCTTTCAATATTGCTGGTTCGTTCGCATCAAATTTCTTTCCGACCACGACGTCCACTGCGATTGGTATCCTGGCATCGCGTTTCGCCATCTTATCCATAAGCATTTTTGCGGTTGGGACGAGATCGTCTTCGCATAACGATTTTCCCACGTTCTTTCCCGCAGCGTTGAGGAACGTATTCGCTATGCCCCCCCCTACCACCAGTTGATCTACCTTCTCCGAAAGCGACTCCAATACTGTGAGCTTTGTCGAGACCTTCGAACCCCCCACGATCGCTATCATGGGCCGCGCAGGGTTCAGGAGGGCTTTGGTGAGGGCTTCGAGCTCTTCTGTCAGGAGAATTCCGGCACAGGCAACGGGGGCATATTTGGCGATGCCGTAGGTCGACGCTTCGGCGCGGTGCGCGGTTCCGAAGGCATCCATTACGAACACGTCGCATAGCTGGGCATATTTTCGCGCAGTCTCATCGAGATTTTTTTTCTCGCCCTTATTGATGCGGCAGTTTTCCAGGACCACCAGTTCGCCATCCGCTATTTCGAAATCATCTTCTACCCAATCCTTGATTAAACGTACGGGCTTGCCTAGGCGGGCAGCGATGTTGTCGGCAACCGGCTTGAGGGAATTTTCTTCAGACCATACGCCCTCTTCGGGGCGGCCCAGGTGTGAGGTGACCATCACTTTGGCCCCCTGCTGAAGGCAATAGTTGATGGTCGCCATGGAAGCTGCAATACGCGCGTCGGAGGTTACCTTGCCCTCCTTTACGGGTACGTTTAGATCGGCTCGAATAAAAACGCGCTTGCCCTTAAGATCGAGGTCGGTGACTTTTATGACGGACACTGATGACTCCAGATTTGGGATGGTATAAGGATGACTATGGACTTTCCTTCCTATCGAAGGAATAGAGGCGTGGGGAGGGATTGGTGAGAATTACTTCAATCCCTGCCCTTCGTTTCGGACGGATTATTTAGCTGAGACAACCCGGGCCATTTCCAAAATCTTGCTGGAATAGCCCCACTCGTTATCGTACCAGGACACGACTTTAACGAAGCTGTCGTCCAAGGCCATACCCGCCTCCGCATCGAAGATGGAAGTACAGCTGTCCCCACGGAAATCCGTAGAAACGACCTTCTCATCGGTGTATCCGAGTATTCCCTTCATCGGCCCTTCCGAGGCCTTCTTCATCGCTGCACAGATGTCTTCGTAACTGGCATCCTTATTCAGCTCAACGGTGAGGTCCACCACCGAAACATCCGAAGTCGGCACGCGGAAAGCCATACCGGTGAGTTTGGTGTTCAATTCAGGGATAACCTTGCCCACGGCTTTCGCCGCGCCGGTCGATGACGGAATGATATTCTCGAGGATACCACGTCCTCCGCGCCAGTCCTTGTTCGATGGCCCATCGACAGTTTTCTGGGTGGCGGTCGCCGCATGAACCGTCGTCATTAATCCGCGCTTGATGCCAAAGGCATCGTTTAACACCTTGGCGATGGGGGCCAGGCAGTTAGTGGTGCACGAAGCATTGGAAATAATGGGTTCCCCGTCATATGTTTTATCGTTTACGCCATACACGAACATGGGCGTGTCATCTTTCGAGGGAGCCGACATGATGACTTTCTTCGCGCCGGCCGCGATGTGCTTCTGGCAGCTTTCCTTGGTGAGAAAAAGGCCGGTGGATTCAATGACAACGTCGGCGCCAACTTCTCCCCATTTCAGTTCAGCGGGGTCCTTAACTGCGGTGAGACGAATTTTCTTTCCATTGACGACCAGAGTATCTCCCTCCACCGAGACGTCGCCCTTGAAGCGTCCATGCACGGAATCATGCTGCAGCATGTAAGCCAGGTAGTCGGGCTCGAGCAGATCGTTGATAGCGACGATGTCAATGTCCGGAAAATTTTGTACCGCCGCACGGAATACCATTCGTCCGATGCGGCCAAAACCATTGATACCGACTTTGATTGTCATTTTTTTAAACTCCTTGGATAGAAAAAAGAAACTCAGGCGTAGGAAGGGCTCGGTCGCGTCGAAATTAACACTTGGCTTGGCCTAAAGTACGCTATTTACGGCTTTCACCACATTCTCAACAGTGAAGCCGAAGTGCTTGAAAAGTTCCCCTGCCGGCGCTGACTCGCCAAATGTATCAATCCCGACAACCGCGCCTTCAAGCCCCACATATTTCCGCCAGTAATCGGTGATACCTGCCTCCACCGCAACGCGTCCTATGCCCTTGGGCAAAACGCTATCCTTATACTCCTGATCCTGCTTGTCGAACACATTCGTGCAGGGCATGGACACAACGCGTACCTGAATGCCGGTCTCCGCGAGCGCTTTTTGCGCCATCATAGCCAACGCAACTTCAGATCCGGTGGCGATAATGACTGCCCGGGGTTTTCCGTCCGCAGCTTCCGACAGAATGTAGCCTCCCTTGTCAATCTGCTTGATCAGCGCTGCATCACGTTTCTGGAAAGGAAGGTTTTGTCGGCTGAAAATCAGAATCGAAGGGCCATCCCTGCGTTCAATCGCGCGTGCCCAGGCAACGGTCGACTCGACCGTATCGCAGGGACGCCACACATTCATGTTGGGAATATAGCGCAGGGTTGCAGTCTGCTCTACGGGTTGATGCGTGGGGCCGTCCTCGCCCAACCCGATCGAATCGTGGGTGTATACGAAAAGGCAACGAATTTTCATCAGCGCCGCCATACGCAACGAGTTGCGAGCATATTCGGAAAACATGAGGAAGGTCGCCCCGTAGGGGATAATGCCGCCATGCAACGACATCCCGTTCATCATGGCGCTCATGCCGAATTCCCGCACACCATAGTATATATAGTTGCCACCATTTTTTTGGGTTATGCCTTTGGAGCCTGACCAAAGGGTAAGATTGGACCCGGCCAGATCTGCGGAGCCGCCGACCAGTTCGGGCAATGCCGGGGCAATACCTTCAATGGCGTTTTGCGAGGCCTTGCGGCTGGCAATGGTTTCTTCCTTCGCATTTACCCGGGCGATCAGTCCTTCTACGTGTTCGCTCCAGTCGTCCGGCAAGTCGCCGCCCATGCGCCGCGTGAACTCGGCTGCCTCGGCGGGATATTTCTCGGAATACTCAGCAAACCTGCGGTTCCATTCATCCTCCAGCCCTTGGCCTTTGGAACGGGCGTCCCACATTTCATAAACGTCGGCTGGAATTTCAAACGGCAGATAATTCCACCCGATATGGGGCCGCGTTGCGGCAATTTCCAGGTCGCCCAGCGCCGCGCCATGAACCTCGTGAGTATTGGCCTTATTGGGGGAACCCATGCCGATTACCGTTTTGCAACAGATCATCGATGGTTTGTCGCCAGCCTGCTTGGCGGCTTCGATAGCGGCCTCTATTGCTACCGGATCGTGCCCGTTGACATCAGGCACCACATGCCAGCCGTATGCTTCGAAGCGCTTGGGTGTGTCGTCGGTAAACCATCCTTCCACGTGCCCATCTATCGAGATACCATTGTCGTCGTAAAAGCAGATCAGCTTACCTAATCCAAGCGTACCCGCCAGAGAGCAGGCTTCATGGGAAATGCCTTCCATCAGACAGCCATCACCCAAGAATACGTAAGTATAGTGGTTGACGATATCAAAGCCGGGGCGGTTAAACTCTGTAGCCAGGATTTTTTCCGCAAGCGCCATACCCACTGCATTTGTAATCCCCTGCCCCAACGGTCCGGTAGTGGTTTCCACACCAGGGGTGTATCCATACTCCGGATGGCCTGGTGTTTTGGAGTGAAGCTGCCGGAAGCGTTTGATCTCCTCCATCGGCAGGTCATAGCCCGTCAGGTGCAGCAAGGCATAGATCAACATCGAGCCATGTCCGTTGGACAGCACGAACCGATCGCGGTCAGCCCACTCTGGATTTGCGGGATTGTGGCGCAAGTGATGAATCCACAACACCTCAGCTATTTCTGCCATACCCATCGGCATGCCGGGGTGACCCGAATTGGCTTTTTGCACGGCATCCATGGCCAGTGCACGAATAGCGCTGGTAAGGTTTTTGAAAACCGGCGCGTCAAAATCTCTAAATGTTCCCATGACCACGGACTCCCTTGTTCTACAGATAAGGCACATAAAAACACCGCTCCCTAACCCGGGTAGCGGTGCGGGTCGGCAAAGCCACTATTATCGCTTAAGATACGATGTCAGACAATATGACAATCTAGGGCAGTCTCGGTGGAAGCGGGCGAAATATGCATGGCAGCGCGATAACAGTCATTAATTCTTCAGTGACTCCGCAATTTGAGCCCCAACAGCTTGAGCTTGCGGTAAAGATGCGTGCGTTCCAATCCGGCGCGTTCCGCGACCCGGGTCATGTTGCCGTTTTCCTGGTCTATGAGCTGTTCAAAGTAGGCCTTCTCAAACATATCACGTGCTTCACGTAACGGAAGGTTGAGCGGGATGCCCCCCACTGCCTGTGGGGGCGAGGAAGACGCAAGTATCTGTTTAACGTCATCGGCCGATATCTCGTCGCCAGCACAGGTTAATGCGAGCGAATGCACGATACCGGTGAGTTGCGCGAGATTGCCGGGCCAGTCGTGATTGCGTAAGCAATTAAGCGCGGCCGTGCTGAATTGCCGCAGAGGAGCTTCGCCCGACTCGATATCGCGGGAAAGTATCTGGGTTGCGAGCTCGGGAATATCCTCCCTGTGCTCCCTTAACGCGGGAACATTTATGCAAAGACCGCTCAAGAGTTCATAAAGCCTCGTGTCGTAACCGCCTTGCGCGGCGAGCTCCGCCAGCGGGGTCGAAGTGACGCACACCAGTCGTACGTTATACTTTTCCAGTTTGCCTAACAGCAGCAGTAATCCCTTTTGAGCCAGCCTGTTAAGATCTCCGATTTCCTTGAGGAAAAGCAATCCGCCTTTTGCCTGCTCAAGCAAGTCAAACGGAGCATTCGCGAGAGTGGTGAGCGTATCGGGCTCCACCCAGGGCGTATTGGGCCGGTGCAGAAACCGTGCGCAGACATCCACACCGGTTCCCGGTTCACTGGTGAGCAGGAGGGGAGCTCTAAGGTTGACTACCTGTTCCAGTCTTTTTTTCAGGTCGGCGATGATGGGCCCCTTGCCCAGACTGGCGAGAGGAAGCGTCATCCGAGGGTTCGGTTGGCCTCCCCGCAGGGCGCGTCCTACGGTGCTCAGCAGCTTCTGTAAGGGCACGGGCTTCTCAAGATAGCCGGATGCACCCATGCGAGTTGCTTCTATCGCCGTATCGATGGTGCCATGCCCTGACATCATCACTACCGGCATCGTGAGCAATCCGCTGCTCGCCCATTCTTTCAGCAGGGTGATGCCGTCGGTGTCCGGCATCCAGATATCCAGCAAAACAAGATCGGGCCGAGCCTGCTTACGCCAGCTCCGCGCCTGCCCGGCATTCTCCGCCAGCGCGACCCGATAACCTTCGTCACGCAGGATTTCCGACAACAACTCACGTATGCCGATCTCATCATCAACGACCAGAATTGTATTGTTACTCATATTTCAACAGCCAGGTCTCACTGACGATATGTGTGATTATCTCTTGTTTGATGTTAGGGCCAGGGAAAGTCATTTGGCTTCCCGGTAGGCCGTCACACCCTCACTCATCAAAACCGGGAGGGTAATTGCGATCCGTGCGCCGCGGGGTCGGATATTTTCAATTTTTATCGTACCACTATGTTCTTCAACTATTTTCTTGACGATAGGCAGACCCAGACCGGTGCCTTTTGTTTTCGTCGTTACATAGGGCTCGAACACTCGCGCTTTGACTTGTTCAGGGAAGCCTCCTCCGTTGTCACTTACGCTGAACCGCACCCCTTCCGGTACGATCTCCGTTCGTACCATGATTGCTGGATCAAGTGTGCCTGCAAGCGTATCCAGCGCATTCTGCAAGAGATTGTGGATAACTTGCCGCAAACGCGCGGAGTCTCCTCTTACCGCCGGTAAATCTGAAGCCAGTGCCAGGTCGATATGCGGTTGTGGAACGTCGGACACGACTGCGCTGGAGGCCTCGTACAGCGCAAGCACTTCCCGCACCAAAGCGTTGAGATCCAGTAAATGAAATTCCAGTTCCGGCGCGCGGGCGTACTCGCTGAACTCATTCACCATCTTTTTAAGGGCTTCAACCTGGTTAACAATTGTGTCAGTAGATCGCTTCAGGATTTGCGCATCCTCCTTGCTGAGCCTCCCCGCGAGCTTGTGCTGCACGCGTTCGGCGGAGAGTTGTATCGGAGTCAGAGGGTTTTTGATTTCGTGCGCCAGGCGTCGCGCGACCTCTCCCCACGCGGCAATGCGCTGAGCCTGTAACAAGTTGGTGACATCGTCGAAGACGACGACGCCACCCCCCCCCGAAACCTGGGGCAGACGGGTCCCCCGCAACAGCAAGACTTGGTGGACGCCGTCTCGTGGGCGTTCTACCTGGCATTGCCATTCCTCCCTATTTTCAGAGCGGAATCCTTCAAGAATCCCCGTGATGAACGATATCAGTCGAGGTTGGCGCGCTGCGCACTCGGCGATAGTCAGACCCTTCAGGCCGGACAAGGACACATTCAGGATTTGTTCGGCGCTTAAATTCGCGGTGCGCATGCGCAGGCCTTTATCAAATACCAGCACTCCGGACGAAAGGTTGGCCAATATGTTTTCCAGGTAAGCTCTCGCACTTTCCACCTCCTGTTGGTTGCGCTGTGCAGTCATGCGGGCTTCTTCCAACTGCTGAGTCATAAGATTGAATGATTCGGTCAACACGCCCAATTCATCCCGGCTTCGCACTGGATGGCGTCTGCTGAAGTCGCCCTGGGCAACTGCTCGGGTGCCTTCAGCCAGCATACCCAGAGGCGCGCTTAGACGCTCGCTGATAAGAAATGCTGCGGCCAAAGCGGAGAAGAGGGAGAGCAGCAGCGCGAGCGTGAGTGTCACCCCATAAAGGCTTTTCAATCCTTCCCGCGATAGGAGCAATTCCTGGTAATCGCGATACGCAGCCTGCACGATCTCTGCATCTTCGGCCAGCGGTTCAGGTACCTGTTGGAGCAGTTGCAGGACGTGGGCATTTTCCGTCGGGCCCCGCGGATCGATTAACGCGAGAACCCTTAAATACAAACCCTTGTCAGGAATCGACTCAACCGAGCTGTGTAATTTTTCCATTTGAACTTCACGCATGGTTTCCATGCTTAATGCTTCTGGAACACGCCCGGAACTGTTCTCATCCGTGGAAGCCAGCACGCTCCCATCCTGGTTGAACAGCGTTGCTTCCTGTACCTGTGATTGCTCGAGGAGTTTATTGAGCGCCGGCACTAGCGGATCGGAGGCGGATAGCGTCACGGCCGCAGCCCCGGCCATGTAACGCAATTCCTCCAAACGGTTGTCGAGGATTTTGCGTCCCAGATTCAGGCCACCTTCCAGCGCCCGGTCGACCTTGACATCGAACCAGGATTCGATACTTTTCCCTAGAAATTGTACCGATACGGCATACACCAGCGCACCCGGAAGAACGGCCATTAGTGAAAAGATCAGCAGCAGGCGCAGCGCCAGTCTCGAACCGAATACGCCCGCATTCAGCCTGCGTCTGAGTCTCCATAACAAATACCCTACTACGCCCATCAGAAACAGCACGAAGCCGACATTAAGCCGGATCAGAAGCCTGTATTTGCGTTCGAACAGATCGGTATCAGCTCCTGCACTAGCCAGTAGAAAAAGCATGACTGCACCCAGTCCGGCGCTGATGATGATGACGTATTTCACGGTTGGCTAGGGCGGAAGCGTTGGAAAAGCGCGTGTACGCGACGCAGCGTTACATAACGGGACCAGTGCGAGGCGAGAAACGGCGGTTTCCCTGCGCTTAGTGCGTGAAAAAGCAAGCAGCCAGCGAAACCTGCCCGTTTAAGGTTACGGTAAAACCGACCGCTCAAAGGGTGGCACTCCCGGATAGCGCAACCAGCACGGGTGCGAGCGCCGCGACGTGTTTCGTATATCGTTCGAATATCCCGATTTTATGAGTAGCGCTCTCTACGGTCGATTTCTGGGATTCCTTAGGCGATGGCAGTCTCGTACTCCACCGTATCATGCCGGTACTCAAGTCCCACTCTCTTGATCCCAGCGTTTCCACTTGAAACGGTTTGGGCAGCGCCGATATATCCAGACGCATGCGCATTTCCACGGTGTATTCCATGTCGGGCCTGAGCCCGTTACTTGGAATGATTGGACGGTTGCGTACACGGCCGAGCGCTTGCAGGGCTTCCTTGAGGGTACCGAAGTTCTGCGAAAACGTTCCTCTGCTCAAGCGGTATTGACGGGTTAGCGCGTAGTAGCTCAACCCTTCCCGCACCCTGCTTTGGGCGACTCTCTCGTCCAGCCAATACCAACGTGCACTTACCAGGTTGAGTTCAGTCACAAAATACAGCACGATGCCCTTCTCAAGTGCGTGTTCCAACTTGTGATTGAGCGTAATCTCGAAATCGGCGTCGAACTGATATCCTTCTTCGGCAGCTTCCACCGTCACCAACTTCACCTGTATGCCGCCTTCCGCATGAGCTATGCCCGCCGGCAGCAGCGCTAGGGTCAGCAGCACGACCAACGCCACGCGCAGCTGCCGAAAGACATGAAAGGCGTCAGACTTTAAGCACCAGAGCATAAAAGAAACCGTCGTGATGGGAATCGGGCAGTAGTTGCCCGTCAGTTATTTCAGCCCGGGAAAGGGGCAGCGTCCGTGCATCCGCATGGCGGCGCAAAAACTCTTCCACTTGCAGCCCGTTTTCCTCGGTAAATACCGAACAGGTGACGTAGAGTAATTTACCACCCCTGCTCAGCATCGGCCACAGCGCCTCGAGGATTTCCCGTTGCTTTGCGGCAAACTGCGAAAGGTCGCTTTCGCGCCTTAGCCATTTGATATCCGGATGACGACGCGTAACTCCCGAAGCAGAGCAAGGAACATCAGCCAGAATGCGGTCGAATTGATTTCCATCCCACCACTGCGCAGGTTGCGAGGCATCGCTATGAATTACTCGATGGGCTTTCAATCCCAATCGAGAGAAATTGCGCGTCACGCGAGCCAATCTGTTGTTATCACTGTCGAGCACAGTTAAGTCGACTTCAGCCAACTCCAACAAGTGCGCGCTTTTGCCGCCGGGAGCGGCGCAAGCATCCAGCACCCGGTCGTTGTCAGATACCTCCAATAATTTGGCCGCCAGTTGCGCACCCGCATCCTGGACCGACACTAAGCCCTCGCCAAAACCAGGTAGCTTTTCCACCGGCACTGGCTGCTCGAGTTCGAGCGCATCTTCGCCCGCTAGCCGCGCACTCATATTACTCTGGCTGAGACGTTCTAGATATTCCGCAACTGTAGTCTTTCGCCGGTTGATTCTCAATGTCATAGACGGGCGAAGGTTGCTCGCCTCCAGTACCGCCTGATAACGCTCCGGATATTGGATGCGAAGCTTATCGATCCACCATTGGGGATGAGAATAGCGTCCTACCTCGCTCTCGCTTGATTCCTGCAAGAGTGTCGAATGCTGGCGGAGGAAATTGCGCAGTACCGCATTGACCAATCCCTGAAGACCCGTGCTACCGTGTGCCCCTTGAGAAGCGGATACTGCGTTGTCCACAACCGCATGCGGGGCAGCCTTGCTGTATTCCAGTTGGTATAAGGCGACTAGCAATAAATAGATGATGTCCTTGTTCTTCAGCGGCTTTTTCAGCAACAAGCCGAGTATTGCGTGAAGTTGACCATAAAAGCGCAGGACGCCGTAGCTCAGATCTTGAATTGCGCCCCGTTGCTGCTCGGTCAGGTCGGCGTGGTTGTGCCAAAGGTCCTGCAACACCGCCGTCAAACTTGCCCCCCCCAATACTCTACCCACCGTCGCAGCAGCGAGACGCTGAGTTTTAATCATTTGCGGCATTCAAAGCGATCGCCGGGTCGTAGCGGATGCCCCAAGAGAAACTCTCCCGCGCTCATCTTTTTCCCGCCCGCTTTTTGCACGACCTCTAGTACAAGTGTACCCGCGCCACATGCAACCGCTATTCCATCACGTCCTGTCGCAACAATTTCTCCCGGCGCACCCCCCGTATCCACGCCGACGCTCGCTTGCCATATTTTGAGGGGGACCCCGGATATCCAGGCGTAAGCGCCGGGACGAGGGTTAAACGCCTGCACCGCACGGTGAGCCGCTTGCGCGCTATCCCCCCAGTTTATTTCTGCCTCGTCTTTTTCCAGCTTCGGGGCATAAGTTGCGGCATCCTCATCCTGAGGAAGCCCCGTCAGCGTTCCCTGCCGCAAATTCGTTAATGCTTCGGCAATGCACTGCGCGCCTAACAACGCAAGTTTGTCATGCAGGGTTTGGGCAGTATCGTCCGGGGCGATCGGAACAGCCCGCTGCAACAAAATCGCGCCAGTATCCAGACCCTGGTCCATTTGCATTATTGTTATTCCAGTTTCCCGATCTCCTGCCAATAGCGCTCGCTGGATAGGCGCAGCACCACGCCATCTCGGCAGCAACGAAGCATGAATATTGAGGCAGCCGAGCCGTGGGATGCGCAAGACGGGGGAAGGCAGAATGAGGCCATAAGCTGCGACAACCATGATATCCGCGTCGGCAGCTTCGAGTTGCGCGTGGAGCTCGGGTTGCTTGAGTGTGGCGGGCTGCAGCAGTGTAAGCCGGTGTTGTAGCGCCAGCAATTTGATCGGACTGGCGACGGGCTTCATGCCTCGTCCGGAAGGACGGTCGGGCTGAGTCAGCACCAACGTAATTTCATATCCGGCGACTATCAGCGCTTCGAGCGCAACAGCGGCAAAGGGCGGCGTGCCCGCGAAAATGATCTTCATGGGGAAGTATAACGGGATACCACGGGCAGTGCCGCAACGGCTTCGCTTATCGACCCCTTTGCTTTGATTAGTCCGCGTTTGCTGGAAACAAAAAAACCCGGTGTCACATCACTTTCGCCGCTGTTTTTTGAATCTGGCCTGAATTCGTGTTTGCTTTAACCGCGACCAGTACTCAACGAATACTTTTCCCAGCAAATGGTCCATTTCATGCTGGATACACACTGCAAGCAAGCCCTCCGCCTCAAGCGCGAAAGGCTCCCCGTTTCGGTCCAACGCCTCAACCGTGATCCGTTCCGAACGCGGTACCTTGCCATATACTCCCGGCACCGACAGGCAACCTTCTTCATAGTCAGACTCACCGCTACGGGAGGTAATTCGGGGATTGATCAATACCAGTAATTGGTCGTGTGTTTCGGAGATGTCGATGACGATGAGGCGAAAGTGCATGTCAACCTGAGTTGCCGCAAGACCAATCCCAGGTGCAGCATACATTGTCTCAGCCATATCGCGCACCAGGGCGCGAACTTCATCCGTCACTTCATGTACTGGGGCTGCTACCGTGTGAAGTCGCTCATCCGGATATTGCAATATTTTTAGGAGAGCCATAAAAAGGGCTTGAATACTAAATGATCTAAATGCAGAATTTAACCACTGCAATATTGACCCTAAACACGATATGGATGATAGGGTGTTTTTGAAGTTCAAGCTAAAGCCAATTATATCCTGATTTGAGGAGGAAGCTCGTTTTTAAGCCTACGCGGAGCCGGAGCTTAACTGGGCCCAGTGTGTTAATTGAGTCGGTTTTCCTGGCAGGGTTCCTGCCGTGTTTTCGACCGTGCTTATTACCGGCAGTCCGGCGTTTTGTTCCCCAAAAGGCACCAAGTGTCGTGGCTCGCGTGTCGCGTCAAAGATATTTCCTCCGGGGCGCGACAGCCGTATACCTCGTGTCATCATTTATACGTTTTATTTTTTGCGGCCGCTGTCGCGCCCAGGCAGGATTTATTCAGAGGTTCCCTTAAATGAATTTGCAACAGGATATGGAGTCCTGGATTGCTCTATGCCTGATTGATGGTCTGGGTGATGAGTCAATACGCCGGTTACTCGTTGGATTTGGAAGTCCCGCCCAAATTTTTTCCGCCAGTACTTCCGCCCTGGAGCGATTGGTTAAAAAGAAGGTCGCGCACAGCATTGTCCAGGGAGCCGACCGAAACAAAATCGATGCTACGCTCAAATGGCTGGAGGATTCCCAAAATTCGATTATTACCCTTGCTGATACGGATTTTCCATCCCTGCTGCTCAACATTTCGGATCCGCCGCCGCTCCTCTATCTGAAGGGTAAGCGCGAACTGTTGAATTCACAGATGCTCGCCATTGTCGGAAGTCGCAATGCGACACCGCAAGGTCTTGGAAACGCCGAAGCTTTTGCCAAAGCCACAAGTGACGCCGGGCTCTGCATTGTGAGCGGGATGGCACTCGGCATCGACACTGCGGCTCATCGGGGCGGTTTGCGGGGCAGCGCTTCAAGCATTGCCGTGGTAGGGACAGGGCTGGATCTCGTCTATCCCGCAAGTAACCGGAAACTTGCTCATGAGTTAGCTGAACAGGGGGCGCTTATTTCCGAGTTCCCGTTAGGCACACCTGCAATCGCGAGCAATTTTCCGCGCCGCAACCGCATTATCAGCGGCATGAGTCGAGGCTGTCTGGTGGTCGAGGCTGCGCTGCAGAGTGGGTCGCTCATTACAGCAAAGCAGGCATTGGAACAGGGACGTGAGGTATTTGCCGTCCCGGGTTCCATCCATTCGCCTCTTGCGAAGGGCTGTCACTCGCTCATCAAGCAGGGAGCGAAACTCGTCGAAAGCGCGGAGGACATTCTGGATGAATTGGGCTATCGGTCAGCGCGACCCGGTGCCGCCAATGATACTGACGAACCGGGAAAAGAAAAATCACTGCTGTTAACGCACCTCGGCCATGAAATCATTGATATCGACACCCTGTCCAACCGGAGCGGCTTGACCGTAGAAACCGTGTCCGCGATGCTATTGACGTTCGAATTGGACGGCATAGTGGCAAGCTTGCCGGGCGGTTGCTATCAAAGGCTTGCGTAGATCTGTTGATGAACACTCCATGCCTGCCTCATGAATATAAGCTGAACGAACGGGAAGGCGCCGCGATCAGTTGCCCAGCAGTTTTAGGAACGTCCACTGTCAGCGGGAGGGGATTTATGATTCCCTTAACTTGCCTAGCATTCGATAATTTCTGTTATCGTAAAGCTGACAGTGACCAGTTATTCACTCCCTTATACAACTCGCTGCCGTTAATCTGCAGACGTTCACGGAAGTTTCATGGGTAAAACCTTAATTATCGCCGAGAAGCCTTCTGTCGCTGTCGATATTGCGCGTGTCCTCGGCGGGTTCGCCAAGCATGCCGACTATTTCGAGAGCGATCAATACGTGCTGTCTTCAGCTGTCGGCCATCTGCTTGAGCTTGTCGTACCCGAACAATACGAGGTCAAACGGGGGAAGTGGAGTTTTGCCAATCTGCCCATAATTCCGCCGCATTTCGATCTCAATCCCATCGAAAAAACCGAGTCCCGCTTGAAGCTCTTAACCAAACTCATTAAGCGCAAGGATGTAGAGTCCCTTATTAATGCTTGTGACGCGGGAAGGGAAGGTGAACTTATTTTTCACTACATCAGACGTCACGTGGGGACCAACAAACCGGTGAAGCGACTTTGGCTCCAATCGATGACACCGGCCTCGATTAGGGAGGGCTTTAACAAGTTGCTCGATGACGATGCGGTGCGGCCTCTGGCAGAAGCAGCGGTAAGCCGCTCCGAGGCGGACTGGCTGGTAGGAATAAACGGCACTCGCGCCATGACCGCCTTTAATTCTCAGGAAGGAGGGTTTCATAAAACGCCGGTGGGCCGGGTGCAGACGCCGACGCTAGCGATCCTGATTGAACGTGAAGACACCATCAAGAAATTCGTTCCCCGCGATTACTGGGAAGTTCATGGCAAGTTTGCCGCGAGTTCGGGGCAATATGACGGCCGCTGGTTCGACGAGAATTTCGCAAAAAATAAAACGGATAGTGAGCAAAAGGCTGAAAGATTCTGGGATCAGAAAGAAGCGGAGGCGGTTCGCAGCAAATGCCAGGGCAAGCCGGGCGTTGTCAAGGAAGAAAGTAAGCCTGCTACTGAAATCTGTCCGCTGCTGTACGACCTTACCAGTTTGCAGCGTGACGCCAACGGGCGCTTTGGTTTTTCCGCCAAGACGACGCTTGGGTTAGCCCAGGCGTTATATGAAAAGCATAAGGTGCTAACGTATCCGCGTACTGACTCGCGTGCCCTCCCCGAAGACTACCTTGACACTGTCAAGGAGACCTTGAGCTCACTAGCAAAAAGCCGTTACGGTATTTTCGCCAAGCAGGTCCTCAAGGAGGACTGGGTTAAGCCAAACAAGCGCATATTCAATAATGCAAAAATTTCCGACCATTTCGCAATCATCCCGACTTCGCTAGAGCCTAAGGCCCTGAGCGAAACTGAAGCGAAGCTTTACGATCTCGTGACCAAGCGTTTTTTGGCTATTTTTTTCCCCGCTGCCGAATTTCTTGTTACGACCCGCATCACTCGTGTCGAGAACGAGCCATTCAAAACCGAAGGCAAGGTGATGGTCAATCCCGGTTGGCAGGTCGTGTATGGCCGTGAGGTGCAGGCTCGAGGCACAGAGGATGAATCCGCGTTGATTAAGCTAAACCCGGACGAGCGGGTCTTGGCTGAAGAGATCAAGGTTATTTCCAGCCAGACTCGCCCTCCGGCCAGGTTTAATGAAGCCACGCTTCTGTCCGCCATGGAGAGCGCGGGAAAGTTAGTGGAGGATGAAGATCTGCGGGAAGCGATGAGTGCAAAAGGGCTAGGCACCCCCGCTACGCGTGCGTCGATTATCGAAGGATTGGTGGCGGAAAATTACCTCCAGCGTGAAGGTCGGGAACTGCGTCCCACTGCCAAGGCATTTTCGCTGATTACCTTATTGCGCGGCCTGAAGGTGCCTGAACTTACCTCGCCAGAACTGACAGGCGATTGGGAGTTCAAGCTGCGCCAGATCGAGCAGGGTAAACTTCAGCGCAACAAGTTCATGGAAGAGATCGCTGGCATGACGGGGCACATTGTAGAGCAGGCAAAAACTCACCGTGGCGAAACGATCAGCGGCGACTTTTCCACACTAAAGTCTCCTTGTCCCAAGTGCGGCGGCGTGATACAGGAAACCTATAAGAAGTACCAATGCCAGAAATGCGATTTTGCCCTCTGGAAAATCCTTGCTGGGCGGCAATTTGAAACAGCGGAAATGGAGCAGTTGATTACCCAACGCGAAGTCGGCCCATTGCAGGGGTTTCGCAGCAAAATGGGACGGCTGTTCAACGCCAATATCAAGCTTACCGACGAGTTGGAAATGAAATTCGATTTTGGCACTGATAGCGCCGAGGATGCCGAAGCAATTGATTTTTCGGGGCAGGAACCGTTGGGGACATGCCCGCGCTGCGGCGGTCGGGTATTTGATCATGGAATGAGTTACGCCTGCGAGAAGGCCATCGGCTCAGTCCGTACGTGCGACTTTAAAATTGGGAAGATTATTCTCGCCCGCCCTCTCGAACGCGAACAGGCGGCCAAACTATTGCGGACGGGAAAAACTGATTTGCTCCAAAAGTTTATTTCAAAGAAGGGCAGGCCATTTTCCGCTTATCTGGTTATAGGTTCGGACGGCAAGGTAGGCTTCGAGTTTGAGCCGAGAGAATCAAAGACAAAAACAGCCGCGGCATCCGCTGAGAACAAGTCAGTAAAACCAAAAACAAAGAGTGCTTCGTCGAAAAAGGTGGTGTCTGGTAAAACCAAATAGAACGAGAAAAAACATTGGCTTGTTTGAGCTTATGCTTTTTATTTACCTTCTTGATCAAACGCTGTTCCTGAGGCGTCCTGTCCTTCTTGCGACGGCTCGGGCGCCTGGTGTTTTTCAATGTAGGCGATAATATCTCCGACGGTAGTAAAGCCTTTAGCTTCTTCACTGTCAAAATTGATGCTGAAATTATCTTCCGCATCAAACAAAAGCTGAATCGTGTCCATGGAATCAAGCCCGAGTTCGTCAAATTTTGACGCCCTATTTATTGTGGAAACATCCAGGTTTTCAACTTTTGTAGCGATGAACTGTATGACCTTCGCTTCAATGTCCGCTGTGTCCATATCTAATCTCTTCCTTCAATCGAGCGTTGTGAAAACGATGCTTGCATTATTTCCCCCAAATCCGAAAGCGTTACAGAGGCCAGTTCGCGGATTTTTCTGCTGCGCCCGGTTGGGCGTGTAGTCAAGATCGCATTCCGGATCGGCCTCATCCAGGTTGATGGTTGGATGTACTGTGCCAGTATGTAGGGCCATGATTGTGGCGATGCTGCCAATGGCCGCCGATGCGCCGATGGAATGTCCAAGCAGGGATTTTGTCGCACTAATTGCGATATCCTTGGCTCGATCGCCAAAGAGGCTCTTGATGGCGCGGGTTTCCACAATATCGCCCAACGGGGTTGAAGTTGCATGGGCATTGATGTGTTCCACTGAATCTTTCGTAATGCCCGCATCCTGGATGGCGGCTTCCATCGCGGCTACCTGGCCGCTCTGGTCCGGCATGACGATGTGCGCAGCGTCGCATGTTTGTCCATAGCCCGCGAGGCAGGCATATATTTTTGCCCCTCGACGCATGGCCTGTTCTTCTTTCTCCAGTATGAGTATGCCCGCGCCTTCCGACATGACGAACCCATCACGGCCTTTAGCGAATGGCCGTGATGCTCGCGCCGGATCCATATTGAAGCCGGTTGTTAACGCATGCAATATTTCGAAGCCATTCATTGTTAGCGGCAATACACACGCTTCCGCACCACCGGCAATCACCGCATCCGCTCGCCCCGCCCGCAAGAGATCGAGCGCCATGCCGATTGCATTGGCCCCGGAAGAGCACGCCGTGCTGCAAGTCAGATTTACCCCTTTCAGCCCATGTTTGATTGCGATCCACGCCGCGGCTGAGTTCGCCATGGTTCGAGGCACCGTAAACGGGGGTACGGGTTGGTTTCGAAACTTGCGGAGCGCGGAAGACTCAAACGTGGCAAAACCGCCCATCCCCGAGCCGATGCTAACGGCCAGACGTGGCGGCGAATAGGCGTCAAGCCCACCCGCATCTTCGAACGCGAGTTTGGCGGCCAGCAAGGCAAGATGGGTGAATCTATCCGTTTGCTCTATATACTTAGCCGACAGGAAGGTTCTAGGGTCGAATCCTTGCACTTCTCCCGCCACTTGCGACCGCAGACTGGACGCATCGAAGCTGGTGACCGGGCGGATCCCACTGACACCGTTGATCGCAGCTGTCCAAAACTGTTCAGTGCCAATGCCAATTGGGGAAACAATCCCCATTCCCGTCACGACTATTCGCATATACAACTGTAGTCAATCATATAGATAGACAAAGCCTCTCTGTGGGCAAAGAAAATAAGTTTAAAATTTTACAGTATGCGGCAGATCCTGATGCGCACTTCCACGCCGTTTGTTGATGGGAAATGGGGTTGAAAAAAGAACATCCATGTCTCACGTCCAGCGGCGAAAGGTGCGTGGCGAGATATCTCTGTCCCCCAATTATTTCTCCAACGTTGCGTTCTGATCCCGTATCGACCGGTCTCGCAACGGCAATGGCAACGGCTGCGGTTCCGTTTTTTATATCTCGTACCCGATAATTCAACCTATCTTAACGCTTTCACTTTGCATTAAAAATCATCGGGAAAAGATACCTCAGGACGCCGCCCATGATCCAGATAATCAGTATTAAGCTGGATACCACGGCTACTCCTTCCAAAATTGCCGAGAAAAGCGTTGAGCCGAGACTATCGAATTCCTGGTGTCCTTCATCGTTACGCCGCCGTTTGCGGCGGTTTCTCACCCAGATCTGCAGCCCGACGACGGCCGGAATGAGGGCGAGAGAAATTAGAAGATTGTATTCGGAAGTATCCATTGATTAATCAACCTTTGCGTGATGACGATCGCTGCTCGACAGTGAGACCGCTTTCAGCCGGAAGTGACACAGGTAAGTTGGCTATTCATGAAATCGGGAAACTACGGCAGCGTTGATGTTTTACTCATGGAGCGACAAATTGGTGAAATCTTGCTCGGGAGTGGAAAGCGGCGATTATAATATCACACGCCGCCGACATGTCATCGAGTTAACGCGCCTTCACCCATCCTGGACCTCATCCAAGTTGTGCAGTTCTGGAGGACGAGCAGCACAGCCGTAGCTGTCTTTGCGGGACGATTACCATTTTCATTGAATCGACGCGTACGAGCAAGGTTTCGCATTGGAGACCGTAGCGAGACTGTAGCGTCTTCCGACTGTTCGATGTTTTCCTGAAAGTTAAGTATGTTTGCTGTTGAACCAAACACTTTTAAGATCGATCTGATTGGGGACGGCCCGTTTCGTTATGAATGAAAAATCTGTCCGCCCTGCCCCACTCGACATTACGGTACGTCCAGTTGCAAACCGCCGCGAGATGGGCGTTTTTATAGATATACCCTGGCGTATCTATGCTGATGACCCAATGTGGGTGCCGCCCTTACGCCTGGAGCGGCGTCTGCATTTTTCGAAATTCAACCCGTTTTTCAAGCATGGAGAATGGCAGGCTTGGGTCGCATATCAGAACAAGGAGCCAGTGGGGCGAATCAGTGCCCAAATTGATCAACTGCACCGGCAACGCTATGGAGGGGATACCGGCCATTTCGGTTTGCTGGAATGCATAAACGACGTAAATGTATTCGCCGCGCTGATGCATACCGCCGAGGCCTGGCTAGTTGCCCGGGGCACCCGCCATATTAGCGGCCCGTTCAATTTGTCCATCAATCAGGAGTGCGGCGTTCTGGTAGAGGGTTTCGATACCCCCCCAATGGTAATGATGCCTCATTCACGCAGGTGGTATGCAGCGTTACTGGAAGGACTCGAGTATCGCCCATTGAAGGATATGCTTGCCTATTGGGTTGCGGTAGATTTCAAGGTCCCCCGATTGATGACTTCGCTGGTCGAGAAATTTAAGGATCATGTGCGCTTGAGGCCTCTGCGGCGCGACAAGTTTAGCGAAGAAATGGAAGTGCTGCGTGATATATTCAACGACGCGTGGTCGGAGAACTGGGGCTTTGTCCCTTTTACCAAAGAAGAGTTTGCCGAGCTTGGCGCCAGTCTGCGTTTGCTGGTTCCCGACGATTGTATCCAAATTGCCGAGGTGGACGGCGTTCCATCGGCATTTATGGTGGCATTGCCAAACCTTAACGAAATTTTCGCCGAGCTTAACGGAAGTCTGTTTCCTTTTGGCTGGGTCAGGCTGCTCCGGATAAAATCCAGAGGAGGAGTTCGTACTGGCCGAATACCCCTGATGGGGGTACGCAAGCAGTTTCACAATACTCCGCTGGGCATGGCACTGGCCTTTATGGTAATCGACGCTCCCAAGGAGTTGGGACGTGCCATGGCAGTTGAGGCGGTAGAATTGTCCTGGATACTTGAGGATAACAAACCCATGCGTGCAATTCTGGCTAGCTTAGGCTGCAGGCAATATAAGCGTTACCGGATTTACGGAAAAACGCTGTGATCGACTGAGCGGTTCAATGCAAGGAGTTAACGTTAGCCAATGAACACAAGGAGTGAGTTTATTGCTGTGGTGCTGGCGGCTGACCGCACAGCCGACGACCCAATCGCACGTAAGACGGGTGCGGCCTGCAAAGCAATTGCGCCCGTGGGCGGGACGCCCATGATCATTAGGGTATTAGATGCATTGGAAGCGAGTGGAATGGTGAAGACTATTGTTGTTTGCGGTCCGCCGGCGGAGATAATTCCTAAATGTCCGGAACTGGAGGAACGCATCCGCTCCGGACGAGCCATATGGCTGCCGAATCTGGATTCGCCCAGTCGCAGCGCCAATAGCGCTCTCTCACAGATTGATCAGCAGGCTCCTGTATTGCTGACGACAGCCGACCATGCATTATTGACGCCTGCCATTGTGCAGTATTTCCTGACCAAATCTCGGGCGGCGGGCAGTGACGCGGCTGTGGGCGTAGTCAGGTACGAAGATGTGGCCGCGGCATTTCCTGGCTCGAAGCGAACGGTAATCAAGTTGAGGGACGGAGGCCTTTGCGGTTGCAACCTTTACGCATTTCTTAATCCTCGTGGCCGCGGGCTAGTCTCGTTCTGGCAGCGAGCGGAAGCTCTCCGAAAACGCCCTTGGCAACTGATCGCACAGACGTTTGGCCCCGTGGCTGTCCTCTTGTATTTGCTGGGACTTTTGTCGATCAATAAGGGGCTTGCCACAGTAACAGCCAGAACCGGCATCAAAGTGCAGCCGGTGTTTTTGCCTTATCCACAAGCCGGTGTGGACGTCGATAAGATTGAGGATCTGCTGCTCGTGGAATCCGCGTTGGTGGAAGCACGCTCCGCTACGCGGGGGTAAACAGATTCACCACTCCATTACCGCATCCCTAAGGCCATCCCATCAAGCCTTGATGGGGGATAATCCGTGAAAATAATAGACCGATATATCACCCGCGAATTGCTAATACCCTTCACCGTGGTGGCGGTTATTCTCGCGGCACTGTTTTCAAGTTTCAGCAGCGCCCGTTTTTTGGCAAGCGCAGCGTCCGAATCGCTTGGCCTCGCCGCCATGCTCAAGTTCATACTGTTGAAAACAGTGATTGCTCTCGAAGTACTGATGCCGATCTCGCTATACGTCGCGGTAGTCATGGGGCTGGGTAGGTTATATAGAGACCAGGAGATTAGTGTGCTGCGTTCGGCCGGGGTCAGCGAGAACCGCGCGCTTTTTGCGGTCCTCATTGTTGCCATTCCGGTTGGGATCGCAAGCGGAGTGCTTTCCATTTTCGTCCGCCCCTGGGCATATGAAGAAAGCTACATGCTGAATGCGCAGGCAGAGGCGGAGTTAAACATAGATCGATTTCAGGCTGGGCGCTTTTATGGCAGCGAGGGCAAGGGTAGAGTCGTTTTTGTGCAATCCAAGGACGATTCCGGGAAACAGATGCAAAACGTATTTCATTACATCCACAAGCCGGATAGCAGCGAGATCATTCTTGCAAAAGAAGCCCACCAGCAGGAGCTCAGACCTGGCGAGCGCCCGCAAATACATTTAGGCGAAGGGTTTATTTACAAGCTCATGCATTCAGGGGCAAAGGACACGGTGGTCCAATTTGAAAAATTGGTTTATTACACCGACAGCGGGAATGTGCTGGACTATAAGCGCAAGGCGGCTCCTACGGCGGCGTTAATGAAATCCGATCAGCCGCGCGATATTGCCGAATTCCAATGGCGACTGTCGCGCCCCATCGCTACGATCCTGCTGGCGCTTATTGCCGTACCATTCAGTCGCGTCCCGCCTCGCCAGGAAAAAGGCGAAAAAAATTACTATGCTGCAGCTATCGTTTTTGCGATCTACTATATCCTGAACGGATTGGCCCAAACATGGGTCGAGCAAGGCACAATCGGGAAGATGCCGGGTGTTTGGTGGCTCTACGTTCTAATGGCCCTGGCCGCTTTTGCCATGCTCGCGCCGGATTTCCGGCAGAAAATCTTTGCACGCAGATGAGCGTAATTAACCGGTACCTGGCCGTCCAAGTCCTCATTGGTCTGGGAATTGCCGTAGTGGTACTATTGCCGCTCTTCGGTTTTCTCGATTTGCTGGATCAGCTTGACGATGTCGGAAAAGGGACTTATCGGGTTCAGGATGCGTTCCTGCACACAGCCTTGCTTCTGCCACGAAGGTTTATTCAGCTAGCCCCGTTTATTGCTTTGTTAGGCAATGTCATCGCGTTAGGGCGGCTCGCTGTCGGGTCGGAATTGACAGCTTTACGGGTGGCCGGGGTATCCCCCATTGGTATTAGTCTGGCGCCGCTCACGGTGGGATTGATCCTTCTATTATTTATCGCAGTGCTGGATCAGTTTGTCGCGCCGCAGCTCCAACAAAAGGCTATCTCATCCAGGGCCGTGGCGCTTGAGAAGAGTGCTGCGCTAGGTAAAAATCTCGGTATATGGACCCGGGACGAGCGCAACATATTGCGTATAGGTGAGATGTTGCACTCTGGAAGAGCGGCAGATATCGAGATCATGCATTTTGACGACAACGGATTTCTGCTGACTTACACGCACGCTAAATACGCCGACTTCAACGGTGGCGATTTGTGGGATCTGCAGGATGCCACCACCAAGACATTTACCGGAAATCGGATAGAATCCGAGAACGCAAAATCGATCAAATGGAGATCATTCCTGAATCCGGACGATATCTCCACGTTGACCAAATCACCGGAAAGCCTTTCCCCGGTCGAGTTATTTCTACATGTTCGTTTCTTGCGCGCCACCGGTCAAGAGGCGGATGCCTATGCGTTGGCTTTGTGGCGGAAGGCGGGCGGAGGACTAACGACCATCGCAATGCTGTTGTTTTCAATACCCTTTGTTTTCGGATCGGTAAGGGCGGGTTTAGGCAGCAGGCTGGTGTTGGCCGCCATGCTGGGCATCGGCGTATACTTGTTCGACCAGATTATCGCGAATGCCGGCCTATTGCTTCATATAAACCCGGCACTCACCGCGCTTTCCCCTGGGCTGGTGTTAACAGCGGTGGCAGTACTGTGGTTGCGACGAATTTTCTAGTGAGATACCACCGGCTCCCGCGGCAGGACCTTCATCGTTTTCGATGAGCTGTTCCTGTGGCGATAATGCCATATATGTTGTAACCTGCGCGGCTTGTCTCATTCATACACAAACTTCCATCGGCAAATTCAACAATTCAGGAGCCGTAATTTTTTCTGGCTCGTGGCGATGCAGTCGCAAGTTAAGGGTGAGGTTCAGTAACAGCCGGAATCGAATTCACTCAGAGGTAATCAAAGACGTTGACGGGAGAAATGGTTTTGCACTTTTTGTTTATAGCGCATGGATTGAATGATAGAACAATCGCGGGTTGATCGGATCACAGCAGGGGCGGCAACGGTCGGATTCCTGTTCAACCCGTTGAGCGGCCGGATACGCAAGCGCGTAGCCGCCATAAGGCGAGAAATCGGCAGAGTTCCCAACGCTACCTGTCGAGAAGTGACGAACGCACCAGAGATTCATGCTTCTGTTGAGGCTTTTCTTGAGGCTGATATTGATCTGCTTGTTATCGTAGGCGGGGACGGTACGGTGCAAGGAGTCTTGAACCACCTGTTCGCGTTACAGCCGGGCTCGAAATGGCCGGTCTTAACCATCATTCCAGGTGGTACGACCAATATGACAGCGCTGGACTTGGGGATTCAAGGCCGCCCGGAATATCTCTTGCAGAAGTTGTGCGGGTGTTTGCTGGATACCAACTCACCTGCATTTGTGCAGCGGCATGTCCTGTCCATTGAACAGACAGGGGTGCCTAAGGTCTATGGCATGTTCTTCGGTGTTGGACTGATTGCCCGAGCGGTAATTTTTTCCCAAGGCAAGATCAAGAAGCTGGGTGTCACAGGCGAGATCTATTCAGGATTCATCATGCTGGGATATCTCGCTGGCGTGCTTCTTGGTCGATGCCACGGTGCCTGGGCACCGGCTAAAATTTCCGTTACGCGCGATAGCGGCAAATCCCATCATGGAACTTATTCATTTCTTTTCGCAAGTACGCTAGACCGTTTGCTGTTTGGCATGCGCCCTTACTGGGGCCGGGAGGAGCAACCGGTGCATGTTACGTTTGTGAAACAGCAGCGCAAGAAATCGGTACGCATGATATGGCCGCTCCTCACTGGTCGTGGGAATGTCCTTCCGGAAAATAACGGTTATTACAGTTGCAATACCGGGGTGCTTGAACTGGTGATGGATGACGATTACATCGTCGACGGCGAATCCTACCGGGCAGCAGGAAAAGATGGTCCATTGCGGATAACGCCAGCCGGTCCGGTCTGCTTTCTGGTTGCGGATAAATAAAGACGAGCGCAATAAAAATGGCAAAGTGCCCTCCCACAGTAGATCAGCAACTCCCGGATGAACTAGTCGCGGAGATGGCCTTGTTGAGTTCAAAGGCGGTAGCCGCCGATTTTATTGTCCTGGTTGAAGAGTTGAAGGCGCGGTTCGGCTCATCGCTCGATGCCGTACTTCTCTACGGGTCCTGCTTGCGCGCACATGAAATTGGGGAGGGCGTGGCGGATTTCTATGTGGTAGTGGACAGTTACGTTAATGCCTACCCCGAGCGCTATTTGCGCTACCTTAACGCGTGGTTGCCACCCAATGTATTTTATCTTGAGGTATCCAAGGGGGAACAGAAGTTCCGCGCCAAGTACGCGGTCGTCTCCATGGCTGACTTTGAAAGCGGAACACGGCAATGGTTTCACCCATATTTGTGGGCGCGATTCGCCCAACCTTCGCGATTGCTATACGCGCGTGATGAGGTTATACGCAGGCGTATCCACCGCGCGCTGGCTCATGCGGTCATAACATTCCTGAGATCCAGCCTTCCAACGCTGGACTCTTCCCCAGCTAATGCCGAAGCCATTTGGACCAATGGATTGAGTCAAACCTATGCGGCTGAACTGCGGCCCGAGCGCGCCGCGAGGGCGCGCCAACTTGCGCAATTCAACCTAGATGAGTTTGCCCGACTGACCGCTCATGCAACGCCTGCACTGAAGGATAGCCTGGAAGTGCTTCCGGACGGGCACTATCGATGTGTGGCTGACGCAGTTGCGCGGCAGCACTCGCTAAAGCGCTGGCGCTTGCGCCGCTGGCAGGGAAAAGTGTTGTCTGTGCTGCGGCTGTCGAAGGCAGCATTTACTTTTCAAGACAGTATCAGCTACGCCGCCTGGAAGATCGAGCGTCATACTGGCGTGCGTGTAGAGGTCACGCCGATGTTGCGGCGGCATCCCTTACTGTGGGGTTTCAAGGTTTCATGGCAATTGTTGCGGCGCGGTGTAATGCGTTGATTGTCAGCTTGCCTGCTTGAGCTGTGGCTACTCAATAATCCGGCGCTGACACTGCTCAGGTTAATAATTGACTCAGATCGGGTATGACGTCTACATGCGGGGGAAACGGGTTCTCATCGCCGGGACGCACACGCCCAAGGAATGCGATATTGTTAACGTATGCACTCTGATAATCGATCAGCGCATCACCGATCATCAATACGCGCTCGGGAAGGAGGGCGTGGGCCGACAAAATATCCGCGATCAGCTTCTGCTTTGGTGTCGGGGAACCGCGCACAGCGGTAAAATAGGATGCCAGTCCGCGGCGACTTACGATTGTATTCAGTTCGGCTTCAGGTGTCCCGGAGGCGACAAACAAAGGTATTCTCTCAGCCTCCTTACGAATCAGCTCTGCCGCTCCCGGCACGGGATCGCTGGCTATCACGGCTTCGAGCACGAGTTGGGAAAAACGCCGGTCGAGGTGTTGCTCTTCCTCTGCGGTAAGCGGGGGCTTCTCCAGAAGGGTTTCCTGGAAATAACGAAATTTCTGATAGCGCGACATGCCCCCGTGCAGAACATGATATCGCGCTACCGCGCTCATTACCGTCTCGCCATGGTCGCGATAGAGATTGGCGAAGGCTTGCGTTTTGATTTCTCCCGATTCAACC
Source organism: Nitrosospira sp. Is2 (assembly GCF_033095785.1). Lineage (GTDB taxonomy): Bacteria > Pseudomonadota > Gammaproteobacteria > Burkholderiales > Nitrosomonadaceae > Nitrosospira. The sequence goes on along the minus strand of NZ_CP137134.1, from coordinate 1,254,829 downwards.
ACCACGCCGTCAAAGTCGAAAATGATGGCTTGCCAGAATGCGGTCTTCATGCTCTGTTGTCCGACGCGGATGGCGTCGCCTCATCATTTTCATCTGAGTGATGCATGCTTTGGTGAATATCCTGCAAGCAATCGAGAATACCCTGGCCTAGATCGACATGCTCGTTGAGCACCAGTTTGTGGCCGATGCGGGGCTGGAAGGCATACGGTGTAACCTCGTAATGATGCCCCGCTCGGGCCTGGTCAAAATGCAGGTCAATTTTCCACGGCATGATTTCCGAGATCATCGTCATGACATCCTTAATGCGTAATCGCTCCTGTCCAGTCAGAATAAGATGGCGGTTGGCAAATTCCGGCGCCAGTACCTGCACGCTCATGCGCGCCGCGTCCTCCACGTGGATATACTCGCGGATTGCCTCGCCACTACCGTGATATGTTATCGAATGTCGTTCCAGTGCTTCGTGCAACATACGGTAGATACCGTTACGCGCGTCAGCGCGCCTGCCGTACAGCGATCCGTAGCGTAAAATACTATAGTCCAGGCCGTAGCGTTCATAGTATGTTTCGATAAAGCGCTCTGCCGCCTGCTTGCTTGCGCGGTAAAAAGAGCCCGACTCCGAATAGACATAAATGGTGCTGGCAAAGACGAATCGGCGTGCGCCCACTACGCGCGCCGCTTCCAGCGCGTGCATATTGCCCAATACGTTAATTGTAGCTGTCGCCAGTGGCTTATCGGTGGCTTCATCGATATCGGCGATGGCGGCAAAATTATAGACCACATCGGCACCTTTGGCTGCTTCCGTCACCTGGTCCAGATTCATGATATCGCCAATGATCATCTCCTGATCATGAGTCTTGTAGGGCGATTGAGCGCGGTCGAACAAACGCACCCGGTAGCCGGCAGCCGATAACGCGTCGGCGACATGGCTGCCAAGAAAACCACTGGCGCCATACACAATAGCAATTTCGTTGGACATTCCTGTTTACTCGTTCCCGATGACGCCCGCTTCCTTCAGGCCATGAAGCAGGTTGTCCGCGGCTTCGAGCTCCATGCGTTGGCGCGACTCCCTGGCAAGTGAGCCGATATGTGAGGTAAGGATCGCATTTTCGCATTTAAGCAGCGGGCCGTGGTACGGTTCCTGCTCGAAAACGTCAAGTGCAGCCGCATCCAGTTGTCCTGAAGCCAATGCTTCCGCCAGCGCTGTTTCATCAATCAGGCCCCCGCGGGCTGTATTTACGACGATGGCCCCACGTTTTACCCGCGCCAAGTTTTCCTTGTTCAGCAGATGGTGTGTATCGGCATCGTATGTGACGTGAAGGCTGATGATATCCGATTCTGCCAGCAGCTTCCCCAGGGGCACCAGTTCGACCCCCTCCGGCGACTCATGTACATATGTGTCATGCGCGACCACTGAGGCTTCGAACGCCTGGCACAAGCGAGCCACACGCCGGCCTACCCGTCCCAGGCCGATGATTCCCACCCTTTGCGCAGCCAGTAAACGTCCTTGAGCTCGTGGCCATTGGCCCATGCGAACCAGTTGGTCAGTATGGCATACCTGTCTCAGAGCGGCGAGTATCAGGGCTAAGGTGAGTTCCGCAACCGCCTGGGCCGGGGCCTCCGGCGTGTTCAGGACGGTAACGCCGTACCGTTTTGCAGCAGCGAGGTCGACACTATCCAGCCCGCTCCCACAGCGGGAAACTACTTTTAAGCTTCTCGCGGACGCAAATACGCGCTCTGTCAGGGGCTCTATCCCAGCAACCATTCCGACCGTATCGCCACCCAGCAATGCAATGACTTCGTCTTCCGTAAGTTTGCGTCCGTAACTGTTGCTGGCAATGCCCACGCCCTTTTTCATCAAATACCGAATATGGGGATTGTTATCGGTATCAAACGAAGAGGTGGAAATGACGACTTTGCTCATAGCGCTTCCCTTATTTGATGCATATGGCCCCGACAAAGTGTATCGAGGATACGAATGTCCAGCCCATAGCCAAGAAAGTTAAAGCCGGCTTTAATATTTCGCAGCAACTGGTCCGGATCGGGTTCAACTACATGAATGCCCCCAGGTTTTCCAATACGCTGCCCGGCCTCTTGTACCCGTTCTATCGCAGATTGGACCTCGGGATAATCCAGTTCCCCGGGGCGTCCCATGGAGCCGGACAGATCATAAGGTCCAATAATGTAAGCATCAATTCCCTCCACTGAAAGAATTGAGTCGATCGCGTCGACCGCATCGATATGCTCAATCATCGCTACTACTACGGCGTTATCCTCAAGCCAACGCCGGTATTGCTGAAATCGCGCCCCATAGCCTTGAGCGCGGGCCAAACCGACCCCTCGCTGGCCGCGGGGAGGATAGTATACGGCCTGAACAGCAGCCTCGGCGTCTGCTGCGGTTCTGACCATGGGGACCATTACGCCCGTTGCGCCCGCGTCCATTACACGTTTGATCTGGTCAGGATGATTCGAGGTAAGCCTTACAATGGCCGGACACCGCTGTCCATCCAGCACCTGGATCAGCCTCTGGACCTCGCTTAGTTCCAGGACGCTATGCTCGGTGTCCAGCACGAGCCAATCAAACCCTGCTGCAGCCATGATCTCGGCAATTGAGGGATGGCCCAGCGTGATCCACGAGCCAATGGTCAAAGCATTTCGTGCCAGTTTTGCTTTAAGTTGCATGAATTTTTCCTTCGAATAAACCGTTCGACTGCGCTGCTTTCACCAAGCCTACTCAATACGAGCCAACCAATGGGTCAGCCATCATCAGTATAGCCACTCGCTCCAGATCGGCTTGAGTATCGACTGCCTGTGTGTTGAACTCGGTTCTCACCATCTTTACCTGATATCCATGCTCGAGCAACCGAAGCATATCGACTGATTCCAGCTTTTCCAACGGCGTGGATGGCAATCGCGCAAAATCGAGCAACGTCTGACGCCGAAAAGGGATGACGCACACCTGTTTGAAGGCGGAAGTCTGCGAAAAATTTTCCAGAGATGAGGGCCTCATGGTCGGGATAGGTTGCCGCGACATGTATATGGCATTGCCGCGTTGATCCATGACTACCTTGATTGTGTTAAAATCAGAAAAGTCGGCCTGGTTGTCAATTGGACGCACCAGGTTCACGCAGCCGAGCTCCGGATCGTGCTGAAACGGCTCAATCGCTGAATCGATCATCTCCGGGCGCGTCATGGGTTCATCGCCTTGCACCATGACAATAAGTTCAGCGTCGGTTCCGGCTGCCGCCTCTGCAACTCGATCACTGGCCCTTTCATGGGTATCAGCCGTCATGATAACCGGCGCGCCAAAATCCTCCGCCACACGTCGAATTTCTTCATCGCAAGTGGCGATATACGTGGCGTCGAGTGATTGGCTCAGGGCTACACGCTTATAAACATGCTCCAACATGGAGCGGCCCAATAGCTTTGCAAGCGGTTTCCCAGGGAAGCGCGTTGCACCCATGCGTGCCGGTATTACAGCAATCGTTTTCATCAGTATTTGATATTTCCTTGGCGTTTTTAATTAGAGCGATGTGTTCAGTTACTGACCGCCACGTACCGGGTTTTATGCCAGTATCGCGAACCAGTGTTAGGACAACGGGAGTAGGGGGTTATGACGTGTTTTGTTTGCAACTGCCGGGATTTTTACTCTTGGTGGGCTAGACCTGCTTCGACATTTTAGCAGAACGCTGTAAAGTTTAAACCACGGCTGTGCTAGTAAACCGATATCCGCAAGTGTACAATCATAAAATTTTTCGCACAAAACCGATCTGAATGTGCTGTAAAACAATGAAAAATCTACTGCCTGTTGTTCACGTGCAAGGGATGAATATTGCGGTATGAAGGCCCTTTTTTTCCTCCGCCATTATAACGACATCGATCATATTACGCCGGTCATTTCGAAGTGGATCGATTCCGGTCATACATGTGACATCGTTCTGATAGGCAACTCCCGATTCAAGAACGATTATCGCATCAACTTCCTGAAGGGACTCAAAGGCGCACGCATGGCCTACATTGCCGATGTGTTGCCGCCGCTCGAGTTTTTCATGTGGTTTTTTCAAACGCTGATATTGATCCGCAGTTTGCGGCGGCCTTTTATCGGCCCGATCATGAAGGCGCTAGAAGACGTTTATGATGCGAAGCGGCGTCAGCCGGTTTGGCAGAGCACTGCCAAACGCTTGCTGTCCAGAAGCTTCAACGAAAATGATGAGGGCGTGGTTGTATTTGACTGGATTGAGAGAAATTCATCTATTTGCGTGGAATGGGTTAAGGTTGTGCTATCCACGGCGCGTTCAATGGGCCTCGGCACGGTATCGCTCCCGCATGGGGATAGTCCTCATGCCAGCCAGCTGATTCGGCGCCGTGAGCTGCGCCTCGAGCCCGACACTACATTTGCAAATGCAGGCATTTTTGATAAGGTTGTGGTACCAAACGAGTTATGCTCCGTGCGCTTTCGTCCGTTTATGGACAATCAGAAGCTTGCTGTACTGGGCTCGCCCCGTTACTGCGATGAGTGGCTGGCGAAATTAGCGACCCTGATGCCGCCCTCGCCGCTTACCCGCTCGGACAGCCGGTTAAAAGTCGTGATGTTTCTGAGGAAGAGCAACTTCTCGACCTTTTGGGAAGAAGTGGGTGAAGTGGTTCGTGTCGTGGCAAGTTTTCCTGGAGTGGAGTTGGTCATCAAGCCACACACCCGGGGGGGGTGGCAGCAATCCCTGACGAAGGACATTTCCCTTCGACGACTGTCGAATGTGAGTGTCGCAGGCGATATTCATTCCATTTATCTCATGAATTGGGCCGATGTCATCATTGATCTGGCTACTTCAGTCGTATTTGAAGCGGTGAAGGCCAACAAGCCGGTGTTGGCTGCCGATTACCTGCATGCGGGCCGTTCAGCATTAGCTGAGTACATGCCCGAGGCAGAACTGCGCTGCCGGGACGACGTATATAAGCACATGGAAAAATTTATCTCACACGGATGTGATGCGTTTTATATAGAAGAACATCGTCAACGCTTCTTGAACGAAATGATTAATGTGGGCGACCCCGACGTATTATCCCGATACGTGGCGCTGCTCGAGGGGGAGGCGCGGGCGAAATCCCGCCAGAATCAGACCCATCCACACGAAAGTCACGCAGATCTTGCGGTCGCGTGAGTGGCCAGCTGCCTGGACAGATATTTCAGGGAGAACACTGAGCCGAATGCCGGGCTTGCCGTCAATAGATGTGGTCATTCCCGTCTACAATGCGCCAGAGCTGACTCGGCGCTGCATTTATTCCGTCGTTACCTGCCTCGGCAGTTCCGTAAGGCATATCTACATCCAGGATGACGCCTCGGGTGATGAGACGCGCCAGATGCTGGATCAACTGCCGTATCCGGACATACATGTTTATCATGCTGAGGAAAATCAGGGCTTCGGGGCTTCAGTAAATGAGGCGGTCCGTCGCTCTGACGCATCCTATGTGCTGGTACTCAATTCAGATACGGAGGTAAGCGAAAACTTCCTACCGACGTTGAATGCGGCTTTGGCGGCTGACCCGCAGCTAGCGGTCATCATTCCCGGCGGAAACGACTATGCCAGGCACGATCTGGATCAATATTTGCGTCGTCCGGGCGGGTACATCGAAACCTACCGTCTGCAAGGCCATGCTTTCCTCATCCTGCGCAGTGTTTTCGAGGAAGTTGGCGGGTTTGACCCCGCGTTTGGGCGCGGCTATTATGAGGATGTGGATCTTGGTCGCCGACTGAATCAGCGCGGCTGGCGGATTGGTGTTCATCCCGATGCAAGCATTCAACACAAGGGGGGCGGCTCCTTCGGCCGCGGACGCTCCTTTAGAGAACTAGTGCGGCGCAACCGCAGTCTTTATTTTTCGCGCTACCCCAACGCATGCCGTAACGTATTGCTTCTTTCTGGCAACTTGACCTTGGCGCAGTTTCCCTCAAGTCTCCTCGATACACTTGGGAACGTGCTTAAAGAAGGTGGGTACGTACACTGGCTGACGCCTGACCCCTCGCAACCGCTTCTCTGCCTGCAGATGCGCAGTAATTCCGCGGGTTTTGGCGCCGCGGTAAGCCTCCTGATGCGCAGTTGGCGGGCGGACAAGCGTATCTCTGAAGTGTGGATACTGCCACGTGTTTCACGGCTGCTCCGTGCGTCGCTTATTTTTTGCGCGCGTATCCGGGGGCTAAAGGTGCTTTCCTGGGAAAGGGCCGAGACAACGCGCGACTGTACTCCAAAACTGCTCTGAGTTTGAATACGCTTCTGGCTTAAGAGGGGTGGACCTTGACATGTCACGGCGGGAGGTTCAAGTCACCAATCGACTCATGCCGCAGCGAAGCGCGCGGCAACTATTAGGCCGATTGGAAAAGCGCGTCCAAAGACCCCCGTTTTTACCGAATTTTTACTACCACCAGGTTTTTTTGCTACAACCACTTTTTCCAGCGGAATAAAAGGAGCATGACTCCGGAGGTTGCCGCCATCGTGCCGAGAACCCCGAAGAATCCCCAGTGCCAGTCTAGGCCAGGGAGGTACTCGAAGTTCATGCCATAGATTCCGGTAATCAAGGTTAGCGGCATGAATATGGTCGTGATGACAGTGAGCACTTTCATTATTATACCGAGGCGATAGCTCACGCTGGACACATAGATATCCAGCATGCTAGCGGTCAGGTCGCGCAGGGAGTCAACCGACTCGATGATATGAATGGTGTGATCGTATACGTCCCGCAAATAAAGCAGCGTATTGCGGGTGAAGAGCGGGGAGTCTCCCCTTTGCAATGAAGTGATCACCTCGCGCAGGGGCCACAACGATCTGCGCAGGAAAACATTCTCGCGCTTTAGAGAGTAAATTGAATGCAGCGTGCCAGGTTGAGGGCGGGAGACCAGTTCGGCTTCCAGTGCTTCGGTTTTTTCGTCAAATGTTTCGAGAAACAGGAAGTAGCTGTCTACGATAGCGTCGATCAAGCTATACATCAAAAAATCTGCGCCCAATTTTCTTATTTGGCCTTTTCCCGAATGTAAGCGTTCGCGTACCACTGCGAACGGATCCCCATCCCCTTCCAGGAAGGACAGCACGAAATTTTTTCCCAGCACCAGACTGACTTGGTTGGAGCTTATTCTCTCTCCCTGGGCTTTCTGTTCGTAGTCGAAGGTTTTCAGTACCACATAGAGATAGTCCCCGTAATCCTCCAGCTTGGCGCGTTGGTCGGTATTGACGATATCCTCCAGCACCAGCGGATGAAGGTTAAAACAGACGCCGATTTGCTTTATGGTACCGATGTCGCCTAAGCCGCGAAGGTTGACCCATTTAATCCCATGCGCGTGCTTGAGTTTATCGCTCAGTTCGGCAGCGGTTACATGGGATTCGCGTACGCCATTCGCGTCGTAATCCACCAGGGTCATGTGAGCAGCCGCGCTTTTCTGGGTACCGATGTGCACCAGGGTGCCCGGCGGCAGCCCCGCTTTTGTAGATCGTTTTTTAGCGGGTGATGACATTCGATGGGGTCCGGTTATGCACCGGATGAGTTTTTGCTTGCTTTGTCTGCCTCACGGTCGGCGTTTTCCCACCGTGTATCGATTTTAAAATTGAACCCGAGGGGGGTCCATTGTTCAACTTCGGCGGAGAGGGCCGTATCGGTCAACGGATTGCGATCCAACCATGCCAGTTCGATCCGCAACTCGAATGCTTTATCGCCCAGGCTCACTTCCAGCCGGGCTAATTTGATGTCACCGCGGCTGCGATGGAAAATCACTGCTAGGCGAAGCGAAAAAATCAGGGCGAAGTCCAACCGTTCGGTAACGGAATCCCGCACTTTTACAGCCGCACCCCGATGAGCGAGAGCAAGCACGCTCAGTCGATCTTGCTCTCTCCTTGAAAAACCCGGCATATCGGCGTTGCCGAGAATATATGCAGAGTGCTTGTGGTAGCCGGAATGCGCTACTGAAATGCCGACTTCGTGCAGTCTGGCCGCCCACGAAAGGACCTGAAGCGACTCTTCCAAATCGTCTGGAAAATCCCTCAACAATTGCTTCCCCAGCAATAGCGCCAGCGATTCAACCCGTGCCGCCTGGGCGGCATCCACACGGTAGCGTTGCATAAACTGCTTTACCGTCGTTTCTCGCATGTCCTGGTTATGAAAGCGTCCCAGCAGATCGTAGAGCACGCCTTGCCGTAACGCGCCCATGGCCTGAGACATGCGGCGGATCCCCAGCTCGGAGAATGCAGCGGACATGATTGCGAAGCCCCCGGGAATAACGGGCGCGCGGTCGGGACGTAGTCCGGCTAATTCCAGTTTCTTTACGTCTCCAACCTTAAGCAAGTACTCGCGAAAATTTTCCAGCCCCTCGAATGTGATGTCCCCCTCGCGGCCGGCGCTATCGAAGCTGTTCAAATGAATGATGTCTCCGAGTGCCCGCGCAGTTCCGGATGAGCCAAATGCCTCCTCCCAGTGAGAACTTGTAAACCCCGCAGCGATCTCCTGGATTTCGCTACGCGCCAACAGGTCGGCGCGTTTCATGGCGCTCTTTGTGATCTTCCCGTCGGGAAAGCAGCGCAGACTATAGCTGACGCAACCCATGTACAGGCTTTCCATCCTGACGGGTTTTAGACGCCTCCCAATAATAAATTCCGTAGAGCCGCCGCCAATATCCATGACCAGACGGGGGTCGGCTGAGATGGGCAGGCTGTGAGCCACTCCCAAATAGATAAGCCGCGCTTCCTCATGCCCGGAGATTACCTCGATCGGAAAACCAACAGCGGCCTCAGCTTTTCTAAGGAACGCGGATGCGTTTTTCGCTACTCTCAGTGTGTTCGTAGCCACTGCACGGACCGAATGCGAAGGGAAACCGCGCAGCCTCTCCCCAAAACGTTTGAGACAATCGAGGGCGCGTGCCTGAGCATCCTCATCCAGGCGTTTATCGGCAGTAAGCCCGGCGGCAAGCCGAACCATTTCACCCAAACTGTCGAGCGGATAAAGCTGTTTTCCGACGACTCGCGCGACTTGCAAGCGGAAGCTGTTAGAGCCGAGGTCGACCGCCGCGAGCGTGGAATATTCGCGCATATTTCGCCCCGACGTTGCCAAGGGGCCTATTCGCTTACTTCGCGTTCGATTTCTTCAACAGTAACATGGCGCACATCTCTCCCCTTGACCATGTATATAACATACTCCGCCATGTTCTTGGCGTGGTCGCCAATGCGCTCGATCGCTTTCGCGATAAACAGAATCTCAAGCGCAGTAGAAATTTTTCGCGGGTCTTCCATCATAAAAGTGATGAGCTGCCGCATGATGGAACGAAATTCTTCGTCAACCAGTTCATCCTGCCGGACCACTTGAGCTGCCGCTGCCAAATCCAAACGTGCAAATGCATCCAGCGATTTGCGCAACATTTCCATCGCAATGTGAGCGACATGCCTGATCTCCACGAAGCGGGGCATATGCATACGGTCGTTCTCATAGATGAGTTTGGCCATGCGCGCAATTTTTTCGGCTTCGTCGCCAATACGCTCCAGATCGGTTATGGTTTTTATGACCGTCATGATCATGCGTAAATCGCCAGCAGCCGGCTGTCGACGAGCAATGATCTGGCTGCAGATTTCGTCTATCGACACTTCCATTGCATTAACTCGGTGATCATCTGCGATGATGTTTTCGATCAAGGATTCATTTCCGCTGGTAAGGGCGTCAATGGCTTTCTCGATCTGTTCTTCCACAAATCCGCCCATATGTAACACGCGGGTACGTACCGCCTCAAGATCGGCGTCGAATTGCTTGGAGATATGTTCGCTGCTCGCCATCGCTTACCTCGTAGATCAGCAAAGAATTAAAAAAATGAAAATGATACTGCTCGGTTATGACTACTTTGTTGCGGCCCGCCAATCAGATACTAATTGTTCGTACACCCGCGGCGCTGCTCAGCAGCAATACATCGGCCCCACGCCGAGCGAATAGGCCGTTCGTCACCACGCCTGTAATCTGATTAAGGGTCGTCTCAAATTCGACCGGGTCCAGAATTTGCAGGCCGTGTATGTCGAGAATCACATTGCCATTATCGGTGGTGAATCCCTGCCGAAGCATAGGCTGTCCGCCGAGTCGCGTTATTTCCCGCGCGACATACCCACGCGCCATTGGAATCACTTCGATCGGCAACGGGAACTTGCCCAGTATCGGCACGAGCTTGCTTTCGTCGGCGATGCACACGAATTTTTTGGCCACCGCGGCCACAATTTTTTCGCGCGTCAAAGCCCCGCCCCCGCCTTTTATCATGTGCAGGTGCTCGGTGATTTCGTCGGCACCATCCACGTACACCGGAAGTTCATCAACGCTGTTCAAATCAAGGACTTCGATACCGCGGTCTCTCAGCCTGCGTGCGGTCGCTTCTGAGCTTGCGACTGCGCCGTCAAGGTTTCGCTTGATGCTCGCCAGCTCGTCTATGAAGTAGTTTGCAGTGGAGCCGGTGCCCACGCCAATTATGCAGCCGGCCGGAACATACTGAATGGCGGCTTTGGCAGCCGCACGTTTTTGTTCATCTTGCGTCATGTCTGTTGTAGGAAGAAAAAAATTAAAAATTAATTAGCAGGATAATCCTATCCGTCAATTTTAACAATTAAGCTGGGCGTTCGGACCTTTCCGTCATGTTAAAATTCCTGTCTCCACACACCGCAGAAAAGCCAATTCCATGCAAAATAATTATCTCGAAAGAATCCTCACCGCCCGCGTTTACGATGTGGCCCTGGAGACTCCCCTGGAGCTTGCGCCCAATTTATCCGCCCGAATCAACAATCAATTGTTCCTGAAGCGCGAGGATATGCAGGAGGTATTTTCCTTCAAGGTGCGAGGGGCCTACAATAAAATGGTCAAGCTTTCTCCAGCGGCGTTGAAGCGTGGCGTAGTCGCCGCTTCAGCTGGCAATCACGGGCAAGGTGTCGCGCTAGCGGCGCAGCGCTTGAATTGCCGCGCAACGATTGTGATGCCCTTCACTACACCTCAGATAAAAATGCAGGCGGTTGAGGCGCGTGGCGCGACTGTAGTGACGCATGGCGATTCCTATGATGAGGCTTATGCGTACGCGGTGAAATTGGGCAAGCGTGAGCGAATGACCTTCGTGCACCCGTACGATGATCCTGATGTCATTGCCGGCCAGGGCACCATCGGGATGGAAATCCTACGTCAGCACACTGGCCCTATCCACGCTATTTTCGTGCCCATAGGGGGCGGCGGGCTTATTTCCGGCATTGCCTCATACGTGAAACGGCTGTATCCGGAAATCAAGATGATCGGAGTTGAGCCCCTCGATGCCGACTCCATGTATCAATCCCTGAAGCAGCAGCGTGTGGTTAGACTTCCTCAAGTAGGCTTATTCGCGGATGGAGTCGCAGTAAAGCAGGTGGGGGCTGAAACCCTGCGCTTGTGCCAGGAACTGGTCGACGAGATCGTTCTGGTGGACACCGACTCTATCTGTGCTGCCATCAAGGATGTATTTGAGGATACCCGAGCCATCCTGGAGCCATCCGGGGCACTCTCCATCGCCGGGGCAAAAGCTTATATCAAGCGTGAAGGACTGCGGAATAAACACCTTGTTGCCATCTGCTCCGGCGCCAACATGAATTTCGATCGACTGCGTCACGTCTCCGAGCGGGCAGAGCTGGGAGAGCAGCGCGAGGCAGTCATGGCTGTGACCATTCCAGAGGAACCCGGGAGTTTCAAAAAGTTTTGCGCCCTGCTGGGAACGAAAAGCATTACTGAATTCAACTATCGTTATGCCGATCCAAAAGAAGCACATGTGTTTGTAGCCGTATCTGTGCGCGACCGTGCGGAAGCGGCCAAACTAATCGAAAGCCTTGAGAAAAGCGGTTTGCATACCGTGGATCTCACCGATAACGAAATGGCAAAACTGCATGTGCGTCACCTGGTTGGCGGACGGGCCCGTGAAATAAAAAATGAGCTGATATATCGGTTTGAATTTCCAGATCGCCCTGGTGCGCTGATGAAGTTCCTTAACAGCATGAGCCATCATTGGAATATCAGCTTATTCCACTATCGTAACCACGGTGCGGACTATGGACGCGTGCTGGTAGGAATACAAGTTCCGCCCGAAGAGAAAGCCGAGTTCAAAATGTTTCTCAACCAACTCGACAACCACTACTGGGATGAAAGCCAGAACCCGGCTTATAAGTTGTTCCTGGGTTAAATCATTCGGGCGCGCTGAGGAGATCGCGAACAAGCGAGCACGAGTAGAAAGGCGGACGTTCCCTACCTCTACGGTTTTTGGTTAGATGGCACACAGGGGCTGCTGCCGGTGCAGCCCCCGGGAAATCTGTTACCGTCAACGCCAATTTGCCAGTCATCGGGACCCGCAGCGCTATCTGCGGCTACGATGGGTGCTTTGACCTATGCCTGATACCGAAGGATGCGGTTTATTCACTCGAATGTGCCACTTTCCTCACCAGATTCGCTATCTGAAAAACCGGCCCCGCTCAGGTTGCGGTAAAATCCCCAAGCCGCGCATGGTGCTGAAATTTTAGCGGTACGTTGCCACCGGGTTTCTCTTGTCGGCTCTAAGAGGTTCATTTTTCCGTTCGAAGGCAACGCATACAAGGCTCGTTCAGAGGATTGAGGGAAATGCAGAAATGAATTGCCTGCCTAAGTGCAAGGGTCGATTTTTATTAGGCATCATAGGCGGATTATTATCCCTCGTCATAAATCCCGGCAGCGTTCATGCAAGCAACCTGGGTAATCTGTTCAAGGACACCGGCATCAAGATTGGTGGTTGGGTCAATGGCGGGGCGACATATAACCCCAATTACCCGGAGAATGGATACAACGGCTCCGTGACCTTTGCAGACCGGGCCAACCGGTTCCAGTTGAACCAGTTCAATGTGTTTTTGCAACGAACAGTGGTTACCGAAGGCAATGCGTTCGACATTGGCGGCCGCGTTGATTTCATGTTTGGAACCGACGCGATTTACACCCAGGCTTTTGGCATACCCCCTTTTGATGTAAATTCCGGCCAGCCCCTGGATCGAGGAAATTGGGATCTCAACTTGTGCTGTTCCTCTACCCGTACTTACGGCATTGCGCTCCCTCAGGCATATGTGGAAGCTTACCTGCCTGTCGGCAACGGGCTAAACATCAAGGTGGGCCGGTTTTATTCACCGACCGGGTACGAAACGGTTCCCGCGCCGGACAATTTTTTCTATACCCATGCGTACACTTTTACGAACGGTGAGCCGTTTACGCATACTGGGCTGGTGGGTAACTACTCACTGAATTCAAACTGGTCGGTTATGGGCGGCGCCACAACAGGCAGCGCGACAGGCGGGTGGGATGGCACAATTGATAAACAGCTTGGGAACTGGGGCGGGCTGAGCGGAATTACTTGGACCAGCGACGATATGCGGACCTCGGCGAACATTACGGGTACGTATAGTGAGACATCAACGCGCAGCAATAAGCCTTGGGGCATGTACAGCATCGTGTTGCAGCATCGAATTACCCCTAAAACCCATATGGTGCTTCATCACGCTCATGGTTACGCGGGCGGAGTTTTGCTGAACGGCGAATCCAAAAATGCCGAGTGGTATGGCATTAATACGCATTTGTATTATGACCTGCTGAATGATTTGACCATTGGCATTCGCGGCGAATGGTTCCGGGACAGGGACGGTTTTCGGGTTTTTGCGCCGTTCCGCGTAATGGCGGCGACCGATAACACCGGATTCAGCTTCGCGGGCAGTTCTTTTACCAGCGCACCCACTGATTATTATGCGGTCACGTTGGGTATGAACTGGAAGCCCGCAAAACGACTGAGGATGGAATCGAAGCTGGTGCAAAAACTCAATATTCGGCCCAATATCCGGTATGACAGGGCGGATGGTATCGATCAAGCGTACAGGCCCTTCGATAACAGAAAAGATCAGTTCCTGTTTTCTCTCGACGCAACGATCCCCTTCTGATTTCACCTGTGCATCAGTTCCCACCGGGAGTCATACGCAGCTAGGCGTTTTTCAGACATCGCACACCGGCGACGATGTATCCAATCTCCTCGCGCAAACCCTTCCTGCGAGGCGGTTCCATATTCAAGGTACTCCTATATTAAACATTTCTCGAATGCTTCAATTGCGTTTACGCTCGGTATCCTGCCCCCTCTGGAACCAAGGATTCGTTCGTCACGCGCAATGTCACTTGTTTTGCCGGGCATTTTCCAACGTCAACCCGCGGTGGCGGCAGCCTTTCTTAGTTTTTTGCCGCGGCTGCATAGCATCTGCGCACGGGGCCGCGGGATGAGAGTTCAATGGCGAGCTTGTCTACCATAGAGACTGCTTTTTCCCTCCCAATGCTCCAGTAGCCTCTGCTCCTCAGCCTTGGTCCGCATTTCTCCGGCCGAATTCGTATAGGATCTTGTCAAGGCATCTTGATAACAAGATGCTGTGCAGCTTTGCGAATCGCTGTGCACAGTTTCCCAATTTATTGGAGCGCATAATGCCAATGGGATAAGAGATTTAGCGCAACAAACATTATCTTTTTCATCAGGACAGCTTCTATGAAAAGGCCAAAAAAGTAGCCTACCCGGAGGCGAGCGAAGCTTAGCCTAATATAATTCTCAAAAAACTTTACAGGTTTATTGGGTTAGCAGTGCTTTAATTTCCTACTCTCTTGTTATTTATGTCGTAATCGTGTATTAATGAGTGATAATAAATTGGACTTTAGGGCCCGGATGGCCCAGATGCATATATGGGTGAGCGGCAGAAACAATTGCTCAAACTGCTGCGCGGGAGTAAGCCTGGCCTAAGCGTGGATGAGCTTTCCAAAGGGCTTGCGATTACCCGCAATGCGGTGCGACAGCATCTCGCAACTCTCGAGGTGGCGGGGTTGGTGGGGACTGGTGCGTCACGCCCCTCTGGGGGAGGCCGCCCGCAGCAACTTTATGTCCTCACCGAGCTTGGCAAGGAAATGGCTCCCCGCCAATATTCCTGGCTTGCGCAACTGGTCCTGGCCTCCGTTCGGCGCGAGGCAGGGATCGATATGGGCAAGCGCATGACCGAAATCGGCGCGAATGTTGCGCATCAGATACGCAGCCAATACCCCGGTCTCAGCACCCATAAGGAGAAAGTCGAGAAGCTTGCTGAAGTGATGGATCAGCTAGGTTACAGCGCAAGAAATGCAACCGTGTCCGGCGGTGAGTCGATCATTGAGGCCGACAACTGCGTCTTTCATTCTATGGCGAAAAAGGATCTTGCAATCTGTCATTTGGATAGGGGATTGATGGGAACCTTTACCGACAGCGATGTTGAGCATCATGAATGCATGGCACAAGGGGGAAACGTCTGCCGCTTCAAGCTCAAATCGAAAGAAGAATAGATGTATCGGATCAGCTTCTTGTCGATTCCAAAGGCTGAGAACGCCCATATCGATTCCCGCGTGGTGAAGTAACCGCGTACGAGCATCACAGCGAACGTCACGCTTCCTATTCTCCCGCAAAAACTGTAACTACACCCCTCGAATTAGCAACGCCCGCAGACAGGTTCAATCGCTGGCGCGGTTCCTGCATCCTAATACAACGGTTTGATCCTTTGAGGCAATGCCTCATGTTGATCCAGAATCATAACAGTGAACATCACAAAATCTTCACATATCCATCACAAATAGTTTACATATATCATGTTACTTTCGGGTGAAAATAACAACTTTATCAATAGTGTTTTGGGGGGGAACCAAGATATGTCGCGCATACCAAGAATAAGAAGCCGAATCATATTCGCCTCCGCAGTTGGCATGTTGGCCACCGTGGTTAATGCGACCAATGCCAATGCTGAAACCTATGCCAATGCAAATGCCAACAATATAAATGGCGATAAGCGCGGCACCGTAGCTGGCGTCCGAGACACTGCACTGGACTGGTTCAAGGAGAGCGGTATCAAAGTCGGGGGCTGGGTCAACGGTGGTGCGACTTTCAACCCGAGTCAGCTGACTGGGTTTAACGGCCCGGTCACCTTTACCGACCGCTCGAATCGAGCGCAACTGAATCAATTTTACGTTTACGTACAGCGTGCGGTCGTGGCAGAAGGTAGCAGCTGGGATTTCGGGTTTCGCGCCGACTTCATGTTCGGCTCCGACGCCATTTTTACCCAGGCTTATGGCGTTCCATCATTTGATGTAAATACGGGTCAACCCCTGTCCAGAAGCAATTGGGATCTCGACTTATGCTGCGCTTCAACCCGCTACTACGGTATCGCCTTTCCCCAAGCTTTTGCAGAGGTGTATGTGCCGGTCGGCAACGGGCTTAACGTGAAGGTCGGTCATTTTTATACACCCATTGGTTATGAATCCGTGCCTGCGCCGGACAACTTCTTTTATTCGCATGCGTACACCATGCAATATGGGGAGCCTTTCACGCATACCGGTGCGCTGGGGAATTACAAACTACACAAGAACTGGATGTTTATGGGCGGCGTCACGACCGGCAGCGCTACTGGCGGCTGGGACGGCGGTTTCGATAAACAGCTGGGCAACTGGGGCGGTTTAGCCGGCATCACGTGGACCAGCGATGATATGGGAAGTTCTGCCAACCTCAGCGGTTCCTATAGCGAGACATCCACGCGCAGCACCGAACCGTGGATGCTATACAGCTTGGTATTGAAGCATAAATTTACTCCCAAGACCCATTTTGTCTTTCAACACGACCATGGATTCGCGGGTGGAGTTTTATTGAACGGCGTGACGCAGGATGCGGAGTGGTACGGCATCAACACGCACTTTTATTACGACCTGATGCCCGAACTATCGGTGGGCGTGCGGGCGGAATGGTTCCGGGATCGAGATGGGTTTCGTGTCTTTTCCCCTGGCCGTGTGGCTGCGGCGACGAACAACCGGGGATTAAGCTACGCTCTCGGCCGCAACCAGTTTGGCAATAGCACCGCGAGTCCAGCCGATTATTATGCTGTCACCGTAGGTATGAACTGGAAAGCGGCAAAGACGCTGAAGCTTGACTGGAAGGCGATGCAGCAGTTCAACGTGCGACCGAACGTCCGCTACGATGCGGCGGACGGATTGCATGGCGTGGACTACCGCCCTTTTGGCGGACATAAAGACCAGGTCGTGATGTCCCTCGACTTCATGGTGCCGTTCTGAGGTGATTCGAGCTTAGCCAGACAGGGAGCAAAACAGGGGAGAACCGCAAAAAGGGGATAACTGTTTATACATGCCAGTTCTTGGCATAGATTACTTAATCTGCCTGTCATACAGCCGGTAACCCATTCTCACATGAGAAATTCCTGCTTCCATGAATTCTTCCCCTACCGCTTGGAAGCCTAATTTGCGATAGAAAGCAGTCACGTATACCTGCGCATTCAAGGTGACCTGGCGGACTTGCCGATCCTTGGCTTCGTCCAGCAATTTTTCCATCAGTGCGCTGCCTACGCCCTGCCGCCGCCATTCTTTAAGCACAGCCATGCGTCCGATAGTGCCGTCGGGCAACAAGCGCGCCGTGCCGATAGGATGGAGCATGGCGTCTGCCGCTAGTATATGAATACACTCGGCGTCGAGCGTATCCAACTCCAGTTCTACCGAAATGCCCTGTTCGCGGATAAACACGGCTTCGCGTACCAGTTTCAGTGCCGCGCTATCATTATGCCAACTTGCCAGACGCACCGTGTACGCTGCCATAATTTATCGACAGAAAGTCAAGTCGCCGTGGCAGGGTGTGGACCGCATAAGTGGAATGTACCGGACAACCCCTATGTTGACAATTACTTGAAGGGATGACGCAGTACGATCGTCTCCTTTCGGTCCGGGCCGGTCGATATCATGTCTATGGGCACTTCGCAAACCTCTTCCACGCGTTTCAAATATGCCTGCGCTGCGGCGGGTAACTCCCCGAAATCTCTGATTCCGACAGTGCTTTCACTCCATCCCGGCATTTCTTCGTAAATAGGCTCGCAACACGCGAGTTCGTCCGCACCCACGGGCAGGATACTCCTGTGTTCCTCCCCGTTAAGACCGGTCAACTTGTAACCCACGCCCAGGCGCAACGTCTCTACGCCGTCCATCACGTCAAGTTTGGTAACGCACAGTCCCGAAACGCCATTGATCTGAATGGACCGTTTTAAGGCAGCGGCGTCAAACCAGCCGCACCGGCGAGGCCGGCCCGTGGTGGCGCCAAATTCGTTACCACGCTTCGCCAGGTGTCTGCCGACGTCGTTGTCCAGCTCGGTAGGAAAGGGGCCGGAGCCAACCCGGGTGGAGTAAGCTTTGGTGATACCCAATACGTAATGCAGCATTTGCGGACCAACACCGCTTCCGGTAGTTGCTGCGCCCGCAATACAGTTGCTAGACGTAACGAAGGGATAAGTCCCGTGATCGATGTCAAGTAACGTTCCCTGCGCGCCTTCAAATAACAGGTTATGCCCGGATCGATTGGCTTCAAACAAGAGCCGTGGCACGTCCGACATCATAGGTTTAATCCGGTCTGCCAGGGAAAGCGTGTCATCCATCGTTTGCTGAAAATCCACCACAGGTGCCTGGAAATAATTTTTAAGCACAAAGTTATGATAGTCCAGCATCTCGCCGAGTTTGGCGGCGAAACGGTCACGATGAAACAAGTCTTGCAGCCGGACCGCCCGACGCGCTACTTTATCCTCATATGCCGGCCCGATACCTCGTCCAGTCGTCCCAATTTTTTCCAGCCCCTTGGCTGTTTCCCTGGCGTTATCGAGGGCGATGTGGCAGGGAAGGATAAGGGGGCAGGCTTCACTGATGCGAAGCCTGCCGCGCACATCGACCCCCGCTTGTTCCAGCATGTCCACCTCATCCAGCAATGCCTGCGGAGAGACCACTACGCCATTGCCAATGTAACATGCGACATCCGCTCGCAAGATTCCTGACGGGATCAAGTGCAACACCGTTTGCTTGCCGGCTATGACGAGGGTGTGCCCGGCATTATGGCCTCCCTGGAAGCGGACCACTCCCTGCGCATGATCTGTAAGCCAGTCTACTATCTTGCCCTTGCCCTCGTCGCCCCACTGAGTGCCAATGACAACCACATTTTTGTTCATGTCTGCCGGTCTAGAATAATTAATGCATCGTTGAGCCTGGAGAGCGAAGGAAGATCTCCTGGCAAATTGGTTCGGACGTCGCGATTTTTGACGGCGGTCAGCTTAAAAACTTACGACCGCCCAGCTCCCGTGCTTCAGCATTAGTTTACGGTCACAATTGAGAATTTTCGGGCCGTACTCATGCCCGGGAAGATCGACAATCACTACCTGGCCTTCATTACGAAGCTGTTCCATTTTTTCTTCAAGTCGTATGTCTCCCTTCACGTATGGCGCCAGAATCCCCTTCGGGGAAGACTCCATTTGGACCAAACCGGAGAGTTCGCGCAAGTCCATGCTAAATCCAGTGGCGGGACGCGCCCTGCCGAAGGCTTTGCCAACCTCATCGTATCGTCCTCCCAAAGCAATTGCATTCGGGCTGCCGGGTGTATATGCGGCGAACACCATCCCGCTGTGATAGTGATAGCCCCGCAGGTCAGCAAGATCGAACGCCAGGGTATCCACCAGCGGGCGCAACTCCGCACCTGTCGTCTCTAACTCATCCAATGCCGTCATAATTTCGGGATAGTCCGGAAGGTGTTTACGCGCGAGCGCTAATACGCTTTCGTCACCGTAAAGTTCAGGCAACAGCAACAGGGCCTGACGAACGCGGGGATCTATAATTCCGTCAAACTCCCGGCACAGTTCCGTTAACGCGTAGGTATCTTTCGCCTGCAGTGCGCCAAATAGTCTCTTTTCCAGTTCAGCTTGAATACCCCCGCCCCTGACCAAGCCACGAAACACCGCAACGTGCCCCAAATCAATATGTATTTTTACTATACCCGCGATCGCCAGCGATCGGAGCATCAGTTGCTGAACTTCCAGATCGCTTTCCAGCCCAACGTGACCATATAGTTCCGCACCGATCTGAAGTGGCTCGCGAGTACGAGTCAAACCCGACGGCACAGCATGCAACACACTGCCCGCGTAACAAAGTCGGGCAACACCCTTACGGTTCAACAGGTGGGCGTCGATACGCGCAACCTGAGGCGTCATATCCGCCCGAAGGCCCATCATGCGCCCGCTCAGTTGATCAACGACTTTAAACATACGCAAATTTGTGTCGCCCCCACTGCCGGTGAGTAATGATTCCACATACTCCAGCAACGGCGGCCCGACCAACTCGTACCCGTGCACCAGCAGCAGGTCTATGACGCGTCTCCGCATCATTTCAATACGAAGCGCCTCGGCAGGGAGCAAGTCTTCAATATATTCAGGAAGAATCCACGCAGGCATGATGACTTAATGATTGTATGAAGAGGCTATCCGGCAGGGTTATTTCACGAGGTAAAGCAGAAGCAACCCTGCCAGCATAGAGGTCAGGCCGATAAAACGAACCTGATTGTCACCGATCTCGGCCAGCTTCTGAAAGGTCTCGCGCCAAAAGCCAGGCACCAAAAATGGCAGTAGCCCCTCTAACACAAGCATCAGAGCTAATGCCATTAATAAAGTGTCCAGCATGCGACTACAGGCCTTCAGGGTACAAATGCAATTTTTATGAGATGCGTGGCGAAAGAGAAAAGCTACGAATGGCGTGGCCCACCTCTTAGCTGGGCTCCACTAATAACCCGCTTGCCGCCGGCACCCTCTGCGATTGAAGGAAGCGCTCGCCTCAAGCCTCTGGACAAATATCTATTTGGCGGGCCGCCCAGCGTTTTTCATGTACTTGAAAAACTCCGCGTTAGGCTCCAGGACCAGCATGTCGCCCTTGTTCTTGAAACTCTGTTTGTAGGCCTCCATGCTCCGATAAAAGGCATAAAATTCAGGGTTAGCCTGGAAGGCGCCAGCATAAATTGCCGAGGCCTTGGCATCGCCTTCACCTTTTGCCTCCTGAGCCTGCCGGTACGCTTCCGCCAGGATGACTTCTCGTTGCCGATCCGCATCCGCGCGAATCTTTTCTGATTCTGCGGAACCGGTGGACCGTAATTCGTTTGCCACGCGTTTCCGCTCCGCTTCCATCCGGCGAAACACCGATTCGCTCACTTCCTGCGGCAGATCCACTCGTTTCAGGCGAACATCCACAACCTCAACCCCAATTTTGCGGGCATCGGCGTCCGCTTTCTGGCGCATGATCTCCATGATTTTATCACGCTCACCTGAAACCACGTCATGTACCGTCCGGTTCCCGAATTCATCGCGGAGACTGGAATTCACCGTTTGGGCGAGGCGGGTCTGCGCCAGCATTTCATCGCCACGGACACTGACGTAATACTGCTTTACGTCAACAATGCGCCATTTTACGAACAGGTCGACCAGGACGTTCTTTTTTTCCGAAGTAATGAATCGCTCCGGCTCGGCTGTATCCATGGTCAGAATACGTGAATCAAAGTAGCGCACGTTTTGGGCCAGAGGAATCTTGAAATACAGTCCGGGTGATGTCTTGACATCTACCACCTCACCCAACTGAAACAGGATTGCCTGTTGACGCTGGTCCACGATATACAATGAGGAACTGGCCACGAGCAACAGTGCAACGAGAACGCCCAATAGCGTCGAGGTATAGTTTTTCACTTATCTTGTCTCCCGTTCGCGGCCACGGAATGCTTCTCGTGTGCGAGCCGCGCTGTCAGGCACAGCTTCCTGCATGGAAGCGGCCGGCAGCTCTGGCACTGGACCAGCGGGGCTGGATGGCCCGCTCATCTGTATCAGTTTATCAAGGGGCAAATACAATAAATTGTTGCCTCCTTTCTGGTCGACCATGATTTTGCTCGTGTTGGAAAGCACCTGTTGCATCATATCTATATAAAGCCGATCGCGGGTGACAGCTGGAGCCTTGCTATATTCAACGAGGACCTGCTTGAAGCGGTTCGCCTCACCCTCGGAACTGGCGATAACGCGTTGCTTGTATCCCTCCGACTCTTCCAGCAGGCGGGCCGCGTTACCTTTGGCCTTTGGAATTACGTCGTTCGCGTAGGCCTGGCCTTCGTTTTTCTGCCGCTCCCTGTCCTGCCCCGCTTTAACCGCATCATCGAACGCGGCCTGTACCTGCTCCGGCGGTTGCGCGTTTTGCATGGTCACTTTGCTGATCGCAATCCCGATCTTGTACCTGTCGAGAATTGACTGCATCAATTCAGTCGCTTTTGCCGCTACCTGCTCACGTCCTTCATAGAGCACGAAATCCATTTTGCTTTTGCCGATAATCTCCCTGATTGCGGTTTCCGCGGCCTGCAACACGGCGTTTTCCGGTTCACGGTTGGTAAACAGAAACTCCTCGGGATTCTTGAGAATGTATTGCACGGCAAATTGAATATCAATGATGTTTTCGTCATCGGTCAACATCAGCGATTCCTTAAGCACTTTGCTCCTCACGTTATTTCGATATCCGATCTCCACCGTACGCACCTGGCTCACATTTACAGCTTCAACAATCTCGATGGGATATGGCAGATGCCAGCGCAGGCCAGCCTGGGTACTCTCGACGTATTTACCGAACCGGAGAACGATACCTCGCTGACCTTCGTTCACGATATAAAATCCACTGCCTATCCACAACAGCAGAAGCAGTCCGACAAGTAAACCAATACTTCCGCCATAGCGCCTGGGGCCACCGCCACCCCCTTCACCGCCCCCTGACCCGCTGCCGCCATTACCCTTGCGTTTGAAGAGGTTATTCAGCTTCTTGTTGAAGTTGCGCCACAGTTGATCCAAATCAGGTGGACCGGAATTGCCTTTTTTTCTTCCCCACTGAGGATCGTTTAATCCCATGATGATTCCTATAATTCTGCTTAATGTAGATCAGCTATAAACGGTATGGTGGAAAACCCGAACCAAGCTATCTTACGTAGCGCCCTTCGGTATATTGCCGTGTTATACGCGCTTCTCCACCAACGAGGCTTCCGGGGAAAGCTGATGCTCATAGCCATGCAAAGTGCGTCCTGCAACTGCCTCGGAGAGGGCGAGCTTGAGCCACTCCAACCCCTCGCCGGTTTTGGCGCTCAGCCGCACGTGTGCGATTCTACCATACTCATCACGCCCATATCCCGCCGCACCCGACGATAAATCGGTGACATCTATCTTGTTCAACAACAGTATTTGTGGAATGGAATCTGCCCCGATTTCCTTCAATACCTTGTTTACCTCGTCGATCTGCTCGGTCCGGTTGGGGCTGCCTGCATCCACAACATGGAGCAACAAGTCCGCCTGAACCGTTTCTTCCAGAGTGGCACGAAACGCGGCGACGAGCGTATGGGGCAAGTCGCGGATAAAACCGACCGTATCCGAGATTACGACAGATCCCTGCTCGGGTACGAACAGTTTTCGTGTCGTTGCATCCAGGGTCGCGAATAACTGATCCGCAACATGTGTATGTGCACGGGTAAGTCTATTAAAGAGAGTGGATTTGCCCGCATTGGTATAGCCCACAATGGAAACGGATAACACCTGCCCGCGTTGCCTGGAACGACGCTGTAGGGCGCGTTGACATTCAAACTTCGCCAGCTTTTCTTTAAGAAGCTTAACGCGCTTGCCGAGCAAGCGTCGATCGGTTTCGAGTTGCGTCTCTCCCGGACCACGCAAGCCTATGCCGCCTTTTTGGCGCTCCAAATGGGTCCACCCGCGCACCAGACGGGTCGCGAGATGCTCAAGTTGAGCCAGCTCTACTTGTAATTTGCCCTCGTGACTTTTTGCGCGCTGGGCAAAGATATCCAGAATCAGGCTGGTGCGATCGACGACGCGGCGCCCGAGACGCTGCTCCAGATTACGTTGCTGGGCTGGAGAGAGGTCGTGGTTGAAAACAACCAGGGATGCGCCGGTCTGTTCCACCACCGCCGTGATTTCGTCGACTTTGCCGCTACCTGCAAAAGTGGCAGGGTCGGGCCTGGACCGCTTGCCTTTGACGATCGCTGAGATTTCAAGCTGATCGCTCGTGGCCAACAGACGTAACTCTTCCAGGCTTTCGGCGGAGTATCCGCCGCCAAAATCGAGGCTAACCAGTACGGCGGCATTTACCGCGGTGTGAGTGTTAAGCGTTTGCCCAGCGGGTTGGTCAAGCATCAGGTATAGCGGGAGCCTCGAATGGAATATTTACGGCCCTCGCGGGAACGACGGTGGAGATGGCGTGCTTGTACACCATCTGCGTAACCGTATTTTTCAGCAGTACCACATACTGATCAAAGGAGTCGATATGCCCTTGCAACTTGATCCCGTTTACCAGATAAATCGATACGGGTATATGCTCTTTCCGTAACGTATTAAGGAACGGGTCTTGTAATAATTGCCCCTTAGCGCTCATTGATGACTCCGTGTTTTGATTATTCAAGAGATAACTCTACTTGATTTTCTAGAGTAAATCCATATTCCTTGAAGGGGAGGATTTAGAACTGTCTTGTGGATCCAATAAGCTCGACAATTAGCCGCTGCTCGAGGCATGTGCTGGAAAATCGAACTGACGGAAACCTCATGGACATATAAGAAAAATAGCAGAAAAATACCAGAAAGGCAGCGAGGATTAGATAAAGTTTTTGTCATGGCTGCCACCGACCGGTAGAGCCGGGCAGCCCGCCACTGTCGATCGAATCTTCCAGCCATGATCCGAGAGACAACGCGTTCGGAACCTGCTGCTTCGGCGCCAACATTAAAGCGGACAGGCTTGCTCCAGGTAAGGGCGACGGATGGCTTTGCAGGTGCTATTGTGCCGCAACGCAACGCCTGTCACTGTCAATGCTACCTGAACGTGTGCAGGCTACTACTATTTCTGTATCTTGAGGCCGCCCAAGCTGGGCGCAGCTTGGGCGTGATTGAAGATGCGTGGTGGAAGGCGTCGTATTAACCAAACGGTTTAGGTCTAGGCGTCTCGTTGGTTGAGGGCGGCAGAATAGGCAGTTTGAATTCGGGCTGCTTACCGGTGAGCGTCTTCAGGAACGCTACAACCTTGGCATTTTCGTCCTTGGTGAATTTGCGGCCCAGTTGCAACCGTCCCATGGTATCCACTGCTTCTTCCAGAGTCGCAGCAGCGCCATCATGAAAATACGGGTAGGTCAGCTCAACATTTCGCAATGTGGGTACCTTGAACATGAAGCGGTCCGCATCCTTGCCCGTTACCGCGAAACGGCCTTCCGCCTTGCTCTTCGTTTGATACGGTTCATGGACGCCAAACTTCTGGAATGATGCGCCGCCCACCGCTGGTCCATTGTGACAGCTGGTGCACCCGCTTTCCTTGAATATCTTGTAACCTGCCAGTTCGGTTTGGTTAATGGCGCTCTTGTCGCCCTTGAGCCACTTGTCGAAGCGAGAGTCAGGTGTTACCAGCGTTTCCTCGAATGCCGCAATGGCATCGGTTACCGGATCGATGGTTATCTTATCCGAGCCAAATACCTGCTTAAAACGAGTCCGATACTCAGGAATGGACCGTAACACATCCACTGCCAATTCATGAGTGAATGCCATCTCCCCCGGATTTGCGATAGGCCCGCCTGCTTGTTCTTTCAAATCCTTGGCGCGACCGTCCCAGAATTGCGCAAGACTCATGCTCGAGTTCAACACTGTCGGTGAATTAATTGGTCCCTGATGCCAGTTGTGCCCGATGGAAGTCTGCAGGTTATCCGTTCCTCCCATGCTCAGATTGTGGCAGGAATTACAGGAAATAAACCCGGATTTAGACAGGCGGGGGTCAAAAAACAGCATTTTGCCCAGCTCCACCATGTTTTCATTTTTTGGTTTGGCGGCCGGAATCGGCTGGATGGGCTCATCAGCAGCAGATGCGACCCCTGGGGCGGCAATGGTTCCAATTGATAGCAGCGATATGATCAATGCGCGCTTTATCATCGGTAATCTCCCTAAAAACGCGGCTGTAATGGCGCAGCCGATTACGCCTCACAAATTTTACCCTCTGGGTAATTGTAAACTTGCAAAATAGCTCTTGCCGGCCGATGCACGGACTGAGCCCCTCAAACCCGCATAGGACGCATTATGTGGCACAGGCTTCTGAAAGCGGGCACGTGCGCCACAAATGGAAAAACAGACAATCATGGCAGCGAACACCCGCATCTGAATTTCAGATCGATCGATTCATGCCTCGAAAGCCAAAAGCGCCATACAGTAAAAAGGCCTGCCTCATCATTCACCTCGCTTGACGGGCCGGGGCGAAAGCTGTTCCTGGTTGCCGTAGGCCGACCAGCCGTAGTCGTTGCTGCAACGCGGAACGGGCGGACGGTTCAGCAGGCGCGCGAGCTCGGTTAAAGCCTGGCGATAGACCTGGCGCTTGAATTCGACTACGGAGTCCAGTTCCACCCAATATTGATTCCACCGCCAGGCATCGAATTCAGGACGCACACTTGCGCGCAGCGATACGTCACAGTCACGTCCGAGCAGGCGCAGCAGATACCAGATCTGCTTCTGGCCCTTATAGTTACCCCGCCAGTCGCGTCTTATCCACTGATCCGGCACTTCATAGCGCAACCAGTCGCGAGTACGACCGATAATCTCGACATGCCAGGGATGCAAACCCACTTCTTCGGTCAACTCACGATACATCGCCTGCTCTGGGCTCTCCCCCGGTTTAATACCCCCCTGAGGAAATTGCCACGAATCCTGTTTGACGCGCTTACCCCAAAATACCTCGTTTTTCGAATTCAGCAGAATAATACCGACATTGGAGCGGTACCCGTTACGGTCGATCATGCGATTCACCCGTTTGGTCCATCACAATAAAAGATTTTTCCACATTTTATCGCAGATTGAAAGCTGTTATCGGGCAAATCAGCGGCTTTTGGCGGACGCTCAAATAAGGAAGTAGACGTGGGTATGTCCCAGATACCACTCGAACGGTCGGCCCCTTATGCAAGCTGAGGCGATTATTCGGTTGCAATAGCAAGAAGGGTATGGGCTTTTCGAGTAGAATTATGACGAGTAATCGTACATCGGGAAGCATATGCGTGTATCTAATTTTTTTGTTTCCACTCTTAAGGAAGCGCCTGCGGAAGCAGAGTTGGCCAGTCACAAGCTGATGCTGCGGGCTGGTCTTATCAAACGTCTCGGTAGCGGCCTTTACACATGGATGCCGCTTGGCTTGAAAGTTTTACGCAGGGTCGAAAATATCGTAAGAGAGGAAATGGAAGCGGCCGGCGCAATAGAACTTCTGATGCCTGCAGTGCAGCCCGCCGAATTATGGCGTGAAACCGGTCGCTGGGACGTATTCGGCCCGCAGATGTTGAAAATCAAGGACAGGCATCAACGCGATTTCTGCTTCGGTCCAACGCATGAGGAAGTGGTTACGGACATTGTTCGGCGCGAGATCAAGAGCTATCGCCAATTGCCCGTGACGTTCTATCAGATCCAGACCAAATTTCGTGACGAGATCCGGCCCCGCTTCGGGGTCATGCGGGCGCGCGAATTTGTTATGAAAGACGCCTACTCCTTCCATGCGGGTATCGATAGCCTAGACCGTACCTATCGTGTCATGCATGAGGCATACTGCCGCATCTTCGCGCGGTTGGGGTTGAAGTTTCGCGCAGTTACGGCGGATACCGGAGCAATAGGGGGCAGCAGTTCGCATGAGTTTCATGTTCTGGCGGATTCAGGCGAGGACGCGATCGCGTTCTGCCCAGATTCGGATTACGCGGCAAATATTGAAATGGCTGAGTCAAGACCCCCGGAAACGCCTCGGGGCGTGGCCAACGGCATCATGCGGAAGGTGGAAACAACGGCAAGAAAAACGTGTGAAGAGGTTGCCGAGGTTCTGAACCTTCCTGTCGAGCAAACCGTGAAAACCATCGCGGTTGTCGCCAACGGAGGAATGCACCTATTGCTTTTACGGGGCGATCACCATCTCAACGAAACCAAAGTTCGCAAAATCCCCTTCCTCTCGGATTTCAGGTTGGCCAGGGAAGAAGAGATTCGGGCAGAAATCGGCTGCGTTCCGGGATATATCGGTCCTCTCGGTCTTCGGCTTCCTGTTATCGCCGATCGTACGGTGGCGGGAATGAATAACTTCGTTTGCGGCGCGAATGAAGAGAACTACCATCTCATGAACGTCAATTTTGGCCGTGATGCAAAAGAACCCGATCATGTGTTCGACATCCGAGCCGTAGTTGCCGGGGATCCATCGCCGGATGGTCGGGGGCAACTGGAAATCTGCCGCGGTATCGAGGTAGGGCATATTTTCAAGCTGCATACAAAATATTCGGAAGCGATGAATGCCAGCTACCTTGACGAGTCCGGACAGCCACGGTTCTTAGAAATGGGATGCTACGGGATCGGGGTGTCCCGCATCGTGGCGGCGGCAATCGAGCAGAACCACGACCATCGCGGTATCATTTTCCCTCCGGCGATGGCGCCGTTCCAAGTCGTCATTATTCCGATTGGCCAGCGAAAGAACGCCCAGGTGAAGGATGAAGCGGAGAATTTATACGCGGAGCTACGCAGTGCCGGCATCGAGGTTCTGCTTGATGACCGGGACGATCGACCTGGCGTGATGTTCGCCGACATGGAACTGATCGGCATTCCGCATCGCCTTGTCATCGGCGAACGAAGTCTGAAGGATCAATATGTCGAGTATCAGGGACGCGGGGACGAAAAATCTCAGGCGGTTCCTCTCCCTTCCCGAAATATTGTCGACTTGTTAAAAGCAAGAATAGGTAATAGCTAAGGCGGCTCGATGCAATAGGGGCGGGAAGGATTTTTGCACAGGCGATCTGTCCTCTACGCTTATTTTCCACGTTAGTTTTCTTTACGTTTGACGGCGGGGGCCCTATCCGTGCTTTGTGGTTTGGTGGCTGAACTCTCGCGCATGAACTCTTCCAGACTTTCGCGCGATACCAAGCCAACTTTATAAACAGCCGGGTTGCCAGAAGGATCGAATACATAGGTGGTGGGAAGCATTGACAACGGACCGATCTGCGCGGCGATCTTTCTATCCCCCAATACAATGGGATAGGGGATGGACATGGATTTGACGTACTTCAGCACGGTCTTCGGATCGCTATAATCCATTGCTATACCGATCACCATTACATCATTCCGACTCTGGTAGAGTGACACCAAATCGGGAATTTCCTTCAGGCAGGGCGGACACCAGGTCGCCCAGAAATTTATTACCACCCACTTGCCCTTGTAATCCGATAGCGTAAGCTTTGTGCCGGTATGATCGGTAAAAGTAAAACCTTTGGCATGAACGCCGGTCGACAGGGACAGCAACATGCAAAACAGGATAACGAAATAGCGCATCATTTTTTCCAGAGAGGACGTTTTCTAGTTCACGGGAGTATTGATGGGAGACGGAGCAAAAAGTCGCGACAGTGGTAGATTCATTTTATCGTTCATCCCGGCCGTGATCTCGTCAAGCAACTGCTCCAGCCTTGCATTGCCGGCCGCGGCTGCGCGCGCGGCTTCGGGACGAAACGTGAAGAGGCGATAAATATCAGCGACCGTGATTTTCGCGGGATCGAGTATCAGAACCCATCCCCCTCCTTTTACCTGACGCACGAGATCCGCCCCGCCCATGAGCTCGAGTACCGGCTCCATCTCTTCCAAGCTGAGGTCAAGTCGTTCGCGGAGCGTGGAGTATGTTTCCACTTTACCGCTGCTAAATCCTTCTGCAAGCACTTGCAGCACGCGTAGCGCGTCGAAGAACTGCTTACCCTGAGCTGTTGCGTCGCGCCGCCACTCGCCGAAGCGCCAGCTTGAAAGCGACGCGGCGATTACCGCGCCGAGCAACACCATGAGCCACGATAGGTAAACCCATAGCAAGAAAATGGGGATAGCGGCGAATGCGCCATAGACAGCCTGATACGTGGGGAAGTGGGTGACATAGGATGCAAATCCCTGTTTCATGATTTCGAATCCCACAGCTGCGGCCGCTCCCCCTGCGACGGCATGGCGCCATGAAACTAGTCGGTTGGGCACGATGAGATATGCGATGGAGAAAGCAATACTCGTCAGTATGATCGGCGCAAGTTGCAGAAGCACAACGTTGATGGCTGGAACGTCCTGAGCGAGACCCATCGAAACGCCGATCAGCCAGGAGGTCAGCGACAGGCTGGCGCCAATCAATAGCGGCCCGATGCTCAGCGTGGCCCAGTAGATCAACAGGCGGTGCAGGAGCGGGCGCAACCGCGGCACACGCCAGATGGCATTTAGTGCCTTATCGATGGTGAGCATGAGCGCGAGCGCTGTCGCGCCCAGAAAAGCCGTTCCAATCGCCGTCAACCGTACCGCATTGTCAGCAAATTGCTGCATGTAGACTGCGATCGCCTTGTTTGCCGCTTCCGGCACCATGGTTGTAAGAAGAAATATTTTTATCTGGCTGGAGTAATCGGTAAATGCGGGAAATGCTGCTACGATCGATAATGCGATGGCGATCAGCGGCACCAGTGAAAGCAAAGTTGTAAAGGTGAGGCTTCCGGCCACCTGCGTGCAGTTGTGTTGAACGAAGCGGGCGAGAACATAGCTGGCGAAATCCAGAGGCCTGGAGGATTTCATGAGTTGTCAGGCTGCCTGATAGGATTGCGAAAAGAACTCATTGCGCCCTTGCCTCGAACAGCACGATCCCGTCGGGTTGATGGGGATTGTGTTCCGCCGGGCAAATCCTTGTTTACACTTGCGGGTGAGCCCGCTCCAGCTTGCTGTGAAGCTTGTTGAGGGCGCTGAGATAGGCTTTGGCGGAGGCCACCACAATGTCGGTATCGGCGCCGTTACCATTGACGATACGGCCTGATTTCTGCAATCGCACAGTAACCTCGCCTTGTGAATCGGTCCCGCTGGTGATAGCGTTAACCGAGAATAACTGTAATTCAGCACCACTCCCCAGTATCTTTTCTATTGCGCGAAAAGTGGCGTCTACGGGGCCGCTGCCATCCGACTCGGCACGCGATTCCCTGCCTTCTTCGGCGATTACGATGCTCGCGTGAGGCATTTCCCCGGTCTCGCTATGAGCCGTCAGCGATAATAACTTGTAGTGTTCATGCAAGGTCATGGCGTCATCCGAAATCAGCGCATATAGGTCCTCATCAAAGATGTCATGCTTTTTGTCCGCCAGTTCCTTGAAACGCATGAAGGTCGTGTTAAGCGCTTCCTCCGACTCAAGCTCGATCCCAAGTTCCGCTAAACGGCTGCGAAAGGCATTGCGCCCCGAGTGCTTCCCAAGCAGCAATTTATTCGCGCCCCAGCCAACATCTTCAGCCCGCATGATTTCATATGTTTCGCGGTGCTTTAACACGCCATCCTGATGTATACCGGACTCATGAGCGAATGCGTTGGCGCCAACGATCGCCTTGTTGGGCTGCACCGGAAAGCCGGTTATGCCCGATACGAGTTTGCTTGTCGGTACGATATGCACCGTATCAATTCGGGTATCGCACTCAAAGTAATCCTGTCGGGTTCGCACCGCCATGACGATCTCTTCAAGCGAAGCATTGCCAGCCCGCTCCCCGAGGCCATTTACTGTGCATTCCACTTGTCGCGCGCCGTGAGAGACCGCCGACAACGAGTTGGCCACTGCCAGGCCGAGGTCGTTATGACAATGCACCGAGAACACCACCTTGTCCGTAGCCGGAATACGCTCGCGTAAGGTGTGGATGAGCTTTCCAAATTGCTCCGGCATCGTGTAGCCCACGGTATCCGGAATATTCAGGGTCCTGGCCCCCGCGTTAATGACCGCCTCGAGTACCCGACAGAGAAAACTTATGTCGGAGCGGCCGGCATCTTCCGGCGAGAATTCTACATCATCCGTATATTGACGCGCCCACTTTACCGCTTTCACTGCTTGTTCCACCACATGGTCTGGAGACATCCGCAGTTTCTTCTCCATATGAATTGGCGAGGTGGCTATAAACGTATGAATACGTGCTGAACTGGCCCCCCGCAAAGCCTCGCCGGCGCGTTTGATATCCGCTTCTATTGCCCGGGCCAAGCCACATACCGTGCTGTCCCTGATCGAGTCAGCCACAGCCTTAACCGCATCGAAGTCGCCATTTGAAGCGGCGGGGAAGCCTGCTTCAATTATGTCCACGCGCATGCGTTCCAGCTGCCGTGCAATCCGCACCTTCTCCTCTTTTGTCATGGAGGCGCCGGGGCTCTGCTCCCCATCGCGAAGCGTGGTGTCAAAAATAATCAAATGTTCTTTCAAAGGCTTTCTCCGTTTCCGAAAGAATACTCGAACTATGAAACAGAATCCAGAAACAGATTCCGAGGGGGAAAAACGTTAGGACGGGCAGGGGGAGGAGAGTTAGCGCGCGGGGCGCAGCAACGGCCTTGCCAGTTGCTGCCGGTACCACTGGAAAGTGGCAGGAGAAAAACAGCTGGGATGTTCCATGGAACAAATATAAAGGCTTTCCAAGGTTCATGCAATAGTAACCGTGGCCTGACATGGCGCAGGCACATTCGGCCCCAAGTTGGGGAGAACCTCTTTAAGAGAAGCGCCTCTCATCCAGAGGGCTTCTCTTCGGTGGCTTACACCTTATTCAGGCCACCTGCGGGGAATTTTGCGCGATGCGCCTTGACTGTCGTCTCGTTTGGCTGCTTGTGCTCCAGACTATGAGGCCCAACCCAGCCAAAAGCATGGCATACGTTTCCGGTTCGGGAACGGCAGTGGCGAACCCAGGCACATCGGTTTGCACAAACCGTCCATGGAGGTCCTGAACATCGCGCGCATTTCCTTCCGGGAAAAGAGCGCGGAATTCGTCAATCTGAGCCTTCGACAAATCCAGCGGCTGAGCTAAGTTTATCCAGCTCACATTTTCGGAAAATGGGGGGGTAGTCAGTGAGCCTGGGTAGCGGAAAGAATCAAGATTGGCCGGCAAGAGTGAATTCAGATTGAAGTGATCGATATTGAGTGTGTCTGAAGTCGTTTGGGGCAAATGGGAAAAAATCGGATCGAGCGCACTGTTAGCACTCCCCTCATTGATCCAGCGTCCGACCACCAACAGGTTACTACTGGAAGGGTCGCTGAATACAAGGTGCATTTCCATCGGAGCAGCAACCCCCTTCAGCGTATGTTCCGCCGGGGTATGAAAGTGAAACTGAGCCAAGTCCCACTCATGGCCGGAAACCGTCAGCTTGCCAGCACCGGAACTGACATTGGCCCTGAGGGATTTTTCCGGATCAGGAGAACCGGTATTGACCACGCTCAACGCGGTATCGGAATTGAAATTGAATTGCAACGGGGGCAACGCGCTGAAAACCGAATTTTCCGGGCGAATGTCGATGGGACTCTGAAGCTCCCCCGCCGCCTGAGCCACAGGCGGTGCAAGCAAGGGAATGATCAAAGCAAGGGGCGCTAGGCTCAACGGTCTAAAAAATGATTTTTTCATAAAATGCACCTCGTGAAGGAAAAAAACAAATGACGCCAAAGATGAAACGAACCACGTTGCTGGGCTTAAGGTAGCATGCCCTGTGTGAGCAAAGCGTCGCGTAAACGTCAAAAAATCGTCAAGCCTGCGTTTCGCCGCTGGATTTACGATGAAATCATTTTGCTTTAGCATCGCGCAACCACGGATGTGTTTTTCATCAGACTTTCGAATCAGGGTTGTGCCAGCAGCCATCCGGGGCGATCAGCTCGTCCGCCTCCTGCGGCCCCCAACTGCTTCGTTCATACGGTGTCACCGGATGGTGTTCGGCGAGGACGTGATCGACTACAGCCCAGGCTGCATCCACCGCATCTTCGCGTGTAAAGAGGCTCCCATCCCCGATCATAGCGTCGTGAAGGAGCCTCTCGTAAGGAGATTCACGCCCGAAGTGTTCTTCGACCAGGCAGAGCTCGCGTTGATTGCCGACAAATTCCTTGCCCGGAAGCTTGACCCGGGCCGCAATGGCAACGGCGGAAATGGGAGACAATCGGAAGCGTAAATAATTGGCTTCGCAAACGTCGGAAGTCGAGTCGTCAAAAAGTTTTTGCGGTGGCGGCTTTAACTGGACAACGACTTCAGCCGCAGTTTCGGCGAGAAACTTTCCCGAGCGCAAATACCACGGCACGCCCTCCCATCGCCATGAATCGATGAAAAGCCGCAAGGCGCAGAAAGTCTCAACATCCGAATCTTTGGCTACCCCCGGTTCATCACGATAACCTTCATACTGACCGCGCACCAAGTCGTCCGGTGTTACCGGACGCATGACCCGGAAAATATTAACTTTTTCCGCCTGCACGGTCCCGAGACCGCTATAAGGGGGCGGTTCCATGGCGAGCAGCGCAACGATCTGGAACAAATGGTTCTGAATCACGTCCCGGAGACAGCCGACAGATTCGTAAAACGAACCGCGTCCCTCTACTCCGAAATGCTCTGCGAGCGTTATCTGGACGCTGGCAATATAGTGTCGGTTCCAGATCGGCTCAAGGAATGAATTGGCAAATCGGAAATACAGAATATTCATGATTGCTTCTTTCCCGAGAAAGTGATCGATGCGAAAAATCGATTCCTCCGGGAATACGGATCGCGCGATGCGGTTGAGCTCGCCCGCCGAGGCCAAGTCTCGTCCAAAGGGCTTTTCAACAATGACGCGAGCATTGGTGGCCAAATCCATGGCGTGTAGCCCCCTAATTACGTTCTCAAAGAGGGATGGCGGGATGGCAAGGTAATGCGCAGGCCGCTTGGCGTCTCCAAGAACCTGCTTGAGCTCCTTGAATGTATCGAGGTGATTGTAATCACCGCGGACGTACCGTAACAGGGAAAGAAGGTGGTTAAGCGCATCCGGGTTGTCAGCGGGCCCGGATGGGTTGACGGCTTTGGTAATCCTCTCCTGAAGTTGCTCGAGGCTCCACGGTGAGGACGCGACCCCAACCACTGGAACGTTGAGGAAACCCTTTTTCACCAATGCATAAAGCGCCGGAAAAATTTTCTTGTAGGCCAGATCGCCGGTCGCGCCAAAAAGCACCAGCGCGTCGGATGGTTCAGCGCGGTCGTTGATCTCGTGCATCGCAGCCTCCTCCTTTTACTCGATATATCGGTGGATCGCTACCTGAACCAGTACAGATCGGCAGGAAATACCCGTACGTCAGGAGAGTTCGCGTTCGGCAAAAGTGGCGAGCGCATCGCCAACGATTGCCTGGGCTTCCTGAAGAATCCGGTGCAGATGATCCGTTCCCAGATAACTTTCGGCATAGATCTTATAAATATTCTCAGTGCCGGAGGGACGAGCTGCAAACCACCCCTTTTTGGCGATTACCTTCACGCCTCCAATGGGAGTGCCGTTCCCGGGCGCGTGCGTCAGCACGTTCTCAATCTTTTCACCCGCCAGTTCGGTTCCCTTTATTTGCGCCGGTGATAATCTGGACAGAATTTCTTTTTCCGCTGGGGTTGCCGCCGCATCCACGCGCGCAAAAACGGTTTTTCCGAACTCGCGCTCGAGTTCCTGGTATATCTCCCCGGGATCGCGACCCGTGCGGGCAGTGATTTCGGCCGATAACAATCCCGCGGTGATCCCATCCTTGTCAGTCGTCCAGACGCTCCCGTCACGGCGAAGAAACGAGGCTCCAGCGCTTTCTTCTCCGCAAAAACCGAGCGAACCGGCGCCCAGTCCGGCCACAAACCATTTGAAGCCAACCGGTGTTTCGTAGAGACTGCGTCTGAGCTTGGCGGTTACCCGGTCGATCATGCTGCTGCTGACCACCGTCTTGCCTACTGCAACTTGTGCATCCCATTCCGGACGGTGCTGAAAGAGGTAGTGTACAGCTACAGAAAGATAATGATCAGCCGGTAACAGGCCTGAGCTCGGGGTCACGATGCCATGCCTGTCGTGATCCGTATCGCAGGCAAACGCAATATCAAAACGGTCCTTCAACTCAATCAAACCTTGCATCGCATAGGGTGAGGACGGGTCCATGCGAATCTTGCCGTCCCAGTCAATAGTCATGAAGCGGAACGTCGGATCAATCGCTTCGTTTTCCACGACGAGGTTCAGTCCGTAGCGCTCTGCTATCGCCGCCCAATAATGCACTCCGGCGCCGCCCAGCGGATCCACTCCTACTCGAATGTTTACGTCCCGGATCACATCCATGTCGACTACGTTGGATAGATCATTCACGTAATTGTTGAGAAAGTCGTACTGGTGAGTTGTTGACGCACGCGATGCATTTTCGAAAGAGATTCTTTTCACGCCTACAAGCTTGTTCTTGAGAAGCTCGTTGGATCGCGATTCGATCCATCCCGTCACATCTGTGCCAGCAGGGCCTCCGTGCGGCGGATTGTATTTGTAGCCTCCGCTGTCGGGCGGGTTATGCGAGGGTGTAATGACTATGCCATCGGCTAGCCCGTGCTTCTGGCTGCGGTTCAAGCTTATTATGGCGTGAGAGACGGCGGGGGTGGGGGTGTACTCTCCATTTTTCGCGACCATGACGTCGACGCCATTGGCGGCTAGCACTTCAAGGGCGCTGGCATATGCCGGCTCCGAAAGCGCGTGCGTGTCAATCCCTAGAAATAACGGCCCGTCAATGTTTTGTCTTACGCGGTATTCGCAAACGGCCTGGGTGATGGCGAGGACGTGCCATTCATTAAAGCTGTGTTCGGTTGCGGAGCCACGGTGACCGGAAGTGCCAAAGCTGACCCTTTGCGTTGGTTCGGATGCGTCGGGGGTTAGCGTGTAATAGGCGGTCACAGCCCGCGGAACATTCAGCAGGATGGATGCAGGAGCGGGTTGTCCCGCAAGAGGGCTGATCGGCATCGTCAGTTTCCATAATGTGTTGAGTGGGCGCAGCGGAAGGATATTGCGAGTGCATGCGCTTGAGTAATATCCATAAACTATCTCGCGGCGTGCCTGACGATTTGTTCCTTCGCCGCCGCAACGACGCGTTCGGGGGTAAATCCGAAATGATCAGCGACAATTGCCCCGGGTGCGGACAAGCCGAAGCAGCGCATGCCCAGGATCGTTCCGGAGTTTCCAGCATAGCGTTCCCAACCGAAGATCGACGCTTCTTCGACCGCCACCCGGGCGAGAATATCGGGTGGCAGAACGCTGTCGCGGTATTCCTGGCTCTGGTGTTCAAACAACTCCCAGGAAGGCATGCTGATTACCCGCGCATTGATTCCTTCCGACTGCAGCTGTTCATACGCGGTGACACAAAGTGAAACTTCGCTGCCGGTACCCAGCAGCAGAACATCCGGTTTTCCGTGGGGCGTATCGGCCAGGACATATGCGCCCCGGGATACGCCACTCGCGGGCGCGTACTTGCTGCGGTCGAGCGTTGGTACGGCTTGGCGTGTCAATATCAGGCAGACTGGGCGTTCCTTTTGTCGCATGATCATGCGCCATGCTTCAACCACCTCGTTCGCGTCCGCTGGCCGCAATACAAGCATGCCGGGCGAGGCGCGCAAGGACGCCAGGTGCGCGACCGGCTGGTGCGTTGGCCCATCCTCCCCCAGACTGATCGAATCATGGGTCCATATATAGATGATTGGAATTTCCATCATGGCGCTAAGTCTGAGCGCGGCGCGGCAGTAGTCCGTAAACACAAGAAAACTGGCGGCGTAGGGGCGAAGTTTCGACAAGCTCATCCCGTTAGCAATGGCGCACATAGCATGTTCGCGCAACCCGAAATGCAGATTGCGGCCGCGATAACTGCGCTCCGGATTATCAGGGGTCACTGGGGCCTGAAAGTCGCCGTAAAATGCGCCCTTCAGTTCGGTTTTGGTCGAGGGCGCAAGGTCTGCCGCGCCGCCAAGCAGCCACGTTACGTGTTGGGCAATGGCGTTCAATACCTTGCCGGATGATTCACGCGTTGCAAGTCCCTTCACATCTGGCGGAAACGGGTGCAAATCCCTATCCCAATGTTGCGGCATACCACGCGCTTGCATGCACTCGATCTCGGCGGCCTGGTCCCTGTATTGCAAACGATAGGCCGTGAATAATTGGTTCCAGGCGGCATGGGCCGCCCGGCCGCGGTTCCCGAAATACGCTCTGAAATGTTCCCTCACGCCGTCCGGAACGTGAAACTGCTTATCGGGGTCGCAACCGTAAAATTCCTTGGCCAGCCGCGCCTCTTCAGGGCCTAACGGTTCGCCATGCGCTTCGCGTGTATCTTGCTTGTGGGGAGAGCCATAGCCGATATGGCTGCGCACGATAATGAGCGTTGGCCGATCACGTGTGGCGCGAAACGTCTCGTACGCGCGCGTCAGTTGCGTCAGATCGTTGGCATCGCTGACGCGCGCCACATTCCATCCATACCCGGTGAACCGCGCGGCCACATCCTCGGTAAAGGTCAGCTGGGTCGATCCCTCGATCGTGATGCGGTTATCGTCATAGACCCAGCACAAATTGGACAGCTGGAGGTGCCCTGCGAGCGAGGCGGCTTCACTGCTGATTCCCTCCATTACGTCGCCATCGCTACACAGCGAATAAACGTTGTGGTCAAACAGGTCGAAACCGGGGCGGTTGTATGTTGCTGCGAGCCAGCATCCGGCTATCGCCATCCCCACGCTGACTGCGGCGCCCTGTCCCAGGGGTCCCGTCGTGGTTTCCACGCCGGATGTCCAGCCGTATTCCGGATGACCTGTGCAACGGCTGCCGGCTTGCCGGAAACTTTTGAGATCATCAAGGGTAACCGCCTGCCTGTCAGCCTCTTGGTAATGAGGACCCGTGGCCCTTACCTCTGTGAGATAAAGCAGGCTGTAGAGCAATGCCGAGGCATGGCCGGCCGACAGCACAAAGCGGTCACGGTTCGGCCATTCGGGATCATCCGGATCATAGCGAAGAAAGTACTGCCACAGGCAGTATGCGGTGCCGGCTGCGCCCATCGGTGTGCCGGGATGACCGGAACGCGCCTTCTCAACAGCGTCGATGGATAGACTGCGAAGGGTAGCGATACAGATGCGATCAGATTGCGTTTGATTTCTCATGGAAGTGATCCGGTAGAGCAAACCCAGTGCTTATTTAAGCAGTAAATATCTTACGAAAGGCTAAACCTCGATACGCATTCTCCTCGGCTTTCCGGCAAACGACTTGAATAGTTTATGTAGTTATAGCTATAACAGCGGGATTTTCAACCACAAGCGTCCTGATTCAAGCTCACCGCTTGGTTCAGCTCACGTATTCTTGAACTGGATATAGCGCCGCAGTAACGTATTGGTAGAACTGTCGTGCTTCAGCGAATTTACATCCGGATGCTCGAGCTCTTTGATAATGCGGTAAGCCAGTGCCTTTCCGAGTTCTACGCCCCACTGATCAAACGAGTCAATATCCCAGATCGCTCCCTGCGTGAAAACGCTGTGCTCGTAAAGGGCGACAATCGCCCCTAGACTGTGGGGTGTCAGGCGCTCGGCGAGAATTGTATTTGTTGGGCGGTTACCCTCGAAACTTCGATGCGGGCACAACCAGTCGGGCGTTCCCTCAGCTTTCACTTCATCCTCCGTCTTTCCGAAAGCCAACGCTTCGGTTTGAGCAAACAAGTTTGCCATCAGTACGTTATGATGATTTCCGAGAGGGTTCAAAGTTTGACAAAAGCCGATAAAATCGCACGGGATCAGCCGTGTACCCTGATGAATCAGTTGGTAAAACGAGTGTTGACCATTCGTACCCGGCTCACCCCAGATCACGGGTGAGGTGTCGTAGCCAACACGAGCGCCGCTGAGCGTAACGTGCTTGCCATTACTTTCCATGGTTAGTTGCTGCAAATAAGCCGGGAAGCGCTTAAGGTACTGCTCATAGGGCAACACGGCAACCGACGCTGCGCCGAAGAAATTGTTGTACCAGATCGCGAGCAATCCCATGAGCACGGGCAAATTATGGTCGAACGGAGCAGTTAGGAAGTGCTGGTCCATCGCGTGAAAACCTGCCAGCATGGCCCTAAAATTGTCGGGCCCGATTGCAATCATGGTAGAGAGGCCAACCGCGGAGTCGAGCGAGTAGCGTCCGCCTACCCAATCCCAGAACCCGAACATATTGGCTGTGTCGATGCCGAATTTGGATACTTCCTCCGCATTGGTCGAGACAGCCACAAAGTGTTTGCGCACGGCCTGGTCATCTTTAAGCTTATCAAGCATCCATTGACGAGCTGCATGCGCGTTAGCCAATGTTTCGGCAGTGGTGAATGTCTTGGAACAGATGATGAATAGCGTTTCTTCAGGAGCGAGCGCCCGTGTGGTCTCCTCGAAGTCGGTACCATCCACGTTGGACACAAAGCGGAAGTTCATATCGCGGAGCGCGTAGTGCCGAAGCGCTTCGTATGCCATCACCGGACCGAGGTCCGAGCCGCCGATGCCAATATTGACGATATTGCGAATTCGCTGCCCCGTATGTCCGCGCCACTGGCCGTCCCTTAATCGAACGGCGAAGTCGGTCATCCGGTCGAGCACCTTATGTACTTCCGGCACGACATTAACGCCGTCAACAACAATTCTCTCTGACTGAGGCGCGCGCAAAGCAATATGTAAAGCGGGACGCTGCTCAGTGGAATTGATCGGTTCGCCTCCGAACATCGCGTTTATACGGTGCCGCAGATTGCATTCATCGGCAAGGTGCACCAGCAGTCGGAGCGTTTCGCTGGTAATCCGGTTCTTGGAGTAGTCGAGGTAGATGCCGGCGGCTTCCGCGACAAATCGCTCACCACGCTGCGGATCCTGGGCGAAGAGCTGACGCAGATGCAGATTCTTGACCGACCGGAAATGGCCTGCGAGGGCTTGCCATTCAGGGCGTTCTGTCAGGGTCTGGGTAGAAGGTCGCGCCATACGTTATTGGCTCTCGCTGGTCGTTCTTTTCTTCTTGAACCATCGCCACATCCGCAAGAAATAGCCGGAGAGCGCATAGAGGAAAAAAAGGCAGAACAGCACAACGGGTGGATGACTTGGAATTAGTACAAAGAAAAAGAGCGCCAGCAGCAGAACGGTAATGAAGGGCACACTTTTACGCAAATTGATTTCCTTGCCGCTGTAATAGGGGATGTTACTCACCATCGTCAAACCCGCGAACAGTGTGATGCACCAGGCAAGCCAACGAATGTCTGTACCGGCTATTTCAAAATCCAGCATAACCCACACCAGGCCCGCAA
This sequence comes from Nitrosospira sp. Is2, assembly GCF_033095785.1. Taxonomy (GTDB): domain Bacteria; phylum Pseudomonadota; class Gammaproteobacteria; order Burkholderiales; family Nitrosomonadaceae; genus Nitrosospira. Next base: position 1,213,840 of record NZ_CP137134.1, on the reverse strand, counting down.
TGAGTGCTGCGGCGGCCGGGCTCGGGAGGCCCTGAAAGAAGCGCTTGTCCACGACGCCGATATTGGTATTGAAGCGGGCGAGACGCAGCGCGGCACAGACGCAATAAATGAAAGCCGCGATCCACCCTAGCTTGCCCATGCCCTTCAACGCCCATTCGTATATCACCAGCGCGGGTGCCGCGCCAAACGAAACCATGTCGGACAGGCTATCGTATTCCGCGCCGAATTCGCTCTGAGTGTGTGTCAGACGAGCCACCCTCCCGTCCAATCCATCCAGCACCATCGCGATGAAGATGGAAACCGCGGAATGTTCAAAACGCCCGTTCATCGCCTGCACGATGGCATAGAATCCGGCGAACAGTGCGGCCGTGGTAAACAAGTTAGGCAGCAGATATATGCCGCGCCGGCGGAGATTGGATTTGAGGAGGCGTGGATGAGGATCATGCATCGTTCATGCAATCCCGGAGGAGACCGGTTGATGTTAACCGGTTATCGGTCGATGGTAAACAGCAGTCCCTGTATCCATGCCCAAGAGCATGGGGCCTGTTACCCAGTGAATAGGTCACGCTTCGGGTATGTGTTATCTTCGGAGAAAGCGCCCAGCAAATCAATCGGCCGCCGGACCAAGGCACTGGCCCGGCGTTTGCAGTAAGCCAAAAAAATCCGTCGGAAAAGAAGGCGGGACTGTAATACGGGTGAGACTGGCTTTGAGGAGCGGACAGGGACGGGCGGCCGGGTTGGCGTCGGGCCGCCCCTGCCTCTTTTAATTTTTCGCCTGATCGACCAGCTTATTTTTTTTGATCCAGGGCATCATGTCTCGCAGCTTGGCGCCAACTGTTTCAACCTGATGAGCGGAGGCGAGGCGGCGACTGGCTTTCAGCATCGGCGCACCTGCCCGATTTTCCAGAATGAATTCGCGCGCATACTCACCTATCTGAATTTCGTGCAGGATCTTGCGCATTTCTGCCCGAGTGGCCTCGGTAACAATGCGCGGACCGCGCGATATGTCGCCATATTCCGCATTGTTGGAAATAGAGTAGCGCATGTTTGCTATCCCGCCTTCATAGATCAGATCAACAATCAGTTTCACCTCGTGAAGACATTCGAAATAGGCCATTTCGGGCGCGTACCCCGCCTCAACTAATGTTTCAAAGCCAGCCTGAATCAGAGCGGTCAAACCCCCGCACAGGACCACCTGCTCGCCGAACAGATCGGTCTCGGTTTCTTCGCGAAAGTTAGTTTCAATCACGCCTCCGCGCGTTCCGCCGTTAGCTGCTGCATAGGAGAGCGCAAGCTCGCGCGCCTTGCCCGATTTATTCTGATGCACGGCAATGAGTGAAGGTACGCCACCCCCTTGCAGATAGGTTGAGCGCACCAGATGCCCCGGCCCTTTTGGCGCTATCATGATGACGTCGAGATCCTCCCGTGGTGATACTTGGCCATAATGCACGTTGAAGCCGTGAGCAAACGCCAACGTTGCACCATTTTTCAGGTTGGGCTCGATCTCAGAGGCATAAACGGCGGCGATTTGCTCATCCGGGAGCAGCACCATTATTACGTCAGCTCCTTTCACGGCCTCTGCCACTTCCTGGACGTTAAGGCCAGCAGCCTGCGCTTTGCTCCACGAGGCTCCGTCCTTGCGCAGCCCAACAGTAACCGTTACACCCGAGTCGTTCAAATTATTGGCGTGAGCATGTCCCTGCGAGCCATAACCGACAATAGTGACTTTCTTGTCTCTGATGAGGGACAAGTCGGCGTCCTTATCATAATAAATATTCATGGTTTCCTTATGCTTAAAAGAATTAGAAAGCGACAGTAGAAGCGCTGGGGAGCGGGTTTTTACCCAGCGCGCACGACCCCTGCTAGACCTTCAATATCCGCTCGCCACGACCTATGCCGGAGGCGCCGGTGCGTACTGTCTCCAGAATTGAGCTACGTTCGACGGCCTGAAGAAATGCGTCGAGCTTGGAGCCGGTACCGGTCAGTTCGATGGTGTACGATTTATCGGTAACGTCAATGATGCGGCCGCGAAAAATATCCGACATCCGCTTGATTTCCTCACGATCCTTGCCGAGGGCACGCACCTTTATCAGCATCAGTTCGCGCTCAATGTGATCCCCATCGCTTAAGTCCACCACTTTGACGACCTCGATGAGCTTGTTTAGTTGCTTGGTTATTTGCTCAATCACATCATCTGAACCGGTGGTAACTAGCGTCATGCGGGACAAAGTGGAATCTTCCGTGGCTGCGACGGTAAGGGATTCAATATTATATCCGCGGGAAGAGAAGAGCCCCGCGACACGAGACAATGCGCCCGCTTCGTTTTCCATTAACAAAGAAATGATATGGCGCATTTGTTATACCAGGATCATTTCAGAAAGACCCTTCCCGCCCGGCACCATGGGGAAGACGTTCTCCGTCTGGTCGGTAATAAAATCCATGAATACCAACCTGTCCTTGAGCTGGAATGCCTCCTTGAGGGCGCCTTCCACATCTTGCGGGTGTTCAATTTTCATGCCTACATGACCATAACTCTCGGCCAACTTGACGAAATTCGGAAGAGCATCCATATACGATTCGGCATAACGATTGCCGTGAAAAAATTCCTGCCACTGTCTTACCATGCCCATATAACGGTTATTCAAATTAATAATCTTGAGTGGCAAATTGTACTGCTTGCACGTAGACAGCTCTTGTATGCACATCTGTATGCTGGCCTCACCTGTAACACAGGCGACGACGTTACCAGGATTCGCAAACTGAACGCCCATCGCTGCCGGCAGACCGAATCCCATCGTTCCCAGGCCCCCCGAATTGATCCAGCGGCGGGGCAGGTCAAACTTGTAAAACTGCGCCGCCCACATCTGATGCTGACCTACATCGGAGGTGATGAATGCATCGCCCCCTGTCACCTCATAGAGCTTTTCGATCACCCATTGCGGCTTGGTGACTGTACCTGAACGGTCGTATTTGAGGCAATCACGGGCACGCCACGCATTGATCTGAGTCCACCACGCGTCAAGAGCCGTCTGGTCCGGTTTTTCCTTGTGCGCCTTGAGCTGTTTTATCAATTCATCCAGTACGTCCGAGACGTTACCGACGATCGGGACATCGACTTTGACCCTCTTGGATATGGACGAAGGATCGATGTCGATGTGAATGATCTTGCGATCTTCATTAAAGAAATGCTTCGGATTGCCGATGACACGATCATCGAACCGGGCACCGATGGCGACGAGCACGTCGCAGTGTTGCATCGCCATATTGGCTTCGTATGTGCCATGCATTCCCAGCATTCCGACAAACTGCTTGTCAGTTGCGGGATAGCCGCCCAAACCCATTAATGTATTTGTGCAGGGAAAGCCGAGCATCTGCACGAGATCGGTGAGCCTCCCCGCAGCATCGCTAAGGATGACGCCCCCGCCCGTGTACATCATCGGACGTTTCGCTTCGAGTATCAGTTGTACGGCTTTTCTTATCTGCCCCGCATGCCCGCGGGTGACGGGATTATAGGAGCGCATGGAGACGCTGTCCGGATAAAGAAACGCTGCTTTCTGCTGACTTACATCCTTGGGGATATCCACGAGCACGGGCCCGGGGCGTCCAGTTGACGCAATGTAGAATGCTTTCTTGATGGTGGTTGCCAGCTCATCAATGTTCTTCACCAGAAAGTTGTGTTTGACGCAAGGGCGGGTGATACCCACCGTGTCAACCTCCTGAAACGCATCCAAGCCGATGGCATGGGTTGGCACCTGTCCGCTGATGATGACGAGCGGGATGGAATCCATGTAGGCGGTAGCGATACCAGTAACAGCATTAGTGACGCCAGGGCCCGAGGTCACCAAGGCCACGCCAACCTTGTTACTGGATCGGGCGTAGCCGTCCGCTGCGTGCACTGCCGCTTGCTCATGCCGCACGAGGACGTGCTTGACCTTGTCCTGCTTGAACAATTCGTCATAAATAAACAGCACGGCGCCGCCTGGGTAGCCGAAAATATAATCGATCCCTTCCTTCTGCAAACAACGCACCGTGATTTCAGCGCCCGTTAATTCCGTGCTCATGCTTTCTTCATTTCCAATGTAGGGTGCAGCAAAATATTAAGTAAAACACTGAACAGTAGCGGTTAGGCAATCATTGGTCAACCCCTTGACAGGAGAGTTGCCGAATAAGTGTCCCGCATCCGGCCCTTGCCCGGTCGCGGCGTCGGTTCCTAATCCCACTGTGTCCCCCCGACAGGACAGATGGAGGATTTATGAGAGATCCCTGGCTCGAACATGACAAGAGTGTGGTAGCAGGTGAAGAGTCGGGGCGGGGGATTTATCAACTGACGCACGACTAGACGAGAACAGCACGTTCAGTACAATGATGGTGCAGCATTTTCGTAGCGCCATCCTGCGATCTACATCGACTATCTACCCGTTCAACAGGGTCAGTTGCTGCTGACGACTCACGGTCAAATACGGGCGCGGCGTATAAAATCAACTTTTCCCACTACCCGTGCCTTCTTCCGTTTTTCGATACGGGCACGCGGGCTTGATGCAGTCCGCGTAAAGCGAAAGCGAGTGCTCGTGTAAGGCAAATCCCCGATCCTTGGCGATTTTTATTTGCCGTTTCTCGATTTCGGCGTCATAAAATTCTTCGACCCTGCCGCACTGCAAGCACACCAAGTGGTCATGATGCGTGCTGCTGGAAAGCTCAAACACGGCTTTGCCGCCTTCAAAATGGTGGCGCTCGAGCAATCCGGCCTGCTCGAACTGGGTGAGCACCCTGTAGACAGTGGCAAGACCAATATCTTCGCCTTCACTGATCAGTGTTCGATAAACATCCTCTGCGGAGAGATGGCGGACGGGGCTGCTCTCAAACAAGCTCAGGATTCTGAGCCGTGGTAACGTGGCCTTCAAGCCCATGGTTTTAAGATTGTTTGGCTTGCTCATAGCGATGTCATCCAATAGGTTATTTGCTGTATCATATAACGTTGGGTTTGCTTTGGAAACACTACGCTGCCGCATGCGCGCAATACTACTCACGCTGGTCGTTGCGATATTGCTCGCCGGATGTTCGTCTGTTCCATCCCTGCTCTATAAAATAGAAATCCAGCAGGGCAATGTTATCACCCAGGAAATGGTCGACAAACTGAAGCCGGGAATGACGAGGTCACAAGTGCGTTTTGCTCTGGGCTCGCCGATGATTAACGACGCATTTCACAACAACCGCTGGGATTACGTGTATCGCCTGGAACAGGAAGGTAGACTGGTTGAGCAGCGACGCCTGACCGTGTTTTTTGACGAAGACAACCTGATACGCATTGATGGCAGTTTCAAAACTTCAGCTGCTTTTATTCGGCCTCCTGTAGTCGAGCACGCAGCGCCGATTGAGCCTGAGACGCCCTTGGTTAAAGAAGAGCGCAAGGACGCAGGCGGGGTTCCGGTTTTAGCGGAAACGCCAGTTCAGAAAAGTCCCGACCCCGGCAGTATTACAAGTTCGAACGGCGTTCCTCCGAGAAGCGATACTTCAGTTTCGCCGGCGCCGGAAAAACGAGTTCCCAGGCAGGCGCCATCACAGGCGACGGACAGGGGCGCCAATGAAGCGGACCAACTAAAAGAGTAGGGACGTCGTCCTGAAAGTGATGTTATTTAAGCCCAGATGAAGACATTGAATATCGCCGTTGCCGGAAGTTCCGGCCGAATGGGGCGTGCATTGCTGGAAGCGATTGCGCGAGCGGAGGATCTGCGTTTAACTGCTGCGTTGGAGCGTGCGGGGAACCCCTACGTTAAGAAAAACGCGGGTGAGTTAATAGGCGCCCCAGGGAATGTGCATATTACTGATGATTTGGCTGCCGCGCTTCGCGTAAGCGATGTGCTGATCGATTTTACCCGTCCTGAAGGAACGCTGGCGCATCTCGCCGCCTGTCGAGCGAACAGGGTCAAAATGGTCATTGGGACCACCGGCTTTTCGCCCGAGCAAAAAGAAGAACTTGAGGCCGCATCAAAGGATGCCGCCATCGTATTTGCTCCCAACATGAGCGTGGGGGTGAATGTGACCCTCAAGCTGCTGGAAATGGCGGCCCGGGTGTTGAGTGAGGGTTATGATGTTGAGATCATCGAAGCTCACCATCGCCATAAGGTAGATGCCCCGTCCGGTACTGCACTTAAGATGGGGGAGGTGGTGGCAAAGGCGCTTGGTAGAGATCTTGGAAAGGTCGCGGTCTATGAACGCGCGGGCCATACGGGTGAGCGTCCCACCGGCGCTATCGGTTTTGCCACTGTGCGCGGCGGTGACATTGTAGGTGAGCACACTGTGATGTTTGCGGGTACGGGCGAGCGGATTGAGATCTCGCACAAGGCTGGCAGCCGTGCAACGTTCGCGGAAGGCGCTCTGCGGGCGGCTCGTTTTCTGGCGGACCAACAGAATGGGCTGTTCGATATGCAGGACGTGCTCGGGTTGCGCTAAGAAGTTCACACCGGTCTATCCTTCAGTAGGCCGGGATCCATTTTCCCTTCCTGTTTGTCATTTCAGCTGATTCCCGTCAACTGGTCTGTCCATGATCCTTGTCGCTATATCGCCCGGTTTTATTGAAGTAGGACGCTTTTGAACGTATAATTTCGGTTTTCGAAAACGGAACAGACGGCATCTTGTCCCGTTTCAATCCGTGTCTGTATTCCCCCAGGAGCTTTCCGTGCCACAACCCACGCATGCCGTTCTTGCGCTCGCTGACGGCACAGTCTTTCGTGGCTTATCCATTGGCGCCGACGGCATCAGTACGGGGGAGGTGGTCTTTAACACCTCCATGACCGGGTACCAGGAAATTCTCACTGATCCGTCTTATTGCCGCCAAATAATAACCCTTACCTATCCCCATATCGGAAATACGGGTACAAACGATGATGATGTGGAATTCGGCAACGTCGATAGAGTACATGCGGCAGGACTGGTTATTCGAAGTCTTCCACCTGCCTCCAGTAACTGGCGCCAGACCCAGACCTTACCGGAATATCTCAAACAGCACGGAGTAGTCGCAATTGCGGATATCGATACCCGCAAGCTCACTCGTATTGTGCGCGAAAAAGGAGCGCAAGCCGGCTGTATTATGGCCGGGTCGCCCGACGAAGCGGAAGCGCTGAAACAGGCAAAAGCATTTCCCGGCCTGGTGGGAATGGACCTCGCCAAAGTGGTGAGCTGTGCCGAGCGTTATGAATGGAATGAAGGCGAATGGAAACTGGGGCACGGATACCAGACTCAGGAGAACCCTCGCTTTCATGTCGTTGCATTGGATTTTGGTGTCAAGCGCAATATGCTTCGGAAGTTGGTGCAGCGTAATTGCAGGGTCACTGTTTTCCCCGCGCAGACAGCAGCCGATGAGATTATCGCATTGAAGCCCGACGGCATCTTCCTTTCCAACGGCCCGGGTGATCCCGAGCCGTGCGATTACGCCATCACGGCGACCAGAAAGTTGCTCGAAGAAGACCTGCCGATTTTTGGCGTTTGCATGGGACATCAATTGCTGGGATTGGCCAGTGGTGCGCGTACCGTAAAGATGAAATTCGGTCACCACGGCGCGAATCACCCTGTGCAGGATGTTGATAGCGGAAAGATATTCATCACCAGTCAAAATCACGGTTTTGCGGTTGATAGCAGTTCCTTGCCTAAGAATGCGCGTATTACCCATCTATCGTTATTTGACGGTAGCTTGCAGGGGTTTGAACTGATCGGTCAATCCGCCTTTTGTTTTCAGGGTCATCCCGAAGCCAGTCCGGGACCCCACGATCTCGACTATCTATTCGATAAATTTATCGGATTGATGGAGCGGAAAAGGACGGGAGAAGATATGGGGAACGGAAGCGGGGCCTCTTCTATGTAAGTCATACGTCGGAGCGAATCGCTGAAAAATTAGATGAGGAGTTATAAGCGCAGCGGGCGCGGGGAAGCTTGCTGTGTGCCGGCGCTTAGATGATGGCGACGCGTCGCCCGCAACACAAGTTGTACCGCCTTGTATCGTTTTGCCAGCCTCAAGGATTTGTACTGGATGTCTTCAGAATGTGAAGTGATCCGTAAGACTGGCGAAGGCGTTATTGGCCATGGCCGGGCGTTGGCTGAACCTGTATTGCCACTGCTTTTAATTCCTTACAGCCTCTAACGTGCAAACAAGCAAGCGGACTTACTTTCGCTGGTGTCTCAAGATGTCACCGCGTTTTTACGCCTAATAACTCCCTGCAGCTATGCCTAAACGTAACGATATCAAATCCATTCTCATCATTGGCGCTGGCCCTATCGTCATCGGCCAGGCGTGCGAGTTTGACTATTCCGGCGCGCAGGCATGTAAGGCATTGCGGGAAGAAGGTTATCGAATCGTCCTGGTTAATTCGAATCCTGCCACCATCATGACCGATCCCGAAATGGCCGATGTCACCTATATCGAACCCATTATCTGGCCCATGCTGGAGAAAATCATAGCCATTGAGCGTCCCGATGCGTTGCTGCCGACGATGGGCGGCCAGACAGCGTTGAACTGCGCTCTTGACCTGGCAAAGAATGGCGTGCTTAACAAATACAATGTCGAGTTGATCGGCGCTTCGCGTGAGGCAATCGACAAGGCTGAGGATCGCGAGAAGTTCAAGCAGGCCATGACGCGTATCGGACTGGGTTCTGCCCGTTCTGCCATCGCCCATAGCCTGGAAGAGGCGCTGCAGGTACAGGCGATGGTTGGCTATCCCGCTATCATTCGTCCTTCATTCACCATGGGCGGGAGCGGAGGCGGTATCGCGTATAACCGGGAGGAATTTCTGGAAATATGCGAGCGCGGACTGGAAGTCTCGCCTACCAGGGAGTTGCTGATCGAGGAATCCGTCATTGGCTGGAAGGAATTCGAGACGGAGGTAATACGCGACAAGAAAGACAATTGCATTATCGTCTGTGTTATCGAGAATCTCGACCCCATGGGAGTCCATACGGGCGATTCCATCACCGTCGCGCCGGCGCAAACGCTGACGGACAAGGAATATCAGATCATGCGCGATGCGTCAATCGCGGTATTGCGCGAAATCGGGGTGGAAACGGGCGGTTCAAATGTGCAGTTCGCCATCAATCCCCACGACGGACGAATGCTTGTAATAGAAATGAATCCACGTGTATCCCGCTCCTCGGCGCTGGCGTCGAAAGCGACCGGGTTTCCCATCGCCAAGGTCGCGGCAAAGCTCGCAGTAGGCTTTACGCTGGATGAACTCAAAAACGACATCACTGGCGGGGCGATGCCGGCATCCTTTGAACCAACCATAGATTATGTCGTAACGAAAGTTCCACGTTTCGCTTTTGAGAAGTTCCCACAGGCAAATGATCGCCTTACCACTCAGATGAAATCGGTGGGTGAGGTGATGGCCATCGGACGCACCTTCCAGGAATCCCTGCAAAAAGCGCTCCGCGGACTGGAAATCGGTGTCGACGGGTTGGACGAAAAAACTTGCGATATTGATACCATAGCCGCCGAGTTGAGTGATCCCGGCCCAGATCGGATTTGGTATGTTGCGGACGCGTTTCGTTGCGGGATGATGCTCGACGAGATACATCAGCATACCCGCATCGATCGGTGGTTTCTTGCCCAGATTGGAGATCTGGTCAGGCAGGAGCAGTCTCTCGCCGGAAAGGTGCTGAATGGGCTTGACGCGCCCGAGCTACGCAGGCTCAAGCGCAGCGGCTTCTCTGACCGGCGTCTGGCCAAGCTGATGACTACAACGCAGGCGGCCGTTCGCGCCCGACGCCATCAATTCAACCTGCGGCCAGTATATAAGCGGGTGGATACTTGCGCGGCGGAGTTTGCAACTCGCACAGCGTATATGTACTCCACCTACGAGGAGGAGTGCGAAGCGCTACCGAGTGAAAGAAAAAAAATAATGGTGCTGGGCGGCGGACCCAATCGCATCGGCCAAGGTATAGAGTTCGACTACTGTTGTGTCCATGCAGCACTGGCATTACGCGAGGATGGCTTCGAAACCATCATGGTCAATTGCAACCCGGAAACTGTTTCAACCGATTACGACACCTCCGACCGGCTTTATTTCGAGCCGCTGACGCTGGAGGACGTGCTCGAAATCGTTGAAGTAGAGAAGCCCTTGGGCGTGATTGTGCAATACGGGGGCCAGACGCCGCTGAAACTCGCCCGTGATCTGGAGGCAGCTGGGGTGCCGATCATTGGCACCAGCCCGGACATGATCGACTGCGCCGAGGATCGGGAGCGCTTTCAGAAAATGCTGCACCGGTTGGGATTGAAGCAACCCCCAAACCGTACCGTGCGCGATGCAAGTGCAGCCCTGGCGGCAGCCGATGAAATCGGGTATCCGTTGGTGGTACGCCCCAGCTACGTATTGGGGGGTAGAGCAATGGAGATTATCCACGAGCAGCTAAATCTGGAACGTTATATGCGCGAGGCGGTCAAGGTTTCGCATGACTCCCCGGTTCTGCTCGATCACTTTCTGAATGACGCCGTTGAAGTGGATGTGGATGCGGTCTCCGACGGCGAGATGGTGCTGATAGGCGGCATCATGGAACACATTGAGCAGGCGGGCGTACATTCTGGCGATTCCGCGTGCTCGCTGCCGCCATTCAGCTTGTCGTCGCATATGCAGGATGAGTTGCGGCGCCAGACTTCAGCAATGGCGCGCGCGCTTAAGGTTGTCGGATTGATGAATGTGCAGTTCGCTATCCAGGGCGATACTGTATACGTGCTGGAGGTAAATCCGCGCGCGTCGCGGACCGTGCCTTTCGTGTCCAAGGCGACGGGGTTGCAACTGGCGAAAGTAGCCGCCCGCTGTATGACAGGCATGACGCTTGCCCAGCAAGGTATTGTCAAAGAAGTTGTTCCTTTCTATTATTCGGTCAAGGAAGCCGTCTTTCCTTTCACCAAGTTTCCCGGGGTGGACACTATTCTTGGGCCGGAAATGAAATCCACCGGCGAAGTGATGGGTGTGGGGCAGACTTTTGCAGAAGCATTCGTCAAGTCGCAACTTGCCGCTGGCGTAAAGCTGCCCCTCGCAGGCAAAGTCTTTATAAGCGTACGCCACGCTGACAAACCACGGGCGGTGGAGATCGCTCGCCAACTTGCGCAACTGGGATTTACTCTCTATGCTACGCGCGGGACCGCCGCGGTGCTGAACGCGGCGGGGCTTACCGTTACACCGGTAAACAAGATGGCCGAAGGTCGTCCACATATAGTAGACATGATCAAAAATGGCGAGATGGATTTGATCATAAATACGGTCGAAGATAAACGGAGCGCGATTCACGATTCGTATTCGATACGTCATGCAGTATTGCAGGCAAGGGCAACGTATTACACCACGCTCGCGGGCGCGCGAGCTGCTTGTATCGGTATGGCGAATATGCGCGAGCTGGAAGCCTACAGCTTGCAGAAACTTCATTCATGGCTGAGGGTAAAGTCGCTGGGGGAAGGTTGTAGCGTTGGCGACGGCGATCCTGTTTTGGTTAGCAGAGACGCGTCATAAGCCTTCGAACTGATAGAACGCATCGACTAGAAAACGAACCGTAAAAGGACAACGCTAAAGGACTATGGGCTCAATTCCATTAACAGTAATCGGCGCGGGAAAACTGCGCGCTGAGTTGCACGAACTGAAAACCGTGCAGCGTCCGGCTGTAATCGCAGCAATCGCCGAGGCCCGTGCCCACGGTGATCTATCGGAAAATGCCGAATATGACGCGGCCAAGGAGCGTCAGGGTTTTATAGAGGGGCGTATCGCGGAGTTGGAGAGCAAGCTTTCCAACGCCCAGATTATTGATCCGGCATTACTGGACGCTGGCGGTGCCTGTGTTTTCGGGGCGACCATCGATCTCGAAGACCTCGCCAGCGCGACGACCGTCACGTACCAGATTGTTGGCGATGACGAAGCGGACATCAAGGAGGGAAAGATTTCGATCAGTTCGCCCATGTCTCGCGCACTGATTGGCAAATATCCCGGCGATGTGGCGGAGGTTCTGGCGCCAGGCGGAGTGCGCGAGTATGAGATACTGGATGTGAAATATGTTTAGTTCCGCAACCGGGATCCCAAGCCGGTGTGATCACTGGCGTTTGCTGTGCGCGAGCCGACGGCGCTTGGTGTCGCCCGATTTTCGCTCTTCGCGAACAGGGCTGAGGTCAGCCGCTATTGTTTTTTCTGGTTGGGGACGGTAGATTACGAGAATCTTTCCGATGTGTTGTACTGGCGCCGCCCCAAGGCGATCGCAGATTTCATTCAGCCAGGCGGTTCTCGTTTGACGTTCATCGTTCGATACTTTTACTTTGATCAGTTCGTGACTTCTCAATCCCTGATCAAGTTCATGAATTACGTTTTCCGATAAACCTGCCGCGCCTATCCAGACAACCGGCTTCAGGGCGTGAGCGCGGGCCTTCAGGTCAGGTCGGCGGGCAAGCGCAAGTTCTTCTGACATAAAATTTCCCAAAAACCCCATTTTACGTGATGAAGCGCTCTAAAACCAGTAAAGCCTGGATGAGAGAGCACGTGACCGATTTTTTTGTCAAGCAGGCGAAAAAGGAGGGCTATCGTTCACGTGCCGCCTATAAGCTGATCGAGATTGCGGAGCGGGATCGCTTGCTCGAGCCAGGCATGACTGTTGTGGACCTTGGGGCCGCCCCCGGGGGGTGGTCGCAAGTTGCTACGGAAAAGCTGGGGCAACGCGGCAGAGTGATTGCGGTGGATCTAACGGAAATGACCCCGCTGAACGGGGTGACCTTTATCCAAGGCGATTTCACCGAAGCATCCGTTTTGGCACAATTGGAAGAAAGTCTGGGAAAATGTCCTGTTGACCTTGTAATTTCTGATATGTCCCCTAATATAAGCGGCATAGGAATGGTTGACCAGGCTCGAGGCATCTATTTAGCCGAGCTGGCCTTGCAATTCAGCATCACGCGATTGAACTCTGGCGGCAATTTTCTCGTCAAAGTGTTTCAGGGATCTGGTTTTGAGGAGTTTTTACGCAACATGCGCGCGGCGTTCGATCGGGTGGTAGTACGAAAACCGGAAGCATCGCGCGACCGCAGTTCGGAACTCTATTTACTAGGAGTGGGAAAGCGGGATGGAATCTCACCGAAAACAAAATGACTGAGTTGGAAAACACAAAGGGGGCAGCGGGCATATTGCTATTATAAATCTTCAAATGGGTTTAGAATTGAAGCATTCAAGGATTTTGACGGCGCAAGCCAAGGAGCTAACTTGAACAATCTCATTAAAAACATGGCCATCTGGCTGGTGATTGCCCTCGTATTGATGACTGTGTTCAACCAGTTCAGTACACGGCAGTCAGCACAGGCGCCGATGGAATATTCACAGTTCATCGACGAAGTGAAGCAGGGCAGGATTGCCAAAGTTACCATCGAGGGCCGCACCTTGAAGGGAACCAAGTCGGATGGCAGGCGCTTCGTTACATATACGCCTTCCGACCCTTGGATGGTGAGCGATCTCCTCAAGGCAGGCGTCATTATTGATGCCAAGCCGGAGGAAGAGCCGTCATTGCTGATGAATATCTTCGTCTCCTGGTTTCCGATGCTGCTGCTGATCGGGGTCTGGATTTTCTTCATGCGCCAAATGCAGGGAGGAGGACGGAGCGGTGGCGCTTTCTCCTTTGGAAAAAGTAAGGCGCGCATGCTTGACGAATCCACCAATCAAGTTACCTTTGCTGATGTGGCGGGTTGCGAGGAAGCCAAAGAGGAGGTTTCCGAGTTGGTCGAATTCCTCCGTGATCCCAGTAAATTCCAGAAATTGGGTGGCCGCATCCCCCGTGGAGTATTAATGGTGGGAAATCCCGGTACCGGGAAGACGCTTCTCGCACGTGCTATCGCAGGCGAAGCCAAAGTTCCGTTCTTCAGTATCTCCGGTTCTGATTTTGTGGAAATGTTCGTCGGCGTCGGCGCCGCGCGCGTGCGTGACATGTTTGAGCAAGCCAAAAAACACGCCCCTTGCATAATTTTTATCGACGAGATTGACGCTGTTGGTCGTCAACGCGGCGCAGGTCTAGGTGGCGGCAACGATGAACGCGAACAGACGCTGAATCAGTTGCTGGTTGAAATGGACGGTTTCGAAGGAACCGCTGGGGTGATTGTAATAGCGGCCACGAACCGGCCAGACGTGCTTGATCCCGCGTTGCTGCGCCCCGGTCGTTTCGACCGTCAGGTGACCGTCCCGCTACCTGATATCCGGGGCCGTGAGCAGATTCTGCATGTCCATATGCGCAAGGTGCCGATCGCGCCCGATGTCCATGCCGAAATCCTTGCCAGGGGAACACCGGGCATGTCAGGTGCGGATCTTGCCAACCTCGTGAATGAGGCGGCGTTGTTCGCGGCGCGCAGCAATAAACGCCTCGTCGACATGGAAGACTTCGAACGTGCCAAGGACAAGATTTTCATGGGTGCAGAGCGTAAGTCGGTCCTGATGCCCGAACGCGAGCGACGCAACACCGCTTACCATGAATCCGGGCACGCGGTTGTGGCCCAACTGTTGCCTAAGACCGACCCGGTGCATAAGGTCTCGATCATTCCGCGCGGTCGCGCGCTTGGGGTGACGATGCAATTGCCAACTGAAGACCGCTTTAGCATGGATCGCGAGGAAATTTTGCAAAATATCGCCGTTCTTTTCGGAGGTCGAATCGCCGAGGAAATATTTATGGGGCAGATGACCACTGGCGCATCGAACGACTTCGAGCGCGCCACGGAAATGGCAAGACGGATGGTCACGCAGTGGGGTATGTCCGACTCGCTGGGCCCAATGGTATATGGTGAAAACGAGGGCGAAGTGTTTTTGGGTCGCTCAGTGACGACACACAAGAATGTAAGCGAAGCCACCATGCAAAAGGTGGATGTCGAAATTCGCCGTATCATTGATGGGCAATATAGTCTGGCACGCAGGTTGATCGAGGAAAATCGGGATAAGATCGAAGTCATGACAAAAGCCCTGCTGGAATGGGAGACCATAGACTCCGAGCAGATCGGTGACATTATGGAAGGCCGTGCGCCACGGCCACCGAAGCCTTCCAAAACAACATCGACCCCTCCCAAGGATAATACGCCGCCAGCGGCGCCAGCCGCTGCCCCCACGCCAGCACAGGAAGCCTGACCATCCGGTGTTGCGACTTGGTGATAAAGATAAAAAAGGCGGGGGTTTCCCCCGCCTTTTTTAATTAGCGAGCTCAATCCCGGGTATAAATTCACATGTTGCCAGCGCAGCAATTCGTTAGCGTCCCCCGCCGCCCGCTCGTGATGGGCATTGTCAATGTCACGCCCGATTCGTTTTCCGATGGCGGTTTGTTTAATTCGTTCGAGCATGCGCTTCAGCACGCCACGCAACTTGTTGAAGACGGGGCGGATTGGCTTGATGTGGGCGGTGAATCAACCCGTCCGGGTAGCATGCCCGTGAGCGTGGAGGAGGAAATACGCCGCGTTATTCCGGTAGTGGAGGCCCTCGTCGGTATGAAGCATCCTGTCTCCGTCGATACATCCAAGCCCGAAGTGATGCGAGCCGCGATAAGCGCGGGTGCGACCATGATCAACGATGTCAACGCGCTTCGGGCGCCAGGTGCGCTTGAGGCCGTAGCAGCCGGGGGTGTGGGGGCATGCCTCATGCACATGCAAGGCGAGCCGTGCAGTATGCAGATCAATCCCCAGTATCATGACGTCGTGATTGAGGTAAGGGATTTTTTATTGCAACGCCTTCACGCCGCTCTGGAGGCTGGCGTTCCGCATGAACGGTTGATAATAGATCCAGGTTTTGGTTTCGGCAAAACACAGACCCAGAACATCCAGATGCTGCGCCATCTCGATCGCTTCTGCGATCTGGGCGTCCCAGTGATGGCTGGATTGTCACGTAAATCCATGCTGGGAAAGATGACGGGCACCGGGGTAGATGACCGGCTTCATGCAAGTGTTGCGGCAGCGTTGCTCGCCGTGAGTAAAGGGGCGGGGATTGTGAGAGTGCATGATGTTAAAGCCACCACGGACGCGTTGGCAGTTTATAATACCGTGAACGGCTAGTGCGTTACTGCCGTTAAGGGGTGTTTTTTGAAACGGAAGTTTTTTCCGAAATGCATCTTCGATCGGTGAAGTAACGTTATGGAACTTCCAGTTCTACTTGCGGCGCTCGGCGGTTTAAAGCAGCCGAATCGGATTTACCAATTTAATTGCGGGGATGTAAGAATACTTACGTCCCATGGATCAATTAGGATGCCGAGCAGTCGCAAAGTCATTGAAACTCTTCATAACTTCTGACTTCTTTTCCGGGTTTTCTTGAAAGTGACAAAAAAGTATTTCGGCACCGACGGTATACGCGGGCGTGTAGGCGAAGCGCCTATAACCCCTGAATTTGTGATGCATCTCGGCTATTCAGCCGGCAACGTACTTGCGGCGGCCGATTGGCATCTATCCAAGGGGGAGCGCCCGGCAGTACTGATCGGGAAGGACACACGCATATCGGGCTATATGCTTGAGTCAGCGCTCCAGGCGGGGCTCTCCGCGGCCGGAGTGGACGTGCTGTTATCGGGGCCGACTCCAACCCCGGCGGTGGCGTATCTGACCCGTGCATTGCGACTACAGGCGGGAATTGTTATTTCCGCGTCTCATAACCCATTTGAAGACAACGGCATCAAATTTTTCTCCGCATCAGGCACCAAGCTGCCCGATTCTGTCGAGCATGAGATCGAGGCGGGGCTAAATGCGCCTATCCGATGCATGCCGTCAGCGCAACTGGGTAAAGCACGACGCGTCGTTGACGCTCGAGGGCGATACATCGAATTCTGCAAAAGCACCTTCCCGAATCACCTCGATCTTCGCGGCTGGAGGATAGTGGTTGATTCCGCTCATGGCGCTACGTATCAAATCGTAGGGCCGGTCCTGCATGAGCTGGGTGCGGACGTTGTTGCGATTGGGGCTCAGCCTGACGGCCTTAACATCAATCACGAATGCGGGGCAACGCACGGCGCTTCCTTACAGGAAGCGGTTATGCACCACCAGGCCGACATCGGTATTGCGCTCGATGGCGATGGTGACCGAGTGGTCATGGCTGATAAAAAAGGGGTTCTATACGACGGCGACCGGCTGATCTACATCATAGCCAGACATCGCCAGCAAAAGGGGAGTCTCAAGGGCGGGGTGGTAGGTACGCTCATGACGAACCTGGCGGTTGAAAAGGGTCTTGAAAAACGAAATATTCCGTTTGCTCGCGCGAACGTTGGCGATCGGTATGTATTAGAGTTGTTGCAAAAAAACGAGTGGCAACTGGGCGGCGAAGGCTCAGGCCATATCATTTGCATCGACAAGCACACGACCGGTGATGGCATCATTTCTGCGTTGCAGGTTTTGTATGCCATGCGCGACTCCGGCAAGAGCCTGGCCGAACTTACCCGTAGCGTGACCCTTTATCCGCAACAGCTCATCAATGTCAAGGTTCCGAAAGGGTTCGATTCGCGGGTTAACGCCATGATCAAAGCGGTACAGGCCGAAGCTGAAGGTGACCTTGCTGGGAATGGGCGCGTCCTTCTCCGTGCGTCGGGGACCGAGCCTCTTGTGAGGGTGATGGTGGAAGGCGAGTCCGGGCAAAAAGTGAAATTCTGGGCGGAGAAAATCGCCGACGTGGTCAGCCATGCGGCAGTAAGTGACGAGTCGCGCGCCCTGTAATCAAAAACCCAGAAGGTTCTCCCACATTCGGCCTCCTTGCAACATTCAGACTTCGGCGTATAAGCGGTGGGGAATTGTCCGGATCATATCCGTCACAGCAAGCATGACGGCAACAGGCTTAGGCCCTGTTCTGGGTGATATCACAAAACGGTAATACTAGTGAGGTAGCATAGCAGCCCGCGAAAGACAATATCTGATCAATCAAACGGGGATTTAAATGTTGAAATTGCCGAACAATAAGAAGGCTGGAGTATCCGCCGTATTCCTGACGTTGATGAGCTTCATCAGCTTGGCGAGTGCGGAGATTGTAAAAATTGATGGCTCCAGCACGGTTTTTCCGATCACCGAAGCGGTGGCGGAAGATTTTCAAAAAGAAAAGAGGGGTGCCGTTAGAGTGACAGTTGGCATTTCAGGCACGGGTGGCGGGTTCAAAAAATTCTGCCGTGGTGAAACCGATATTGTCGACGCCTCCCGGCCTATTCTTAAAAATGAAATGGATGCCTGTAAAGCAGCCGGGGTCCAATATGTTGAGATGCCTGTGGCATTTGATGCGCTCACAGTGGTGGTAAATCCGAAAAATGATTGGGCCAAAACGATTACTGTCGCAGAGTTAAAGAAAATATGGGAGCCGGCTGCGCAGGGAAAAATAACCAAATGGAGCCAGGTGAACCCGGCATGGCCCGACGAGCCACTCAAGCTGTACGGGGCAGGGGCGGACTCCGGCACTTTTGATTACTTTACTGAGGCGATCGTCGGTAAGGCAAAATCAAGTCGAGGAGACTTTACCGCATCCGAGGACGACAACGTATTGGTACAAGGGGTCGCCAGCGACAAGAGCGCTCTGGGTTTTTTTGGTTACGCTTACTACGTGGAAAATCAGAAAAAAGTTAAAGCGATAGCCGTCGATGGCGGAAACGGGCCCGTTCTGCCGTCGGCGAAAACGGTGGAGGATGGAACCTATCAGCCCTTGTCACGCCCTATTTTTATTTACGTGAACATCAAGTCGGCCGATAAACCTGAAGTTCGGCAGTTTGTTGAGTTTTACATGAAAAATGCCTCGACGCTGGTAAAAGAAGTAAAATTCTTCCCACTACCGGATCAAGCCTACACGACTAACCTGGAGCATCTTAATAAAAAGAAGCTGGGAACGGTGTTCGGCGGCAAGTCCGAAGTGGGCCTCAGAATCGAGGAATTGCTCAGGCGCGAGGCCGGCTTATAATCGGACGTGCAGCGCCAGTAAAAAGATGCCCCGCCGCCTTGTTCAGGGCGGTGGCATGTGCAGGGTGTGCGGTCAAGTTACTCTTGGACCAAGCTTCGCACGCTTTCCCTCCCCCCTTTCCTTCCCCCCTTCCTTCAGCGCCGCGTTCATACCGGGTACTCACCCGACAGCTGTGTTCGCGATCCATCGCCGCCTTCAAGAAAGGCTTCTAAAGGTTGCCGAAAGATCCCTGAAGGTGCCTTCTGGCAGATTACTTGATTGACTGTTATAGTTTGGGTCGGCGTAGAGGTCGGGACCGGGTTCCGGTGGGCTCCGGGTGGCGATAAAGACGGCGACTCTGTAAAATTAGAAAAATTGCCGAGGCTTGATTTATTTTAAGTATGAGGAAGAAGCTGTGACTGTCATTCGTTTGCCGGATGGTTCGGAGCGCAAGTATGAGCACCCAGTAACGGTGGGCGAAATTGCTGCGTCTATTGGCGCCGGATTGGCCCGTGCCGCGCTGGCGGGAAAAGTTAACGGTAAGCTGGTGGACGTCTCAAGCCCCGTCGAAACCGACAGCGACATTAGTATCATTACCGAAAAAGATGTGGAAGGGCTGGAAATAATACGACATTCCACTGCGCATCTGCTTGCACATGCGGTGAAAGAGTTGTTTCCGGAAGCGCAGGTCACGATTGGCCCTGTAATTGAAGATGGCTTTTACTACGATTTTTCGTATACGCGGCCGTTTACGCCAGAAGACTTGGCTGCAATCGAGAAACGCATGGGGGAGATCAGCTCACGCAATCTCAAAGTGGAACGCAAGGTTTGCGATCGGTCCGACGCCATCAATTTTTTTAAAAATCAGGGTGAGCACTATAAGGCCCAGATCATTGAGGCTATACCCGGTGAGGAGGATGTTTCTCTTTATTCTCAGGGCAATTTCACGGATTTATGTCGGGGACCGCATGTCCCTACCACCTCCAGGCTCAAGGTGTTTAAGTTGATGAAGCTGGCGGGCGCCTACTGGCGCGGCGACTCGCACAACGAGATGCTGCAGCGAATTTACGGCACGGCCTGGACGAGAAGAGAAGATCAGGATGCTTACCTGCGTCGACTGGAAGAAGCGGAGAAACGGGATCACCGAAGGCTCGGCAAGCAGTTGGAGCTGTTTCATATGCAGGAAGAGGCGCCGGGCATGGTGTTCTGGCATCCCAAGGGCTGGGTAATCTGGCAGCAGGTTGAACAGTATATGCGTCAGATATTCCGAAATCATGGTTATCTGGAAATTCGTACGCCATCCGTCCTGGACAAAGGCCTTTGGGAACGGTCAGGGCATTGGGAAAATTTTCGCGAAAACATGTTTATCACCCAATCGGAAGAGCGCGAATTTGCGGTTAAGCCGATGAACTGTCCAGGTCACGTGCAAATATTCAAGCATGGGTTGAAGAGCTATCGGGATCTGCCCCTGCGGCTAGCTGAGTTCGGATCGTGTCACCGCAATGAGCCATCCGGTGCTCTGCATGGAATTATGCGAGTGCGAGCGTTCACTCAGGATGACGCTCATATTTTTTGCGCCGAATCACAGGTCCAGGATGAGGCAGTAAAATTTATTGAGTTGTTACAGAAGGTCTACATCGACTTTGGTTTTAATGAGGTTCTGGTGAAGCTTTCAACACGTCCCAAGAAGCGTGTCGGCTCCGAAGAGCAATGGGACAAGGCTGAGGCTGCGCTGCAGTCAGCACTGGAGCACAAAAACCTTCCCTGGGAGATCCAGCCGGGGGAGGGCGCTTTTTACGGACCAAAAATCGAGTTTTCGCTCAAGGACAGCATTGGCCGGGTGTGGCAATGCGGCACTCTGCAATTGGATTTTTCCATGCCGGAGCGCCTTGGTGCCGAATTTGTGGCAGAAGACAACTCACGGCGAGTTCCCGTCATGCTTCATCGTGCGATTCTCGGGTCGTTGGAACGCTTCATTGGCATTATCATCGAACACTACGCCGGTGCCCTGCCCCTGTGGCTTGCACCCGACCAGGTGGCAGTGCTGAATATCTCTGAAAGCCAGGCCGATTACGCTCGCAAAGTTGCGGAAGAGCTGAGGCATAGCGGAATTCGCGCGTGCGCGGACTTGAGAAATGAGAAGATAACCTATAAAATACGAGAGCATAGTCTACAGAAACTACCTTACCAGCTTATCGTGGGTGACAAGGAAGTGGCCGCGCAGACGGTTGCTGTGCGTACGCGGGCCGGCGCGGACCTTGGTCAGATGACCTTGGAGGCATTGACCGAAAAGCTTAAAACAGAGATTTCCCTGAGAGCTGGTACAATTTGATTATTAACCGAGTTTAGGAGTTACTATAGTTCAAGAAAAAGCAGCCCGCATCAACCATGAGATTAACGCGCCTGAAGTGCGCTTGATTGGTGCAAATGGAGAACAGATAGGCATAGTCTCCTTAGCGGTCGCCAACACCTTGGCAGAAGAAGCGGAGGTGGATCTGGTTGAAATTGCGCCGACAGCTCAACCGCCGGTCTGCCGCCTGATGGACTACGGCAAGTTTCGCTATCAGGAAAGCAAGAAAAAGCATGAGGCGAAGCTAAAACAAAAACAAATCCAGATCAAGGAAGTCAAGTTCCGTCCCAATACTGACGATGGCGATTACAACATCAAGCTGCGCAACCTGATCATTTTCCTGGAGGAAGGAGATAAGGCCAAAATCACATTGCGTTTCCGCGGGCGTGAGATGGCTCATCAGGAATTCGGCGTGCGATTGCTGGAGCGCTTGCGAGGGGATCTCGAACCCTATGCCGTGGTGGAGCAGTTTCCGAGGATGGAGGGACGCCAGATGGTAATGGTGCTGTCTCCGCGTAAAAAAGAAGTGAAGTTAGCAAAGCCCAAATCAGAGAAGCCAGAGGCGGATACTGATGTGGCACCTGCTAATAACGGGAATCCGGCGCCATCGTAGGGGCAGCGGCTAAAGAATTCTTGATGGCGTAATGTACGCCATTGTTAGGCTCCACGAGTTCGAAGTTTTAAATTCAAAAAACAAGTGATTCCGGGTTTAAAGGTTCCGTTCGGGAAACACCTAGGCGTCATGTTAAACAGGAGTAATAAATGCCAAAGATGAAAACGAAAAGTGGCGCGGCTAAGCGGTTTACCGTGCGCGCAGGCGGAAGCGTTAAGCGTTCGCAAGCATTCAAGCGTCATATTCTTACCAAGAAAACGACAAAGAGCAAGCGTCAATTGCGGGGAACTGTCGGCGTTCATTGCAGCGACGTGGCGTCGGTGCGCGCCATGATGCCCTACGCCTAAGGAGCGATTACTATGCCAAGAGTAAAACGTGGTGTAACCGCTCATGCGCGCCACAAGAAGGTATTGGATCTGGCGAAGGGCTATCGCGGACGCCGCAAAAACGTTTACCGCGTAGCCAAGGAAGCGGTGATGAAAGCGGGGCAATATGCCTACCGGGATCGTCGTCAAAAGAAACGCCAGTTTCGTGCTTTGTGGATCGCTCGAATCAATGCCGCCGCACGGGAATGTGGGTTGCCCTATAGCGTATTTATGAACGGCTTGAGAAAAGCGGCGATTGAGGTAGACCGCAAGGTTCTGGCCGATATCGCGATATTTGACAAGCCAGCCTTTGTAAAACTGGTTGAGCAGGCAAAAGCCAGTCTGGCTGTCTAGAACATAATTGCGAGAAAGCTGCGAGGAGGCTGAAGGCAGAGACGCCTGGCCTCCTTTTTTCTTGTGCAGCCCTTCGAGCTCTCCGACCCAAGGTTTTTATGATTGATCTGGACGACCTTCTGCAAGAAGCCGTCACGCTGTTCTATAGCATAGACGACCCTGTTGAACTGGAGCAGGCAAAGGCGCGCTATCTCGGCCGGCAAGGCAGACTAACCGAATTGCTTAAGGGCCTGGGGAAGCTGCCACCCGCTGAGCGGCCTGAGATAGGTAACCGTATCAACCAGATAAAAGAACAGCTGGAAGCGGCGCTTCACCAGCGCCGTGATGCGATACGGGACAAGAAGCTTGCGGAGCAGTTGGTAGGTGAAGCGCTGGATGTGACTCTGCCGGGCCGTGGCCTGGGGATGGGCGGACTGCATCCGGTCACGCGGACGTTGGAGCGCATCCAATCGCTGTTTCACTCATTTGGGTTTACCATGGCCGCCGGCCCTGAGATTGAATCAGATTTCTATAATTTTACTGCCCTCAATATTCCAGAGAATCACCCCGCGAGGGCAATGCATGACACATTCTACATCGATGTAGGTTGTGGAAATTTGCTGCGCACGCATACCTCGCCGGTTCAAATCCGTTATATGCAAAGCAAACAGCCCCCCCTGAAAGTCATCGCGCCCGGGAGGGTCTATCGACGCGACTCTGATTTGACACATACTCCCATGTTTCATCAGGTGGAAGGACTTTGGGTTGACGAAGATGTGAATTTCTCCGTGCTGAAGGGTGTTCTTGCCGATTTCATGAAACACTTTTTTGAGCGCGAAGATTTGCGAGTGCGCTTCCGCGCGTCTTTCTTTCCTTTTACCGAACCCTCCGCTGAAATGGACATCGGCTGCGTAATGTGCAGCAATGGCTGCCGTGTGTGCGGACATACAGGTTGGCTTGAAGTGCTGGGTTGTGGCATGGTGCACCCAAATGTTTTCAAGCACGTCAATATCGACAGCGAAAAATATATCGGTTTCGCATTCGGTCTGGGGGTGGAGCGACTGGCAATGCTCCGGTACGGCGTAAACGATCTACGATTATTTTTCGAGAATGATTTAAGGTTCCTCAAACAGTTCAACTAAGTTCGCTGCTGGTCGTCCGCCTGGGAGTGACGACATCCCGCTTTTCTCTGCATACCATACTGACTGATGAAATTTTCCGAAAATTGGCTACGTGGTTTCGTTGACCCGCCGCTCTCCACCCGTGGTCTCGCTCATGTGCTGACCATGGCGGGCATCGAAGTGGAAACCATCGACCCGGTTGCCCCCCCCTTCGATAAGGTCGTCGTTGCGGAAGTGCTTTCTGTACGCAAACATCCCGACGCGGATCTTCTTCATGTTTGCGAAGTGAACGCAGGTCCTGCCGTGGCGGGACAAACGCTGCAAATCGTCTGTGGAGCGGCAAATGTCCGAGTTGGAATAAAAGTGCCGTGCGCGTTGGCGGGGGCGCAGCTACCGGGCATGGCGATCAGGCAGACCCGCATACGAGGGGTCGAATCAGCCGGAATGCTCTGTTCAGCACGGGAGCTTGGCTTGGAAGAAATGGCGCCCGGCCTTATGGTGCTTCCTCCTGACGCGCCGATCGGGCTGGATTTTCGCGATTACTACGAGCTTGAGGATAGCATTCTTACGCTCAAGCTGACGCCCAACCGCGGCGATTGCCTGGGCTTGCTCGGCATCGCCCGTGAAGTGGCGGCGGTTACCTCAGCAAGACTCAAGCCTCTGGAGATCGCGCCGGTCGCGAATCAGACCGACGAGGCCCTGGCAATACACGTGGATGTGCCAGATGCCTGTCCCCTTTATTGCGGAAGAGTAGTGCGTGGTGTCAGCCTGGATGTGCCCACGCCGGGGTGGCTGATCCGTCGCCTGGAACGCAGCGGATTACGTGCAGTCAACGCGGTGGTGGACATTACCAACTACCTGATGCTCGAAACCGGCCAGCCGCTGCATGCGTTTGATCTTGACAGGATTGCGGGCGCGCTGTCCGGTTCCATTCATGTTCGTTATGCCACGTCGGGGGAGGTGCTCAAGCTGCTCAATGGCGAAAATCTTGTGCTGCAGCCAGACATGCTGGTGATCGCGGATCAAGTCAAGCCGTTGGCGCTGGCGGGCATTATGGGTGGAGATGAAAGCGGAGTTGGAGCAGGGACGAAAGATTTATTTCTCGAGAGCGCTTTTTTCAGTCCCGGTGTAATAGCTGGCAAGTCCTTCTCCCTTGGTTTCAGCTCGGATTCGGCGTACCGTTTTGAGCGTGGGGTTGATTTCTCAAAGACCCGAGACGTGCTGGAGCGCGCCACCCGCCTGATACTGGATATTTGCGGCGGCAAAAGCGGGGCGATCACGGAATTAAAAGGTAGGTTGCCGCTGCGCGATCCTATTTCCCTTCGATTGACTCGAGCGCAAAGAGTCTTGGGAATAGATCTCGAAGAAAGAACGATTGCGGGGCTATTGCAGCGTCTGCAATTTAGTTTCGTAGGCGCAGAAGGTGTTTTTAACGTAACGCCTCCTCCTTATCGCTTCGATCTTGGCATAGAGGCGGATCTGATCGAGGAATTGGCGCGGATATACGGTTACGATAGCATCCCGGCCGCCGCGCCCCGCGCCCTGTTAAGCATGCTGCCTGAACCCGAAACCCGAAAAACGCTGCCACAGGTGCGTCAACTCCTCATCGCCAGGGATTATCAGGAGGTTATTAATTATGCATTCGTGGACCCTGCATGGGAGCATGAGCTGGCCGCCAACAAAGAGCCGGTGGCGTTGAAGAACCCATTGTCGAGCCAGATGGCGGTAATGCGCAGCACCCTCTGCGGCAGTCTCATATCGAACCTGGAATTCAATCTGAACCGCAAGCAAGCGAGGGTGCGCCTATTCGAAATCGGGTGCTGTTTCGAGGCCCAGGGAGACACCATCGTACAACAGGAAAAGCTCGGCGGGCTCTGCTACGGCGACGCGTTGGCAGAACAGTGGGGGGCGCCCGCGCGAGAAGTTGACTTCTACGATGTGAAAGCTGATATTGAGGCGCTATTTTGGCCGAGGGGGCTCCAAGTCGCTGCCGCGTCTCACCCGGCATTGCATCCGGGGAAGTCCGCTGAGATCCGCGTAGATGGTAAAATCGCGGGCCATCTGGGGGAACTCCACCCTCGTTGGTGCCAGAAACTTGGCTTGTCCAAACCTGTGATGCTGTTTGAGCTGGAGATGGCTATATTGATGGAACGAGCCTTGCCGCAGGCTTCAGAGATTTCCAAGTACCCACCCATTCGCCGCGATATTGCCGTGGTGGTGCCGGAGAACGTCGGGGTCCAGACGATTCTGGATCGGGTCCGTGCCGACAAATTGCCTTTGATTTCTGAAATTCATCTATTTGATGTCTATCGTGGCAAGGGCATGGAAGCCGGCAAAAAAAGTCTTGCATTCCGCATGTTATTGCAAGATACTGAAAAAACATTAACTGATGCGGAAGCAGATCGGACCGTTTCAAGGATGTTAAGCGTTCTCGAAGGCGAGTTTGGCGCAGTGTTACGCAACCATTGAAAATGCAGGTCTGAAAGCAATGAACAGGGTGGAGAGACAATGACCTTAACAAAGGCCGAATTGGCGGATTTGCTGTTTGAAAAAGTAGGATTCAACAAGCGTGAAGCCAAGGACATGGTGGAGTCCTTCTACGAGGAGGTTCGCATCGCGCTTCAGAATGGTGATGGCGTTAAGCTTTCAGGTTTCGGCAATTTTCACCTGCGCGACAAACCCCAGCGTCCTGGACGCAATCCCAAAACTGGCGAGGAAATTCCCATTACCGCACGACGGGTCGTGACATTTCATGCGAGCCAAAAACTGAAGGCAATGGTTGAGAAAAGCCAGCATGGAAAACACAAGGCCTAGCAACACGCCAATTCCCGCGAAACGCTATTTCACCATTGGCGAAGTGAGCGAATTATGCGGGGTTAAACCGCACGTGTTACGTTATTGGGAGCAGGAATTCACGCAATTGAGGCCTATCAAGCGCCGAGGCAACCGGCGCTATTATCAGCACCACGAAGTGCTGCTGATTCGCCGTATCCGCGAGTTGCTCCACGAACAAGGTTTCACCATCCAAGGCGCTCGCGGCCGGTTGGGCCAGGGGAAGACAGACATCGTTACCTCGGCTTCGGCCTCGGCTGTGCCATTCTCCTCGAGCGTCGATCTGGCTTTATTGCGGAGCGAAATTAAAAGCATAGTCTCGTTGCTTCGCTCCTGAAGATCACGTGAAGTTAATTCAGATTCACGGCGGTGCAAGACCTCCTGCCCGTTCGGCCATAAGGTAGCGGGGAGATTCCACTTGGTGGCGTCATGGACGGTCGCGCTTAAGAAGCATTAATAGCATTCCTATGCTTCTGGCTTGTTTGCTATAATTCGAACCTCGGGGCGTAGCGCAGCCTGGTAGCGTACTTGCATGGGGTGCAAGTGGTCGGAGGTTCAAATCCTCTCGCCCCGACCAATAAGGCCGCACGGATGCGTTCTTTTCCGCCTCGCGGCCCTATAATGTCTATGTCTCATTATCATATTCCCCCAATAAGCTAAAAAATCACCTGGGGCACTATCCGGATGCGCATACTGCTCAGCAATGATGACGGGTATTTTGCGCCAGGCCTGGCCTGTCTCGCGGGAGCGCTTTCCGTTATCGCCGATATCGTCGTGGTGGCGCCGGAACGTGACAGGAGTGGGGCAAGCAACTCGCTTACGCTCGATCGGCCGCTCAGTCTGCGCAAATCCCACAACGGGTTCTTCTACGTCAACGGCACCCCCACCGATTGCGTGCACCTGGCCGTTACCGGTATGCTCGACACGCTGCCGGATATGGTCGTGTCCGGCATCAATGATGGTGCGAATATGGGCGACGACACCATTTATTCCGGCACGGTGGCAGCTGCCACGGAAGGTTTTCTCCTGGGAATTCCAGCGCTTGCGGTGTCGCTTGCCGGTTTTTCCGCCGGAAATTATCCCGCGGCCGCGCGCATCGCCACCGAAATAGTACAACGCTTTCAATACAACGCATTACATGGCCCGGTACTGCTAAATATAAACGTGCCTGATGTTCCTTATGAGGAGTTGCAGGGTATCGAGGTGACCCGGCTTGGCCGTCGGCACAAGGCGGAGCCGGTAATTAAGTCGCAGACGCCGCGGGGTGACACGGTCTACTGGGTGGGCGCAGCAGGGCCCGCGCAAGATGCAGGTGAAGGCACAGACTTCCTGGCTATTAAGCGCAACCGCGTCTCAGTGACGCCGCTGCAAATCGACTTGACCCGCTACGGGCAATTGGATGCGGTAAAAGAGTGGTTGAAATAGCACCACAGCGTTTTTTGGTTTCGTGCGTAGGTGCACGGCTATTCAAGGTGCTGCGCGGTTGAACACCTTCCATTCCGGAATCGGCATGACGTCTCAGCGCACCCGCGCCCGTATGATCGAGCGTCTGCGCAACCAGGGTATCGTCGACGAAGTAGTTCTTGCCGCAATGAGTGCGATTCCTCGTCACATCTTTGTCGAGGAAGTGCTTGCGACACGCGCCTACGATGATGTCGCTCTGCCGATTAATTTCGGCCAGACTATATCAAGCCCCTTCACCGTGGCGCGCATGAGCGAATTGCTGCGCGCAGGGTCCAATCCGGGGAAGGTGCTTGAGCTCGGCTCCGGTTGTGGTTACCAGACAGCCATACTGGCGCAATTTGCCGCCGAGGTCTATTCCATCGAGCGAATCGGACCATTACTCACACGCGCCCGTGCCCGGTTACGCGAGCTTAGACTTGGCAATGTACGCCTCAAGCATGCCGACGGGTTGCTTGGATTACCCGAATCGGCCCCGTTTGATGCAATCATCCTCACCGCCGCAACGCCGCATATCCCCGCGTTATTGCTGGACCAATTGTCGATTGGTGGAAGGATGATTTTGCCGAAAGGAAGCCAGGAACAATATCTGTGCGTTATCGAACGCAACTCGAATGGGTACACTGAGATAATACTGGACGAAGTCAGATTCGTCCCGATGCTGCCAGGCATTTTGAAGCGCTAGCAGTGCGGGATAAAGGCGAGAGATGACGAATAACAGAATTAGTGTGGCACATCTAAACGCTGGAACGGCGCCTTTGAGCACCGATCCCGCCCGGGATGTTGTGCCGCGTGCCGGATATAGTTTTAGCGGATGTTGTTCACTCCTTGTGTTATGCCTGCTGGGAGCTGGCTGCGAATCCACTCCGCATCCGGCGCCTGTCATGGATGCGATCGTGGGCGCACAACCGGCGGGGGACCAGTCTGGGCCGAGCGTTGAAGCGGGCGCTCAGCGACCAACTGCGTACATTGTGCAGAAAGGCGATACGCTCTACAGCATCGCCCTCAACCATGGCATCAACCGCAAGGAATTGGCAGAGTGGAACAACATTCCAGAATCCGGTGCGATCCATATTGGCCAGCAACTTTCCATGTCTGCGCCCGACGCGCAAGCCGGGCCATCGCTGTTCTCGCTGTCTGATTCTCTTCCGCCCTCTGCTCCCACGGCAACGCGGGACTCCGGCCTCCCATCCGAAGCAAAGCCGCTGGCCAATACCAATAAACTGAAAACCGAACCCAGGGCATTCAAACTACCGTACTCAGAGCAGGCCATAGCGCAGTTGAAAGGCTTGACCGACATGCCGCGTACTGTGCTGGCAAAAGTCGATCCAATGATTGAGAAACAAACGGGCACCGTAATACCCCCGACTGAGGTTATTGCCGATCCAGACCGAATTGAATGGATCTGGCCGACGAAGGGCAAGTTGCTGGAAGGATTTTCAGAAGCGACCAAGGGCATCGATATCGCCGGTAAAGCGGGCGAACCGGTGACTGCCTCCGCTGGCGGGAAGGTGGTGTATAGCGGGGCAGGATTACGTGGCTACGGAAAGCTGATCATCATTAAGCATAACAATACGTATCTCAGCGCCTATGCCCACAACAACAAGTTATTGGTGAAGGAGGGTCAAACTGTGGTGAAAGGACAGAAAATTGGTGAGATGGGAAGCACCGATACCGATCTGGTCAAGCTTCATTTCGAAATCCGCAAGAATGGAAAACCGGTGGACCCGCTGAAGCATCTGCCTGGCATATCCGGATGAGCCAAGGATGATGATGAATTCCCTCTCTACCGACGAAGAAGAGTCTTTCGACAAGACGGAACCATTGGATGCTGATGAAGCGCTCGACGTTTCAGAAGCTCCTTCCAGCGCTGCAACCGAGCACGCTGGCGATTTCCTACTAACCGACGTGACTCAACTCTATTTCAACGAGATTGGCAATAATGCCCTTTTGACACCGAAGGAAGAGGCAGAGTTAACCCGGCGGGTAAAGCAGGATGATTTTAATGCCCGGCAGAAGATGATTGAATGCAATCTGCGGCTGGTGGTAAATATCGCCAAGCACTATACCAATCACGGCGTCGCCCTGTTGGACCTGATCGAGGAAGGGAATATGGGGATGATGCACGCATTGGAAAAGTTCGACCCCGAGCGTGGTTTCCGATTTTCGACCTACGCGACATGGTGGATACGCCAGAATATTGAACGCTGCATCATGAACCAGTCGCGAACCATCCGCCTGCCGGTGCATGTCATTAAGGACCTGAATATTGTTCTACAGGCGGCACGCCACCTCGAAGCCCATACCGGAAAGGACCCCAAGCCGGAGGATGTTGCTCATCTGCTGGGGCGGCCGGTTAAGGACGTGCGGAGGATGTTCTCTTTAAACATGAGCATGATGTCCCTCGACGCGCCGCTTGATGTTGATCCGTTACTTTCCATTGGCGATGCCATTGCCGATGACCGCAGTCCCGGCCCGGACCTCATGATGGAACAGTCCGAGATTAAAGATCGCGTGCACGAGTGGTTGAACCGGTTGAATGAGAAACAACGCTATATCATCGAAAAGCGCTACGGCCTCAATGGATACGAAATTCAAACGTTGGAACAGTTGGCCGCAAGCCTTGATCTAACTCGTGAGCGCGTGCGCCAGATTCAGCTGGAAGCTTTGCAGACGCTGCGGGCGATATTAAGATGTGAAGGAGTGTCCAGGGACGGGGTGTTTTAAGCAATAGTTGCGACAGCCACTTTCCGCGCGGTATTTCAACGTCCAGCTTGCTATCCGATCAAATCGCCGCACACCCGGGCTCATCAGCTGGGCTAATTCAGCGGTATTGACGATGCGCGATTCGCCGTTGACTTGATATCCCGCTTGCCGCGCTACCTCTTTACATAACCAATCTTATCACATAAAATACTGTGCAAAGTTCGGATGATGTGCAGTATGAATATCCGAATCTTCCCAGTTCATCAACCTTAAGTCCAAGCCGCAATGTTGCGGTCAAACATATTATTTGACTTCCATCGCTATGTCACAACTCGAGTTTACCGCCCCCGACCCCGATTTATGCACGGAAGAGGAGATTTCCCGTCTTGTTCACGCTTTTTATGGCAGGGCCAGGCGCGATCCCTTACTAGGCCTGATCTTTGAGGCGCACGTCACCGATTGGGACGCGCATTTCGTGCAGATGATCGATTTTTGGTCAATGAAACTGCGTGGAACGAACCGCTTCCGCGGTATGCCCATGCCAAAGCACGTTGCCCTGCCGGCGCTTACGGCTGAATTGTTTGAAACATGGCTGCGCCTTTTTAGGCAGACTACCAGCGAGATGGGTAACCCAGTGTTGCAATTTAACGCGGATATGCTCGCATTTCATATCGGAACACGGTTGTGGCAAAGATATCAGTTGGAGCGCTATCCTGATAGGCAAATGGTCGAACTCTGCGAAACCTAGTTTTTTTCGTTTGTGTGTGAGAAGGGAAGCGTTCCCAAGACAGGGTTCCCACCATTTTCTTCGTCTTCGGTCAGGTCCAGGCTTTTTAATTCGAGCCCTTCTATCTCCTGCAAGGATCTACCCGCGATTCCTTGCAGGTCGCCGTACATCCCGACTGTCGCGCTCATGACGCGCATGATCTGTTCTTCCCGTTTGGCCCATTGTTTCATTATCACCTTGCGTTCTTTATCAAGATCGTCCTGCATGGTGGTAAACGCTTCGACGATTGCCTCTACCCGCTGACGAAAACGCGGACCAGTAAGGTACTGGTAGATCATCTCTGTTTTCGTTTGCAGGCCTTCGGACGATTGCCGGGCGAGCGCGAGCTCCAGCAATGAATGGCGGAGTATGAGTGCGACCGGCAGGGCAGCGCTGGGATGAGTTACCCACACCCCGTCAAGCATTTCGAAGGTCGCCACCCCCTTTGGTAAAGTCTGAGACACGATGACGGCGATTTCCGCTTTCGCGGCACGTTGATCCTCCCGCAACTTGACTAGCCACATATCGCTCCAGTTTCTGGTGCGCTTTGTCTCCCATAAAATCGTGCCGCCCGTTTTTCCTCCACCGCCGACAACCCGGTGCAGCACATCTCCACCGAATTCGCCTTTAGGCACTGGCTGAATCTCATCAAGCGGGAACCTGGAGCGGAGTAAATGCTCAAGCGCCAGTTCCTGAACCTCCCCCTGCAACTGTTGCGAACCCTGCTCGGCCCTGCGCATCAGTTCTTCGATTTTTTGCTGCATGGATGCGATGGTTTGGTCCTTTTCCATCACCTTGAGCTTGAGCCCATCTTCTGCCTCCTGTTTAGCCCGGGCACGTACCTCAGTTAGCGCATTATGGACGCGCCGCTCAACCGTGAGTTCCAATTCACGCCTGGCATCATCGAGTTCTCGCTGTTTTCTGGTGAGATCTGCTTGAATTTTTTGAGCTACGGCTAGTTTTTCGTCGCGGCTTTTAAGAACCTCGTGAAGGTCGGAAATTTCGCGCATTTTATTGTCCAGTTCGCTGGCATTGAGAAGCTTAGCTTTTCGGGATTCCTCGGCAATAATACGGCTCCGTTCAGTTGTCAGCTGTGCCGCGACCTGGTTGGTTATCCGATCTTCCAATGTGCGCCTGGTCTCCGCAATTTCTCTTTCCTTTTCCCGGATTCCCTGTTCCCGTCGGCCGACCTCCTCGTCTTTCTGCAAAAGCTGCTGTTCGAACTGTTTGCGGGTAGCGGCTATCAACGGCGCCGCCAAGGATTCGGTAAGCCGGATCGTGGCTTTACAGTGGGGACACGTAATAATGGGTTCCGTCATGGTCTGATCCTGCGATGAGTGTTCCAGATTATGGATGGAGTTGGATCATGGAGCACAGTTCAAACCAAGACCGACCGTTGGTAACGCAAGCGTGCCTGGAATGCCGCTGTCGGTGCCATATATCGAAGCCGGTGTTTTCGGATATACTTGTTCCATGATCCCTGATTGGGTTTTAAATCAAATCAGCATTTATTGTATTAGCAGTCACTAGCTCATGTCGTTTCCGACTCCGGGAGCTGAAACAGGGCGAGTGCCAGCAAAGCATGGTTATACCCCTCATCCCTATCCGATCGTTCTATTTCTTCCTGCACATGAATGAATAATTGAACGGGTCAGATTTATTGTCACCACAAAGGAGCGAAACGATGAGCAATCAAAAGCCTGGAAGTCATATTCTGCCACCTCTGCCTTATGGAGATAACGCGCTGGATCCTGTTATTTCGGCAAATACGTTGGGATTTCATTATGGCAAGCATCACAAAACATATGTCGACAACCTCAACAAGCTAGTAGCCGGTACCGATCTCGCGGATTTGTCTCTCGAGGAGGTGATCGCCGCGACGGCCGGTAAGGCGGACAAGGTTGGGGTTTTCAACAATGCGGCGCAGGTCTGGAATCACACATTCTATTGGAGCAGTCTCTCCCCCAGTGGCGGAGGCGAGCCTCCCGCGGCGCTGAAGCAAAAGATCGAGGCGTCCTTTGGCAGCGTTGACGCGTGCAAAAAAGAGCTGGCCACCGCCGCGACAACTCAGTTCGGTAGCGGCTGGGCATGGCTGGTGAAAGATGGGGACAAGCTCCAGGTAATTAAGACCAGCAACGCGGATCTCCCGTTAACGAAAGGGCTGAAGCCGCTGTTGACCATTGACGTCTGGGAACACGCCTACTACCTCGATTATCAGAACCGCCGCCCCGATTATGTGAACGCCGTGCTGGACAAACTGATTAACTGGGGTTTTGCGGCAGACAATGATCGGTAGCATGCGCGACTCGCCTCAGTGAAGCCCATTACAGAACAGCTGGAGATCATAAGGCGCGGTTGCAGCGAGCTTTTGCTGGAAGACGAGCTGGAGCGACAGCTGGCTTTAAGCCGCCCCCTCAGAATCAAGGCAGGATTTGATCCTACCGCGCCCGACTTGCACCTCGGTCACACGGTTCTGCTGAATAAGATGCGCCACTTTCAGGATTTGGGGCACCATGCCCTGTTCCTGATTGGTGATTTTACCGGCATGATCGGTGATCCGAGTGGTAAAAATGCGACTCGCCCAGCCCTTTCACGCGAGCAGGTGATCGAGAATGCGAAATCGTACCAGAACCAGGTCTTTCGCATCCTCAAGCCTGAGCAGACCGAGGTGGTATTCAATTCCACCTGGATGGACAAACTCGGGGCTGCCGACCTGATCAAGCTGGCGGCCACGCATACGGTTGCACGCATGCTGGAGCGGGACGATTTTGGCAAGCGTTATCGAGGCAACAAGCCCATCGCTATTCATGAATTCCTTTACCCGTTGATCCAGGGCTACGACTCCGTGGCCCTGAAAGCCGATATCGAGCTTGGGGGTACCGATCAGAAATTCAATTTGCTCATGGGAAGGGAGTTGCAGAAGCATTTCAACCAACCGCCGCAATGTGTGATCACCATGCCTTTGCTTGAGGGGCTCGACGGCATCAATAAAATGTCGAAGTCCGCCGGTAACTATATCGGAATTACCGAAAGTCCCGCTGAGATGTTCGGCAAGCTAATGTCGACATCGGACGAACTGATGTGGCGTTATATCGAATTGCTTTCATTTGAGCCCATCAGGATTGTCCAACAATGGCAAGGGGAAGTGAAGCAGGGCCGAAACCCTCGTGATATTAAGGCGATATTCGCGCAAGAGATTGTGGCGCGGTTTCACAGCGAACGCGATGCTGAAGCCGCGCTGGCGGATTTCGAGGCGCGATTCAAGCGTGGTGCGTTACCCGATCACATGCTCGAAAAACTGTTATACGCCGAAAAGGGCGGATTACCGATTGCCCAGTTGCTCAAGCAGGCCGGGCTTACAGCTAGCACGACAGAAGCGCTACGCTTGATCGAACAAGGCGGCGTAAAATTGAATGGGGAAAAGGTCTGCGATAAAACTATCAAGTTAAGTAGTGGTCAAACCGTCATCGTACAGGTGGGCAAGCGAAAATTCGCGAAGGTGACCGTCTCCGAACGTCTCCTGAGCGAGATATGATCAGGTTGAAGCCAATTTTTCCGGAACGTGTACGATAAGTGGCGCGAAAGAACTGTGCGTTACCCAAAGGTACTGTAGAATGCAACTTATGGAAAGACGTTGGCTGGCGATTAAAGTGTTAAGTTAAATCCCAGTCAAGGCAGGAATCGAAGTTGGCGGCCGCGACGAAACTTTTAAGTCGTGTTACGGTCAAAATAGAAACATAGAATGGAAGTTGGCGATCGCCGACGAAGCCGATTAAGTTTCGTTGGGGTCGAAGCAGTAGGTAGAGTGAAGTTCCCGAAGGCGACGGTCACCTGACAGGAAGAAAGAATTACAAAAACTCTTGACCGCCCTTCTAGTATCTGTATAATTCCGCCTTTCCCGTTGTTGGCTTAAGTTGTTTGCCAGCACTGCTCTTTAAAAATTTACAGCCGATAGGTGTGGGCACTTGACCGGGACAGCCGGGTAAATTCAACTCTTCGGAGTCGAAAATATCCGGTAATCAAAAGTCGATGTGCTCGCACAATGTAACAAGGTTCTGGTTTTTTCTCGATCACTCGAGATAAGCGCCGGAACTGAATACGTCATGCGAGAGTTTTACCAGTATTAAACTGAAGAGTTTGATCCTGGCTCAGATTGAACGCTGGCGGCATGCTTTACACATGCAAGTCGAACGGCAGCACGGGGGCAACCCTGGTGGCGAGTGGCGAACGGGTGAGTAATGCATCGGAACGTGTCCTTAAGTGGGGGATAACGCACCGAAAGGTGTGCTAATACCGCATAATCTCTCTGGAGAAAAGCAGGGGATCGCAAGACCTTGCGCTTTTGGAGCGGCCGATGTCTGATTAGCTAGTTGGTGAGGTAAAGGCTTACCAAGGCGTCGATCAGTAGCTGGTCTGAGAGGACGACCAGCCACACTGGGACTGAGACACGGCCCAGACTCCTACGGGAGGCAGCAGTGGGGAATTTTGGACAATGGGGGAAACCCTGATCCAGCCATGCCGCGTGAGTGAAGAAGGCCTTCGGGTTGTAAAGCTCTTTCAGCCGGAACGAAACGGTCACGGCTAATATCCGTGACAACTGACGGTACCGGAAGAAGAAGCACCGGCTAACTACGTGCCAGCAGCCGCGGTAATACGTAGGGTGCGAGCGTTAATCGGAATTACTGGGCGTAAAGCGTGCGCAGGCGGTTTTGTAAGTCAGATGTGAAATCCCCGGGCTTAACCTGGGAACTGCGTTTGAAACTACAAGGCTAGAGTGTGGCAGAGGGGGGTGGAATTCCACGTGTAGCAGTGAAATGCGTAGAGATGTGGAGGAACACCGATGGCGAAGGCAGCCCCCTGGGTTAACACTGACGCTCAGGCACGAAAGCGTGGGGAGCAAACAGGATTAGATACCCTGGTAGTCCACGCCCTAAACGATGTCAACTAGTTGTCGGGTCTTAACGGACTTGGTAACGCAGCTAACGCGTGAAGTTGACCGCCTGGGGAGTACGGTCGCAAGATTAAAACTCAAAGGAATTGACGGGGACCCGCACAAGCGGTGGATTATGTGGATTAATTCGATGCAACGCGAAAAACCTTACCTACCCTTGACATGTACCGAAGCCCGCTGAGAGGTGGGCGTGCCCGAAAGGGAGCGGTAACACAGGTGCTGCATGGCTGTCGTCAGCTCGTGTCGTGAGATGTTGGGTTAAGTCCCGCAACGAGCGCAACCCTTGTCATTAATTGCCATCATTCAGTTGGGCACTTTAATGAAACTGCCGGTGACAAACCGGAGGAAGGTGGGGATGACGTCAAGTCCTCATGGCCCTTATGGGTAGGGCTTCACACGTAATACAATGGCGCGTACAGAGGGTTGCCAACCCGCGAGGGGGAGCTAATCTCAGAAAGCGCGTCGTAGTCCGGATCGGAGTCTGCAACTCGACTCCGTGAAGTCGGAATCGCTAGTAATCGCGGATCAGCATGTCGCGGTGAATACGTTCCCGGGTCTTGTACACACCGCCCGTCACACCATGGGAGTGGGTTTCACCAGAAGCAGGTAGTCTAACCGCAAGGAGGGCGCCTGCCACGGTGAGATTCATGACTGGGGTGAAGTCGTAACAAGGTAGCCGTAGGGGAACCTGCGGCTGGATCACCTCCTTTCTAGAGATATTCCCGTCAAGCGCCCACAACCTATCGGTTGTTTATAAAGCAAGGCTAGGGGCTGGGGAATAGAGGCTGGCGAAGCAAAGAAGCCCGTTCATCGCGTCTAGGCTCTGTTCCGGGTCTGTAGCTCAGTTGGTTAGAGCACACGCTTGATAAGCGTGGGGTCGGTGGTTCAAGTCCACCCAGACCCACCAGCTAACGGGGGTGTAGCTCAGATGGGAGAGCACCTGCTTTGCAAGCAGGGGGTCATCGGTTCGATCCCGTTCACCTCCACCAATTTGGAACGCAGTGATGTAAGAATTTAGAAAATAGAAGTAAACGGAAAGCGTTTACTTCTGGTTTTTAACCAGCGGCTGTATTTCGGAAATAGGCGGAAAATATTGGGGGCGTCAAACTCTCAGCATGTTCCGTCTGTCACCGACGATCTTTAAAAATTTGGAAGAAGTAAAGTATTCCGTTCTCGACGGGATGCAACGATCTTTTGATCAGCTTGCGTCTTCAGAAAAATGGAATACCGGGTTAGATTGTATCGATGCATGGCATTTTTAGTCGGATGCGATGCAAGCAAACACCTGTAACATTAACGGTGCTTGGATGGGGAAACGGCAGTGTTGATAGTTCCGTTTCTGACTCCGAGCCCTTAAGGTTATAGGATCAAGCGAATAAGTGCATGTGGTGGATGCCTTGGCGATTACAGGCGATGAAGGGCGTGGTAGCCTGCGAAAAGCTCCGGGGAGCTGGCAAACAAGCTTTGATCCGGAGATGTCCGAATGGGGAAACCCGGCCCGCAAGGGTCAACCTTGGCTGAATACATAGGCCAAGCGTGGCGAACCTGGTGAACTGAAACATCTAAGTAGCCAGAGGAAAAGAAATCAACCGAGATTCCCAGAGTAGTGGCGAGCGAAATGGGAGCAGCCTCCAATTTTTAGCACTCGAACCAGCCGAGCCGTCTGGAAAGTCGGGCCATAGTGGGTGATAGCCCCGTAGGCGAAAGTTTGAGTGTGGAACTAGGATTGGAACAAGTAGGGCGGGACACGTGAAATCCTGTCTGAACATGGGGGGACCATCCTCCAAGGCTAAATACTCGTAATCGACCGATAGTGAACCAGTACCGTGAGGGAAAGGCGAAAAGAACCCCGGGAGGGGAGTGAAATAGACCCTGAAACCGCATGCATACAAACAGTGGGAGCGGACTTGTTCCGTGACTGCGTACCTTTTGTATAATGGGTCAGCGACTTACATTCAGTAGCAAGCTTAACCGAATAGGGGAAGCGCAGCGAAAGCGAGTCTTAATAGGGCGTTTAGTTGCTGGGTGTAGACCCGAAACCAGATGATCTACTCATGGCCAGGATGAAGCGGGGGTAACACCTCGTGGAGGTCCGAACCCACTAATGTTGAAAAATTAGGGGATGAGCTGTGGGTAGGGGTGAAAGGCTAAACAAATCTGGAAATAGCTGGTTCTCTCCGAAAACTATTTAGGTAGTGCCTCACGTATCACCTTCGGGGGTAGAGCACTGTTATGGCTAGGGGGCCATTTAGGCCTACCAAACCATGGCAAACTCCGAATACCGAAGAGTGCGAGCGTGGGAGACAGACATCGGGTGCTAACGTCCGGTGTCGAAAGGGAAACAACCCAGACCCTCAGCTAAGGTCCCAAAGACACAGTTAAGTGGTAAACGAAGTGGGAAGGCTAAAACAGTCAGGAGGTTGGCTTAGAAGCAGCCATCCTTTAAAGAAAGCGTAATAGCTCACTGATCGAGTCGTCCTGCGCGGAAGATGTAACGGGGCTCAAACTGTGCACCGAAGCTAGGGATTTACACGCAAGTGTAGATGGTAGGAGAGCGTTCCGTAGGCCTGCGAAGGTAGCTTGAGAAGGCTGCTGGAGGTATCGGAAGTGCGAATGCTGACATGAGTAGCGATAAAGGGAGTGAAAGGCTCCCTCGCCGTAAGCCCAAGGTTTCCTGCGCAACGTTCATCGGCGCAGGGTGAGTCGGCCCCTAAGGTGAGGCAGAAATGCGTAGCTGATGGGAAACTGGTTAATATTCCAGTACCTTTGTTCAATGCGATGTGGGGACGGAGAAGGTTAGCTCGGCCGGGTGTTGGATGTCCCGGTTGAAGCGTGTAGACGTGCCGCCTAGGCAAATCCGGGCGGCTTAGTTGAGGCGTGATAACGAAACGCCCTTCGGGGCGCCAAGTGAGTGATACCCTGCTTCCAGGAAAAGCCACTAAGCTTCAGTTGAATGAAGACCGTACCGCAAACCGACACAGGTGGGCGGGATGAAAATTCCAAGGCGCTTGAGAGAACTCAGGAGAAGGAACTCGGCAAATTGACACCGTAACTTCGGGATAAGGTGTGCCCCCGGTACGTGTAGCACCTCGCGTGCGAAGCGGATGGGGGTTGCAAAGAAATGGTGGCTGCGACTGTTTAATAAAAACACAGCACTCTGCAAACACGAAAGTGGACGTATAGAGTGTGACGCCTGCCCGGTGCCGGAAGGTTAAGTGATGGGGTGCAAGCTCTTGATCGAAGCCCCGGTAAACGGCGGCCGTAACTATAACGGTCCTAAGGTAGCGAAATTCCTTGTCGGGTAAGTTCCGACCTGCACGAATGGCGTAACGATGGCCACACTGTCTCCTCCTGGGACTCAGCGAAGTTGAAATGTTTGTGAAGATGCAATCTCCCCGCGGCTAGACGGAAAGACCCCGTGCACCTTTACTGTAGCTTTACATTGGACTTTGACAATGTCTGTGTAGGATAGGTGGGAGGCGTTGAAGTGGGCTCGCTAGAGCTCAT
The DNA here is from genome assembly GCF_033095785.1 of Nitrosospira sp. Is2. Classification (GTDB taxonomy): domain Bacteria; phylum Pseudomonadota; class Gammaproteobacteria; order Burkholderiales; family Nitrosomonadaceae; genus Nitrosospira. Next base: position 1,173,975 of record NZ_CP137134.1, on the reverse strand, counting down.
GGAGCCGACGTTGAAATACCACCCTGATGTTGTTGAGGTTCTAACCTAGGTCCATTATCTGGATCGGGGACCGTGTATGGTAGGCAGTTTGACTGGGGCGGTCTCCTCCCAAAGTGTAACGGAGGAGTACGAAGGTACGCTAGGTACGGTCGGAAATCGTGCTGATAGTGCAATGGCAAAAGCGTGCTTGACTGCGAGACTGACAAGTCGAGCAGATGCGAAAGCAGGTCATAGTGATCCGGTGGTTCTGTATGGAAGGGCCATCGCTCAACGGATAAAAGGTACGCCGGGGATAACAGGCTGATTCCTCCCAAGAGTTCATATCGACGGGGGAGTTTGGCACCTCGATGTCGGCTCATCACATCCTGGGGCTGTAGCCGGTCCCAAGGGTATGGCTGTTCGCCATTTAAAGTGGTACGTGAGCTGGGTTTAAAACGTCGTGAGACAGTTTGGTCCCTATCTGCCGTGGGCGTTGGAAGTTTGAGGGGACCTGCTCCTAGTACGAGAGGACCGGAGTGGACGCACCTCTGGTGTACCGGTTATGACGCCAGTCGTATCGCCGGGTAGCTAAGTGCGGAAGAGATAACCGCTGAAAGCATCTAAGCGGGAAACTCGCCTCAAGATGAGACTTCCCGGGGGTTTAACCCCCCTAAAGGTTCGTCGAAGACCACGACGTTGATAGGTCGGGTGTGGAAGCGCAGTAATGCGTTAAGCTAACCGATACTAATTGACCGTGCGGCTTGATCCTATAACCTTAAGAAAGTGGTGTTTGCCAGATACAATCAACCCAATTTACTTCTTCCAGATCGTTGCTTATAACCGAGCGTCGGGCTAATGGTCCGTTTCGGTTGTGGTACGATAAGAGTTACGCTTGGCGGTCATAGCGCTTTGGACCCACCCCTTCCCATCCCGAACAGGGCCGTGAAACGAAGTCGCGCCGATGATAGTATGCATTCGTATGCGAAAGTAGGTCACTGCCAGGCACCTTACAATAAAAAAGCCCCGCTCGTTAGAGTCGGGGCTTTTTTATTGGCTATCGCTCCCGCTACGCTGACCGGCCTCGCCAGGTCCGATGAAGGCACCCAGCCCCCCAACCTGAGGCTGGTTTGTCGATCGCTCTGCACGTCCCTTGCCAAGGGCGCAGAGCGGATCTTAAAGTACCTCTGAAGAAGTCCTCTGCGCGGCGCATTGGAGAGTGTGCTTTGTCTGTTCCTGGCGAAGCGATCAGCCATTTACGTCCCGCCTCTCGCGCCTCCCATCCCGCTAAGCCAGTCGTCTGCCGCGTCTGGCGGATCTGGTCCGGAGGTTCCCTAGTGTATCTGTCGCGGAAAAAGATCGACGCGGGAGGGTTTTATTAAAACCTGATCCCCGCGCACCAATTTCAGTTCTCTGAAACGTTCCTTTGTGATTTCAACCTCTATCAACTCCTTCTGTTCGATATCCGTGCCGGCGTCGCGTATCAATTCAAGACGCACGACGGGGCCGATCGCAAGAACATGGCTTACCTCCGCGGCCAGCCTCAATCCCGTATCTGCCTCGCCGTCTCCCGGGCTGAGGGCGGAAGCCCGCTCGATTTCAATATCGTGCGGCCTCACGTACGCTATTGCCTCGAGCTCTTCCGCTTCCGTATGCTCAGGCGCATCGATTTCTACTCCTCCAATCCAGGCACGTCCGCGGTGAAGTCGGCCATGAAACAAATTTACCTTGCCGAGGAATTCGTAAACGAAAGGACTCGCGGGATGTTCATACACTTCATCCGGTGTCCCGATCTGCTCAATACGCCCTTCATTCATAACCACTACCCTGTCAGCCACTTCGAGCGCCTCTTCCTGGTCATGCGTGACGAACACGCTGGTGATATGCATGTCGTCATGCAGCCTTCTTAACCAGGCACGCAGCTCTTTCCGTACCCTAGCATCCAGTGCGCCAAAAGGTTCATCCAGCAATAATACCTTCGGCTCAACGGCCAGGGCCCGCGCGAGAGCAATCCGTTGACGCTGCCCGCCCGAAAGCTGATGAGGATAGCGATCTGCCAGCCAGTCCAGTTGCACCAGCTTCAGCAACTGATGCACGCGTTCGCGAATTTCTACGTCCTTGGGGCGGAATTTCTTGGGACGCACGCGTAGACCGAACGCTACGTTTTCCATTATGGTCATATTCCTGAATAGGGCATAGTGCTGGAATACAAATCCGACTTGCCGCTCGCGCACATGCTGGTCGGTAGCGTCCTCTCCCTGAAACAAGACCTGGCCGGCATCCGCAGTTTCCAGTCCGGCGATTACGCGCAATAGGGTAGTTTTTCCAGAGCCGGAAGGTCCGAGCAACGCCAGTAGCTCCCCTGAACGGACCTCGAGGCTAACGTCGCGAAGCGCAGAAAAACTCCCGAAGTTCTTGGAAAGATTACGCACCTCTATACTCATTCCCATTTTCCTTGTCATCATGTTTTTTGGATTCGACTAGGCTTTTTAGTGCCAGCGTAACCAGCGCGAGCAGCGCCAGCAGCGATGCCACGGCGAACGCCGCCGCAAAATTGTATTCGTTGTAGAGTATCTCGACATGAAGCGGCAGCGTGTTGGTACTCCCCCGGATATGGCCGGAGACGACCGATACCGCGCCAAATTCTCCCATTGCGCGGGCGTTGCACAGGATCGTGCCATAGAGCAGACCCCACTTTATGTTTGGTAGCGTCACGCGGAAGAAAATTTGCCACCCATTAGCGCCAAGGACCACGGCGGCCTCCTCCTCCTCGGTACCCTGGGCCTGCATGAGGGGGATCAGTTCACGTGCAATGAAGGGAACGGTCACGAATATGGTAGCGAGCACAATGCCCGGAACCGCAAAAATAATCTTGATGTCGTGTTCGGCCAGCCACGGCCCCAGCCACCCCTGCAACCCGAAGATGAGCACGTAGATCAATCCTGAAACTACGGGCGAGACCGAAAAAGGCAAATCAATGAAGGTGATCAGCAAATTCTTACCGCGGAATTCGAACTTTGCCACCGCCCATGCAGCGGCGACGCCGAATATCAGGTTGAGCGGTACTGCGATTGCCGCAGCGGTGAGGGTAAGCTGAATGGCAGATAGCGCATCCGGCTCCGTGATGGCGGCGAAGTACACGTCCAGCCCCTTCTTAAGCGCCTCGTAAAACACTGAGATCAGGGGTACGAAAAGGAAAAACGTGAGAAAGGCCAGCGCGATGCCGATCAAACTCCAGCGGACCCACGCAGGCTCTTCAATTGCCTGGGCGGGTCTCACCGTGGGCAGGGGAGCGTGTTGTACAGGGACGGTAGTGGCGTTCATCAGAGTGTCCTCACGTCAATACGCTCCGCCGACGGCTCCACCATTGAAGCAAGTTGATTATGAGCAACATGACAAACGATATCACCAGCATCACAACCGCGAGCGCGGTGGCGCCGGCATAGTCATATTGCTCCAGCTTGGTGATGATCAGGAGTGGCGTAATCTCGGAGACAAGAGGCATATTGCCTGCAATGAAAATCACCGACCCGTATTCCCCGATGGCGCGAGCGAAGGCAAGCGCGAAGCCGGTTGTCAACGCTGGGAAAAGTGTGGGAAAAATGATCCTCGAAAACGTTTGCGCCCGGTTTGCCCCGAGTGTGGCAGCCGCTTCCTCCAATTCAGACTCGATGTCTTCCAGCACCGGTTGTACAGTCCGCACCACAAAGGGCAGTCCGATAAACGTCAGCGCCACAAAAATACCAAGCGGAGTAAACGCAATCTTTACCCCGAGGGGTTCAAAAAACTGCCCGATCCAACCGTTGCCTGCATAGAGCGCGGTCAAGGCGATACCCGCGACGGCCGTCGGCAAGGCGAATGGCAGATCCACCAGCGCATCGACCAGTTTTTTGCCCGGGAAGCGATAGCGCACCAGAACCCAAGCCACCAACAGCCCAAATACAGCATTTACCGCCGCGGCGGCAAAAGAAGCGCCAAATGTCAGCCTGTAGGACGCCACTACCCGTGGAGTCGTCACCACATTCCAAAACTCAGGCCATGTGAGCGCTGACGTGCGGATAAATGCTGCTGATAACGGAATTAACACGATAAGGCTAAGATAAAGCAGCGTGAACCCAAGCGCCAGATTGAAGCCCGGCAGAACGCTGTGTTGTTTAAATTTACTCAATCCAGGGTCCCTCTAAACGACGGCCGACGATGATCTCCCGGCGATTCACGGTATTGTGTCCGCCGGAGACCTGGTATAGCCGCCTCAATCCCCCGCACTGGCATCCCGAGGGCGCGTCCCTGCAATAGATCCGCTCCTTCCTGAAGGGCGGTATCCTTATGCTGTACTGTTTCAATTTCATGTACCAGCACTGACGCTCCGAAATGATGTATCGAGTCGAGCAGTGCTTTCGTCCCGTAACAGCCTGCTAACGTCCAAGCCTCGAGCCTCACAATATCCGGATACAAGCTTCCCAATTCTGCCATCCAGTTGTTACCTGTGCCGCTATGATTGGCTGCAATCCGATAACCGCGTGAGCGGTAGTTGCCGATTACATGCGCCAGCAGCTTCCAGTTGCGATTCACTTCCCCGGGGATCTCGATGACAACGCGAGAAGCCGGTATTCCGATGAGATCAAGCACCTTTGCAAACGCGTTACCATGATCATCCTTGACACTCTCAAGCAGACGGGGCTGCACGCTGACAAAAAGATTCCCCGGCCCCGAAGCAGCGCCAAAGTAATTCAGCGCATGCACGGTCCGGCACAACCGATCCAGCCTGACGAGCGCTGAGTCCTCTGTTGCCAGCGAAAAAATATCCCAAGGTGAAACGATATTTTTATTGTCGGGCTCGCATCGAATAAAAGCTGCATGCCCAATAACCTGTAATGCACTTGAAACCACCGGCTGGAACACGCTTGACAGTCGACTGTCAGCGAAGTGGGCCACTACCCACTCATCTTCCAAACGCTGCAGCCGATAATCGGTGGTTGCCTGGACGCGCACCAAATCGTCCTCCGCGCTTCTTGCTTTCATATCTAGGATATTTCCCTTGCCAGTGTAAAGATGATCTCAATGATTCCCGCGGAACCACTGCCTAACGAAGTTCCTCACATCATTGATCTTGTCGCGGCAGCGACAGGGAACGGTGCTAAGCGTCAGTCCCTCCAGTTTCCGGCGCAATTCATGGCTGGAACTGCGGCAATACACCAACGGGATACCATTCTTGGTGGCCTGTTGTTTCAGCGCATTCGATACGCTGTGGCTCACATAATCGTACAGTATCACCACGAGTCTCGCGCTGCGGGGAATTGCACGTTTGGTAAACCGGGGACGGCGCCCATCCCAGTGTTCGACACGCTTCAATCCGTGCGCGAGCAGTTCTCGCGTCAGTGTCTCGATATAATCTCCACCTACTACCAATGCAGTCATCTTAGCTCCGGATCATATGAGTCGGTCTTCCGTATAGCTCGTGCTACTTCTGATAAATCTGATCAAAGGTACCGCCATCCGAGAAATGGATCTTGTGAGCGTTTTTCCAACCGCCAAATGCGTCGTCGATCCTGAACAGCTTGATTGCGGGGAACTGGCTAGCATATTTTGCGGCGATGGCGGAATTGCTGGGACGGTAGAAATTTTTTGCCGCTATTTCCTGCCCTTCATCAGCATACAAATACTGTAGATAGGCTTCAGCAACCGCTCGGGTACCCTTCTTGTCAACCACCTTGTCTACCACTGCAACCGGGGGTTCGGCGAGAATGCTCAATGACGGCACCACAATCTCGAATTTGCCGGGGCCCAATTCCTTGATCGCTAGGAAAGCCTCGTTTTCCCAGGAGATAAACACATCACCCACACCGCGTTCAACGAAGGTGGTTGTGGAGCCGCGAGCACCGGAGTCAAGTACCGGCACGTTCTTATAGATATCCGCTACAAATTCCTTCGCCTTGGCTTCGCCGAAGTGCCGCTTGCCAAATTCCCAGGCTGCAAGGTAATTCCATTGGGCGCCGCCAGAGGTCTTAGGATTTGGCGTAATGACCGCGACACCGGGTCTGGCAAGATCGTTCCAGTCTTTTATGCCCTTCGGATTCCCTTTTCGCACCAAGAAAACGATCGTGGACGTATAAGGCGTGCTGTTCTGCGGCAAGCGTTTCTGCCACCCTTCCGGGAGCAGCTTTGCTTTCTCAGCGATTGCGTTAATGTCATTTGCCAATGCAAGCGTGACGACGTCAGCCTCCAAGCCATCAATTACAGATCGCGCCTGCTTGCCCGAGCCACCGTGGGACTGCTTGATGGATACCTTTTCCCCGGTTTTGACATCCCAGTGTTTCACGAAGGCGGCATTGAATTCATGATAAAGCTCCCGGGTGGGATCATAGGAAACGTTTAAGAGCTGTTTCTCCGCGAATGCGTTGAGCGTGATAAAACTCAGTACCAGCAGGGCCCCGGAAAGGCCTGTCTTCAATCTCATTTTTTTTATCCTTGATAGATTAATTGGGAACAAACTAATGATTCACTTAAAAGGCGCTGATGACGACTTCGACGTAGAGGAAATCCGAGCCTCGGGGGCTACGCCCCAGCGCAGCCACTTGCCTGTTGCGCGTGAAGTTGCCGCTGACAAAATGCGAGTACCCGATGGTGGTATCGATGCGCTCAGTCAGCTTATAACGCGCCCGTATGTCGAAATTGTGGCCAATGAAGTCGCCGCTTCTGCCCGTCACATCGCGATTAAACCCGGGGTTACGCCTCGCGCTGGTGTTGCCGTCGAGCAGGTTATTAAAGCGGTCCGTGCTGCTTGCAAGCCAATACCAGCCGTAGCCGCCATCGATACGCAAGTCCTTGACCGGCTGAAACTCGAGCTTGATTTTTGGAGCCTTGATATTCTCGAACACGATGTAGTCGTCTGCTGACCATGGCCGCGCGAAACCAAAGAACCGTTCAAAGCGATTATTCACGTTGTCGTTGGGATTACGGTCTCCGGTCGCATAGCCATAAAAGGCGCTGAGCCGTGGTTTCCAGTCGTGCTTGAAGGTATACCCTGTTTCAAGGGTATAACCATGCGCGTCATGTTGCTCCGTACCGTTTCTTCCAAACTGATAAGTCAGGTTAAAGTCATAGTCCAGGTTGGTGTTCCCTATCTTCCCGTAGCCACGCAGGCCGGGCGAATGAATCTCGCGATCTATCTGACCTGGCGCTTTGCTACCATCCTGCATGAGACCCATGTAATACGGCTGGAGCGTAATGACATCCGACCACTTGCGCCAGTGGCCGATCGAGCCGTAAAACCACTGGTTTTCGATACGCTGGTCAAAGTCGCTCAGCAGGCGTTTGACGGGTTGGTAGGCCCACAGATCGACTTCCCAGTCATTGACTTCCTGACCAAGGTTCAGGCGGAACCCTTCAAAGGTATTTGTGGTGTTGCGCCATTCGTTGCGACCAATAAAACGCCGGTCAAGTGCCTCGTATGCCATGCGGCCCGCCCGGAAACGAAGCGGGCGTTGTTGCTTCCTGTCATCCGCGCCTAGCGCGCCTTTAAAATAAAGTTCGCCGTAGGCCTGAATCAATTCATAGTCGTTAAAGTCGCGATCGTCGTGAGGAAACTTGCCGTTATAACGCCGTGAGTCCTGAAACTCGACTGCACCTCTCAGTGGGTCCAATATCTCCTTGATGCCTAAATACGCCCTGGAACGGAGCAGGAAAGGCTGATCGAGAACGAGATCGGTCCGCCTAATGTCGTTGCTGCGGAATTCATAGCGGGTCCGGTGATCCAGGCCCACGTCCAGCCATGTGATGTCCTTGAAAGCCTCAATGCCGGTCTTGCTCAGATTCCGGACATATCTGGGCGGATCAGATTCGGGCTGCGTGCTATAGCTGCTTGACGGCCTGAAGTAGCTTGTAGACTTTTTGCCTGCGTCCTCTTTAGAAGCAGAGGTATTCATTGGAGCAGGTTTTTCAGCGGACGGGATCGCCCATTTAAAGTTTTCGCTCGAACTCCCGACCGACCGATTCCCGGAAGATGAGACTCGGGTGTTAGAAATTTGCTGCACGCCGTACGGTGTCACCTGAGACCTCTCTTTTTCACCGCTGCTCTCATTTGCATGAAGCGAGCTGACGGCTAACATGCTGAGTGTGGATGCAAGGGTGGCTTGCCAAAAAACTTTCATCGTAGCTCCTGAATCATTCTTAATCGCCCCCTCCGCTTCCTGGTCAGACGCAATATTGTCCTGTCGTATTTAACCTCCAATTGCATGGTGGGTTTTTGTCGTCATTAGATCACCACTTAAGCAAACGCCAGTGACTGGAGGTACATGAGTTCATAAGTCATTTCCTGACAGCAGGCTCTTTATGGCTGACACGAATCTTTTCACGGCTCTCTATCTGCATTACTTTACCGTCATGCAGAATTACTTCTACCGAGCCGTATTCAATGTTGGCAATCGCGCGCAGTATTTGCTGCCTTATCTCCACGGGAATGCGTTTACCAACATAGTCCAACGCTTCATGTTTATCTTCCAGTTCAACAATGTTTGTAATAGCAATCATTTTTCCCTCAAAAGAGAGCAATAAACCCAAGTGCAAAGTTACCAGTTGTCGTTATAAGCGAGGCCAGGGTGAACGTTACCAGTCCCCATTTATGACGGGAACTAATAAGATTCGATTTGTTTATCGCTTTTTCTGATATAGAAAGTGAGATCGAAATAATGTGGAGCGGTTTGCATTGTTGTTCCTCGATGCGAACCTGGGATTACGGGTAACGTGCACGATGCGCTCTGATTCAGAAAAATTGAAACTCCCTGAGCTGCAGAAAGCCTTAATTGCGCAGGCTAGCCCGGTGCGCATCCGATGCAGCGGCGAAGCATGCATGGCAGAACTTGCCGTATACGGCGCGGAACGCCTTGCCCTTGGAGTTATCTGCCTGGTCGGTGTAATAGTCTATGGTGCCAGGCGTGAACAATGACTTCGCGATGGTTTCAAAGACATTGTTTTGTTCCGCCCCCCCACCTACATAAAGAGTCAGGTCCGGCGTAACGGTGGGGCCGACCGCGTTTGCCTGGCCGGCAACAGCCAGCGCGAAAGAGGCGGCCGCGAATTTTAGTTTGTTTTTCACTATGGCGTATCCTTTAAGAGTAAATTGATTGCTTAATGTTATTCATTTATCAGGCGAAGCCATCCCTGACCCGGCCAAAACCTGCCGGGTTCTTTAAATGAGAAAAGAGTGAGTTTTAGGACGCTCGGAGGGAACGGCGCCGGGCAATTGATCCCACCAGAGCCAGGCCAGCTAACAGCATGGCCCAGCTGTCAGCTTCGGGGATGGGTGAAATCGCCAGCGCCCCGGCTTCGCTTAACGTTACCGTGCCCAGTTGATGGGAATTCACCACGTTGGTGACCGGCGCGCCATTTTTGGTAAGCTCATAAAAACTCAGCGTGCCGCCCAATCCGGCGGTCGTATCGAAATTCGATTTCGTATTCCAACTGGATCCATGCGCGACTTCGTACGAAGCATAATCAGCAGGACCTTCTTTGAGATGAACCGTCGAATTTCCCCCTGCGAATCCCGTGGCACCAAAATTGCCGCTTGCGGTGACAAAGGAATTAAAATTGCCGCCCCAGGAATTAAGCTGGGCATTGCGCGTACCATCGGGAACGCCAACAGCGGGTCCGCTGGTCAGATAGCTGACAGGATCGTGATCCACTGATCCTGCATTGGTATCCGCGGCAATGATGTTCCATTTGATATCGGCCAAATGTGCGCTGCCGACATGCGTCAGGAAAGAGTTCCAATTTGCATCGTTGGCGAGATTAACCGAGAGGCCGGTAAAAGACGGGGTGAAGTCATCCTTGCGCAACCCGGTATCCAGTGCAAAAGAATAACCACTTACGGATTCATAAGCGTTAAACAATACCGAACTGTTTCCTGCAGAGCCATCGAATGCGGCGAGTGCAGTACTTGAGGTGATGAGAGCCACCGCGGCCGCGAGATATTTGATTTTATGTAATTTCATTAAAACACTCCTTAATTTCAATTGAACGAAGTAACCGAACTGCACTCGCATCCTGGGGGGAAATTCTCGCTAATGAAAACGACATATTTGCATTAGGAAATGAATTGATTTCATGAATTAACGAACTCGCCGCAAAAAACGCCGGAAGGATTTTTCCGAAAGGATAGACAGGAATCAGGAAATGTAAAAAGAATAAATAATGGTAATGAATTGACTTTTAGTCATTACCATTTCTGCGAACGTGACGCCCCCGCGAGATCTAAGGCGAAAAGACTTATGGCTCGGCGGCTAATGCGGTTTTCTTAACAGGCTGTGCGGAGCGGGATGCCGTAAACGGATCATCTACATGCGGGAGTGTTCTTGGAACAAACGGTTGCTATCGGGGAAATTTTCCTTAAAATTTAGCCCAAGCTGAACCGGCGTGGGGGTGCTGGACCTGACGGACGTCTTGCATCTATGATAACTAGGTAAACAACGGCTCAGACAATAAGGCCAAATATGGAAATCGTGTCCAGGAAAGAGCAGCATAACGTCAACAAGCTGCACAAGCGCTTAAGACGGCTCGTCGGTTCGGCTATTGCCGATTTCAACATGATCGAGGATGGCGACCGGGTGATGGTGTGTCTTTCCGGGGGCAAGGATAGCTACGCATTGCTCGACATTCTGAGCAACCTGCAAGCGCATGCGCAAACGCAGTTCGAACTGGTTGCAGTAAATCTGGATCAGAAGCAGCCCGGTTTCCCTGAAGAGGTGCTGCCGCGATACCTCTCGGCGATTGGCATGCCGTTTCGCATTGTCGAACAAGATACATATAGCGTTGTAAAACGTGTAATCGCGGAGGGCAAGACGACCTGCAGTCTCTGCTCGCGTCTACGCCGTGGCATCCTGTACCGCGTTGCGGGAGAACTGGGCGCCACCAAAATCGCGCTGGGGCATCACCGCGATGACATCCTTGAAACCTTGTTTCTCAACCTGTTTTACGGCGGCAAGCTAAAAACCATGCCGCCAAAGCTGGTGAGCGATGACGGGAAAAATATCGTGATCCGCCCCCTGGCTTACTGCAAGGAGAAGGATCTGGCGGCTTATGCCGAGATGGAAAATTTCCCCATCATTCCGTGCAACCTATGCGGGTCGCAAAAAAATTTGCAACGCCAGGCGGTTAAGGAAATGCTTCAACAATGGGACAAAAAGTTTCCGGGCCGGCTCGAGACAATGTTTACCGCGTTGCAGAATATCCAGCCGTCTCATCTTGCCGATCCCAGACTTTACAATTTCAATGAGCTCAAGGCGGGTAACAAGCCTTTCCCGGACGGCGATAGAGCTTTCGACCCCGAACCGTTCGAGCCTGGGATGGAGGAAATACTGAATTTGGGCAAGGGTCTCAATGCCTGACCCTCAGACTTTCTGCTTCAGCTGATTGGGTGCCCCAAGCAGGCTTTACCGAGTGAATACATGAGAAAAGCGTCCCGAGTTGTTTTGTTACAGGTCAGCTTTGTTATTTTGCTGGCCATGGTCTTTCCCGCGCACGCGGGTTTACCCTTTGCGAACAGCAAAAACGGTGTGCCGACCCTGGCTCCGCTACTGCAGGAGGTGACACCGGCGGTAGTGAATATTTCGGTGCAGTCGCGTTCGGCCATCGAGGATAACCCTCTATTCCGCGATCCGTTTTTCCGCCGATTTTTCAATATCCCCGATCAAGCCGCCCGACAGGAGCAGAGTGCGGGATCGGGGGTGATTGTCGACGCCGCCAGCGGTTATGTCGTAACCAACTATCATGTTATCAAGGATGCCCAGCAGGTCACGGTCACGCTCAAGGACATGCGTCAGTTCGTGGCAAAGCTGGTGGGAAGCGACCCAGGCACCGATATCGCATTGCTTAAAATCGAGGCAAAAAATTTGCAGGCATTGCGCCTCGGCGATTCGGATCTGCTTAATGTGGGCGATTTCGTGGTCGCGATCGGCAATCCGTTCGGGCTAGGGCAGACCGTTACCTCCGGTATCGTCAGTGCGCTTGGCAGGAGCGGGCTGGATCTTGAGGGTTATGAAGATTTCATACAGACCGATGCGTCCATCAATCCGGGGAATTCTGGGGGCGCGCTGATCAATCTCAAGGGAGAGATGGTCGGTATTAACACGGCTATTATCGGTCCTTCAGGCGCCAACGTTGGTATTGGGTTCGCGGTGCCCAGCGCCATGGTCAAGGCAGTGCTGGATCAGATCGTACGTTTTGGTGAAGTGCGAAGGGGGCGGCTGGGGGCGAGTAGCGAAGATATTACACACGACCTGGCCCGCTCTCTGGGGCTCGCTTCTACCGAAGGCGCGATTATCAGTACCGTTGAGTCCAAATCGCCAGCCGAACAAGCTGGCCTTAAGCCCGGCGACGTGATAACGGCAGTGAATGGGCGCCCGGTTAGACGTTCGATCGATCTGCGCAATAAGATCGGGATGATGCCGATCGGGGAAACAGTGAATCTGACTATCCTGCGGAATGGCAAGACCCTGACTACCAAGATCAAGATCGCGACGCCGCTTGAGGTTCCGGGCACGGAGGCGGAGACGGTACCCCAGCTTGCAGGTGCAACCGTGGCAAACTTCAAGACCGGGGCGCGCGGAAAAATTGAAGGCGTGATCGTCACCCAGGTGGATGCGAATAGCCCGGCCTGGCTCCATGGTATCAGGCCCGGCGACATCATTTTCGGGGTCAATCGCAAAAAAGTACGCTCGGTACAGGAATTCCTCTCGGTCCTCCAGTCAAGCGATGGCCGGATCATCCTCAATCTGCTGCGAGGCGACTTCAAGCTGGCCATCGTCATCCGATAAGCAATAAGCAATTACCAGTAAACAGTAGGCGGCTCAGCCCGAGTTACCGTAAACGCGGTTCCAAGCCGAATTTTCTGCCAGTCGTCGCAATTGGCATTCGGAATTCGAACGCTGCAAACGCTATCCGGGTCGAGCTCCTTGCCTGTCATCTCATCCATGGGGTTTTTCCGGCGCAGGCAAAATCGATAACGAAACAAACGGATGCCGTCCGGTGTTTTGGTTCGCGGTATAATTCTCGGTTTTATGGCGGGAAAGCTGAGAAGTTATGCAGGAAAAATATCATCCAGAGGAAATCGAATCGGAAGCGCAGCAGTACTGGGAAAAAACCGCCGCGTTCAAGGCCGATGAAACTCTCGCCAAGCAAAAGTATTATTGCCTGTCCATGTTTCCGTACCCCTCCGGCAAGCTGCACATGGGTCACGTACGCAATTACACAATAGGCGATGTGCTCTCGCGCTACCGCCGTATGCTGGGTTACAACGTCTTTCAGCCAATGGGCTGGGATGCGTTCGGGTTGCCTGCGGAGAACGCGGCTATGCAAAACGGTGTGCCACCCGCCCGGTGGACCTACGACAACATCGCGTACATGCGCAAACAATTGCAGAGCCTGGGGCTTGCCATCGACTGGAGCCGGGAACTGGCAACTTGCAGTCCGGACTACTACCGATGGAATCAGTGGCTGTTTTTGCGGATGCTGGAAAAAGGTTTGGCGTATCGAACCACCGGCATCGTTAATTGGGACCCTATCGACCAGACGGTTTTGGCCAATGAGCAAGTATTAGACGGACGCGGGTGGCGCACAGGAGCGTTGGTCGAGAAGCGCGAGATTCCGATGTATTACTTGAGAATCACCGCGTATGCCGACGAGTTGCTGGAGTCGTTGAACACGTTAACCGGGTGGCCCGAGCGGGTAAAAACAATGCAGGCAAACTGGATCGGCAAGAGCCCCGGCGTTGACGTAACGTTCCCGGCGGATGCAGGGTCCGGCATGCCGCAAGCGTTGAAAGTTTTCACCACTCGTGCGGATACGCTTCTTGGCGTTACATACGTTGCGGTGGCGGCTGAACATCCAGTTGCGCTGCAAGCGGCAGAGACCAATCCTGATCTGGGTGAATTCATCAGTGCGTGCCATCTCGGAGCCACGATGGAAGCGGAACTTGCAACTCAGGAAAAAAGAGGCATGGTTACGGGATTGTTTGTCATCCATCCCCTGACCGGGGAAAAACTTCCGGTATGGGTGGCCAACTATGTGCTGATGGGATACGGTGAGGGTGCGGTAATGGCCGTCCCCGCGCATGATGAACGCGATTTCGAGTTCGCGAAAAAATACGGGCTGCCGGTTAAACCCGTCATCAGGCCAGCCGATTCCGATTTAAGCGTTCCGCTCACGCAGGCATACGTTGAGCACGGCTTGACGTTTAACTCGGGCGAATTTTCGCGGCTTGAATTTCAGGCGGCGGTGGATGCAATCGCGGCGGCGCTGGAAGAGAAAGGATTGGGGGAGAAACGGGTCCACTACCGCCTGCGCGACTGGGGCATTTCGCGTCAACGTTATTGGGGCTGCCCCATTCCGCTGATTTATTGCAGCGCATGCGGAGTCGTGCCCGTGCCGGATGACCAGCTTCCGGTAGTGCTGCCGGACGATCTTGTGCCGGACGGTTCGGGCAATCCTCTGGCAAAAACGCCATCGTTTTACGAGTGTCTCTGTCCCAGTTGCGGCCAGTCGGCGCGACGGGAAACAGACACGATGGATACCTTCGTGGATTCGTCATGGTACTACATCCGCTACGCGTGCGCGGATCAGAACGCGCGCATGACCGATGAGCGCGTAGACTACTGGCTGCCGGTGGATCAGTACGTCGGCGGAATCGAACATGCGATTCTGCACCTTCTTTACTCCCGCTTCTGGAGCAAGGTCATGCGTGATTTCGGGCTGGTGAAGTTTGACGAGCCGTTCGCAAATCTCCTGACCCAGGGCATGGTGCTGAACGAGATCATGTTCCGGAAAACCGAAACCGGGCGCATCGTTTATTTCAATCCCGCAGATGTGGACATTCAAACCGACGAGCAGAGCAGGACTATCGGCGCGGTGCTGCGGGCGGACGGCCAGCCGGTTGAATTGGGCGGGATTGGGACAATGTCCAAATCCAAAAATAATGGGGTCGATCCGCAATTGCTCGTCGAAAAATATGGGGCCGATACCGCAAGATTGTTCATGATGTTTGCCAGTCCTCCGGAACAGACGCTTGAGTGGGCGGATGCCGGAGTAGAGGGCGCGTTCCGCTTCCTCAAACGGTTATGGAAGCAGGTTTACGAACACGTGCAGGCGGGCACAGTGGCTGCTCCAGTGCGGCCGGCGGAACTGGGCCCCGAGCTTAAGGCGCTGCGTTTTCAACTGCACCAGACTATTGCCAAGGTGGGCGATGATTTCGGCAGGCGACATACGTTCAATACCGCCATTGCCGCGGTCATGGAACTCATGAACGCCCTCGGCAAATTGCAGGACTCCAGCCCCGCTGCGCGCAGCGTAATGCAGGAAGCAATGGAAAGCATCGTATTGCTTCTGTCGCCGGTCGTTCCTCACATTTGCCGTGCGCTATGGCGCGAACTTAAACCGGGAACAGAGCTTCTCGACCAGGCTTGGCCGCAAGCCGACAGCACTGCCCTCGTGCGGGATGAAATCGAATTGATCGTTCAGGTAAACGGGAAACTGCGCGGCAGGATATGCGTAGCGAGAGATACGCAGCCCCAGGTTATCGAGCGACTCGCACTGGAAAACGATCAGGCGCTAAAGTTCATCGGGAACCAGCCGGTGAAAAAGGTTGTAATCGTGCCGGGCAGATTGGTAAATATCGTTGTCTAAAGATATTAGACCCATGAGGACGCTCTTATGAAAAAAATTGTACTCGTCGTGTTCTGTTTCTTCCTTGCCGCCTGTGGTTTTCAGCTACGCGGTCAGGCTACACTCCCATTTGAGACCCTTTTTATCTCGTTCCCTGTAGGCAATCCTATTGGTACCGATCTGCGGCGTTTCGTCAAGGCTGGCACCAGTACCCGTCTCGTGGATAACCCCCAAAATGCTGAAGCCACCTTGGAAGTTATCAGCGCAGTGAACGAGAAACAGATTATGTCGGTCTCCGGCGGCGGCCGGGTACGGGAATTCGAATTACGCTATCGGGTTTCCTTTCGTCTAGTAGACGCTAAAGGGGTGGAGCTCATCCCCGCCAACGAGATTGCCCTGCGACGCATTATTCCTTTTACCGACGCCCAAGTGGTGGCGAAAGAGGGGGAGGAGGCAATGCTCGTCAGGGAAATGCAGAGCGATGCCGCAGCGCAGATCCTGCGGCGGCTTGAGGCGGTTGGTACGGCCGAAGGCTGAGAACCGGTTGCCCAGGCTTACATCTTAAGCACATCATGCGTGTTACCCCCGAGCATCTTCCTCGACATCTGCAGAAACCGCTGGCGTCGCTCTACACCGTGTTTGGCGACGAACTACTGCTTTGCATCGAGGCCGCTGATGCAATTCGGACCAAGGCACGGCGTGAAGGCTACAGTGAACGGGAGATTTTCACCGTAGACCATCATTTCGACTGGTCTGAACTGCAACGGTGCAGCAGCAGCTTGTCACTATTCGGTGAACGGCGTGTCATGGACATCCGAATTCCATCAGGCAAGCCCGGAGTCCAGGGCAGCGCTGCAATCGAGGATTATTGCAAGGCACTGCCGCCGGATACGCTCACACTCGTCACGCTGCCGAGACTTGACAGGCAAGGCACGGCGACAAAATGGTTCAAGGCGCTTGAGGGCGCGGGGGTCACGATTCCAGTCTATGCAGTCGAACGCGCCAGTTTACCCGTCTGGATCGGCCAGCGCCTGGGCATGCAAAAGCAAAGTGCCGATAACGACACACTGCTGTTTCTCGCCGACAAGGTAGAGGGCAATCTTCTTGCCGCCTATCAGGAACTGAAGAAACTAGCCTTGCTGTATCCTGCGGGCCCATTGTCCTTCGAGCAGGTAAAAGATGCGGTGCTGGATGTGGCGCGTTATGATGTGTACAAACTGTCGGCCGCGATGATGGAAGGCGAAGCCGCACGATATACTCGCGTACTTGAAGGGTTGCGGGGCGAGGGTACGGCGTTGCCCCTCATCGTGTTTACGCTTTCCGGGCAAATCCGCGCGGTGATAGCGGTTCGCAAGGGGCTTGATGCGGGAAGTCCGGTTAGCCACTTGATGAACCAGATCAGGGCCAGGGTAGATCAGCAGAAATTAGTGGAAAGCACGGCAAGACGCCTTACGCTCAAACAGTTATTGCAGGCTCTGCTGCATATGTCGAAGATAGACAGGATCAGCAAGGGTGCGGCGAAGGGCGATGCCTGGGATGAATTGCTGCAACTGGGATTGCGTTTAGCGATAGCGGGCCGCAAGCAATGATGCGCTTGCTCGGCCGTCTTCCTGCAAGTTATCCAAAAATGTGGATTTCGTGACCGGCGCGTTATTCAGAGCGGTTGGGGCAGCAATGGATGGGTTGGGGCGGCGGTATGGGTTGGTGGCTGTGCCTGTGCCTATGCCTCACCCGATAGAAGGTCGGTACTCGCTTTGCCCTGCTGTCCGCGCTTGTATGATAACGCTAGCTCGTAATCGCGCTTAAGTCGCAGATTGATAATTCGCTGTCTTAATGGAACCGTGACATGGATATGATCGACGTCAAGACTTACATGCAATCAATCGGGCGTGAAGCCCGCGCGGCATCGCGTCTGGTTGCAAGGGCGGAGACTGCCGCAAAAAACCGGTCGCTCACGCAAATGGCCGCGGCCATCAAGCGTGATGAGCAAATGCTGCTGGCCGCGAATGCGATGGATGTTGAAAGCGCCCGTAAACGCGGCTTGGACTCGGCCATGATCGATCGGCTGACGCTTACGCCGAAGGGCATCGCAGCTATGGCGGAAGGGTTGCTGCAGATCGCGGCACTGGCTGATCCGGTCGGTGAAATCAATGATTTGAAGTACCGTCCGTCCGGTATACAGGTGGGCAGGATGCGCGTGCCGCTTGGTGTCATTGGAATCATCTACGAAGCACGGCCCAACGTTACGGCTGATGCCGCCGGGTTATGCCTCAAGGCGGGGAATGCCGCGATACTGCGCGGCGGATCCGAGGCCATCAACAGCAACCGTGCGATTGCGGCGTGCGTGAAGGAGGGGCTGAAAGTGGCAGGGCTGCCGGAAACGGCGATCCAGGTGGTAGAAACCACTGATCGCCAAGCCGTAGGTGAACTCATCACGATGAAAGAATTTGTGGATGTCATCGTGCCGCGCGGCGGCAAGGGGTTGATCGAGCGCATCGCCAGTGAAGCGCGCATTCCGGTCATCAAGCATCTGGATGGCGTTTGCCACGTCTACATTGACGATCAGGCGGACCTGGACAAGGCGCTGCGCATTGCCGACAACGCTAAAACCCAGCGCTATGGAACGTGCAACACCATGGAGACACTGCTCGTGCACCAGGCTATCGCCGAGAAAGTGCTGCCTCCGTTGTGCAAAATCTATTTCGACAAGGGCGTGGAGCTGCGCGGGGATACCGCGTCGCGAGCCATCGTTCCGCAAATGAAGGAAGCCACGGAAGAAGATTGGGGCGCCGAGTATCTTGCACCGATTCTGAGCGTGCGGGTGGTAAGCGGGCTTGATCAGGCGATCGAGCACATCACCATATACGGATCGCAACACACCGACTCCATCATTACTGAGGACTACAGCCGTGCTCGCCGTTTCCTGCGTGAAGTCGATTCTAGTTCGGTAATGGTGAACGCGTCAACCCGGTTCGCCGACGGGTTCGAGTATGGACTGGGCGCTGAAATCGGCATCTCGACAGACAAGCTTCACGCCCGCGGACCGGTGGGATTGGAAGGATTGACCAGCCAGAAATTTATCGTGCTAGGCGACGGACACGTCAGGCAATAAAGCGTAACCGGGGCCATCAGCATTGAAACGGGTTCTGTTTTTTAACTTAAGGTTGTCATGGCTCAGCTTATCGAAATAAAAGTTCCTGATATCGGTGATTTCAAGGATGTGGTTGTCATCGAGCTATTGGTAAAGCCGGGCGATAGCGTGGAAAAGGAAACGTCTCTCGTCACGCTTGAAACCGACAAGGCGACCATGGAGATTCCCTCTCCGCAACCAGGGGTAGTGAAGGATATCCACGTCAAGGTGGGCGATACCGTCTCGGAAGGGTCGCTTCTCCTTATGCTCGAACCGGTAGCCGCCTCCGAGGGGGCGGCTCAGTCTGCTCAGGCGGCTCAGACACCCGTAGCGCCTGAGCCAAAAGAACAAGCCGCGGTTGGCGCCGAGTTTGCACCCGAAAAACCGCAAACGGAAGCTTCAGCAATCGTGGCGACCCCTGAATCAGCTGCGCCCCATCCCGCCCCTTCGGTTAGGCGAGGTGACATCCACGCGGATTTGGTCGTGTTGGGTGGCGGGCCGGGAGGTTACACCGCGGCGTTCCGCGCCGCGGATCTGGGTAAGAAAGTGGCATTGATCGAGCGCTATTCCAAGCTCGGTGGTGTCTGCCTTAACGTGGGCTGCATTCCTTCCAAGGCCCTGTTGCACGTGGCGAAGGTTATTAGCGATGCGGAGGAAACAGCGCTTCAGGGCATCGTTTTCGGTGAGCCGCGCATCGAAATAGACAAGCTTCGCGCCTGGAAGGAGTCCGTTATCGGCAAGCTGACCAAGGGGCTGACGCAGTTGGCAAAACAGCGCAAGGTGGAACTTGTGCAAGGGACGGGTAGGTTTACGTCGCCGAATATGATCGAGGTTGAGACTCCCGGTGGCTTGAAGACTGTATCGTTCGAGCATTGCGTTATTGCCGCAGGCTCAAGCGTGGCGCGCATACCCGGCTTCCCCTACGACGATCCCCGCATGATGGATTCTACCGGAGCTCTGAAGCTGGAGGATATCCCCAAGCGTATGCTTATCATTGGTGGAGGTATCATTGGACTGGAAATGGCGACAGTATACGATGCCCTCGGCAGCAGGATTACAGTAGTGGAATTAATGGATCAGTTGATCCCCGGCGCTGATCCTGACCTTGTCAGGCCGCTGCACCGCCGCATACAAAAACGCTACGAAGCCATCTACCTCAAAACCAAGGTCACGGCGATCGAGGCTCTTGCAGACGGGCTGAAAGTTACCTTTGAAGGCGGACCAAACGGTACCGCACCGGAGCCGCAAATCTACGACCGGATCCTCATGGCGGTCGGACGCCGCCCTAACGGTCGCGATATTGGAGCGGAACAAGCGGGTGTTACCGTGAATGAGCGCGGATATATCCCCGTGGATAAACAATTGCGCACCAACGTGCCGCATATCTTCGCCATCGGCGATATTGCAAGCGAGCCCATGCTCGCGCACAAGGCCTCGCACGAAGGCAAGACTGCCGCCGAAGTGATCGCCGGGCATAAAGTGGCGTTCGACGCGCGCACCATTCCCTCCGTGGCGTATACGGATCCCGAGATTGGCTGGATGGGCCTGACCGAAACCGATGCGGCAAAACAGGGAATCGAATTCGAAAAGGCGGTGTTTCCCTGGGCCGCAAGCGGTCGGGCACTAGCCATGGCGCGTGAGGAAGGCATGACCAAGCTGCTGCTGGACAAAAAAACGCGGCGCATCCTCGGCGCAGGCGTGGTCGGTGTGAATGCTGGTGAGTTGATTGCCGAAACCGTGCTGGGGCTGGAAATGGGGGCAGATATGGAAGACATCGGCCTCTCCATTCACCCGCACCCGACATTATCCGAAACCATCTTTTTTGCCGCTGAAATCGCGGAAGGGTCGATCACCGACCTCTATATGCCGAAAAAGTAATTGGGAAGCGATTTCCGAATCAACGGGTTGAGCCCTTTGAGGGGCGTAAGCCTCGTTCATCTGGTCTGCTGCCAAGCAAAGGACAAAGACTCTTTTTTGCCAGAGTCCGATTTAACTTCTAGGTGGTGGCGGGTGGTTTGTGCGACGGAAGCTGTGAGGGGATGAATCTGGTCAGATTCAATTCATCTGAAGCTTTTTCAGACGCCCCGTCGGGAGGAGGTAAGCTTCGGGCTCGCCTGATACTTGCGATAGAGCTCCATCACCTTCGGCACGTAAGCTCGGGTTTCCTGGAACGGCGGAATCTGGTTTCCGTATTTGATAACGTTATTTTCGCCGGCGTTGTAAGCCGCCAGCGTTAACCTCATATCGCCGTTAAACATCTTCAGCAAGTCGCTCAGGTATCTGGCCCCGCCATGAAGGTTTTGCACGGGGTCGAGCCGGTCGGTAACACCGTACCGCTGCGCAGTTTCAGGCATGAGTTGCATGAGGCCACCCGCGCCTTTCTTCGAAACAGCTGTGACCCTGTAGGCTGATTCGACAGACACCACCGCATGTATCAGCGCGCTTTCCAATCCATAAGCTCGAGCGATCTCTTCTATGATGCCACCATACTGAGCCTTGGTACGCGGTTCGACCGGGGTGTTGCTCGGACCTGCTACAGCTCTCTTGACGCCGGCACTGGGCCCAGTAAGCGGAACGTAGCGCTCATCTGTCGGCACGTTGCTGAAATGCATCACGCCATTTTCATCGGTAAACGAGTAAATTTCCGCACCCGCGGGGGTCGCTAGACCGAATGCGAGCAAAGCTGCCAATAGGAGTGGGAGTCTGCGGGGGGCAATAGGTCTCATGATCTGTCTGGTGAGCGCGATCCTCGTGGCTTTGCTTGATTTTATTCAGTGTGAGCCGCGATTATACCCATGCACAAGACAGAGTTTAAAGTGATTATCAGTGCGGTTGCATTGTGGCATCTTAAAAAAGGCTGTGCTCAAGTAATCATGCGAGTTGGTAGAGGAAGGAAGAACGGAGACGTCCTGCATTGGCTGGCTCGTCCCTGTGGCAGGCCGCGGGTGAATTTGATCTGGGGAGCTTATACCGAATGGCTCAGCTTGGCTTCCTCGAGACTGCATGGCAAGTCTGAGTATGAGGTAATATTCACTCCACTGGCACAGCAGTAAAAACGCGTCACATCAAATGGGCGTGTTTTCATAATTTACCGTTGAGGGGTTAAGATCATGTTAAACAGAACTTTCATCACGGTTGCTTTTGCATGGGTAGTGCTTGTCATCTCCGGGTGTTCTGTTTATATGGCAGCTCAGCAGCCCCCCAAGAAAAACATTAGCTTGTTCTCGGTGGGGACTCCCAGAGACATGCTCCTTGCAGAGTTTGGCACACCTTCTGTAAGCGAAACGAAAGACGGCAGGAGACGCGAGATTTTCACATTCAAGCAAGGTTACAGTACCGCGACAAGAGCCGGTAGGGCGGTTTTTCACGGTGTTGCTGACGTTTTTACCCTGGGTTTGTGGGAGGTGGTCGGCACGCCGACCGAACTTGTTTTTCAAGGGGAAGAAATGGCGTTCGATGTCAGCTACGACGAGAACGATCGGATCGATAAAGTGACCGTGCACCAGAAAAAGTAAATAGTCGCTCATCTGGTGGCATTCTTCTGCCGGGCATGTGTTTACGACAGAACCAGCCTTTTGCTCAAGTGGTCAGCGATTGCTACAAACTGCGCGACGGCCAGGTTCTCCGCCCGCAGTCCCGGATCGATTTCCAGCACAGCATAGTCTTCCGATTTCAGATATCCATGCAGCGTATTGCGTAGGGTCTTGCGACGCTGCGAGAAAGCGGCGGAGACGATATCGGTGAATAAACTGTCATTGCTGCTGTCAATCGGCGGTTGCCGGAGGGGGAGCATGCGGACGACTGCCGACTCGACCTTCGGTACCGGGCGGAAGGATTCCGGGGGAACGATGAAGAGCTGCTCCATTTCAAAGCGGCATTGCAGCATAACTGAGAGCCGCCCGTAAGCGGGGGACGAGG
Source organism: Nitrosospira sp. Is2 (assembly GCF_033095785.1). GTDB lineage: Bacteria > Pseudomonadota > Gammaproteobacteria > Burkholderiales > Nitrosomonadaceae > Nitrosospira. Next base: position 1,151,300 of record NZ_CP137134.1, on the reverse strand, counting down.
GTACGGCGACCATGCGCTCCACCACCTCCTTTTGCAGCATGAAGTGCATATCGCTGATGCCGTTCGCGTATCGGCTCAGATGAAACAGGATAGGCGTGGAAATATTGTAGGGCAGATTGCCAATGACGCGCAGATGTTTACCAATTGCGGAGAAGTCGAATTTCATCGCATCACCTGAGTATATGGTGAGTTTTTCCCCGGAGAATTCGCGGCGCAGGCGTTCGATAATATCCCGGTCAATCTCCACCACATGCAGATGACTGACCGATCGCAACAGGGGCCGCGTGAGTGCGCCCATGCCGGGCCCTATTTCCACCAGAAGATCGTCGTTTCCCGGACGAATGGCACTGACAATATCCGCAATCACGCGCTCATCAACCAGGAAATTTTGGCCAAAGCGCTTGCGGGGAGTGTGGCGCGTCACTTTGTTGTAGGCGATATGAAAGCGGGATGCGGCGGAATAGGCGGGCGGTCCATGCAGCAGGCTATTTCCGATTTCCGGCGAGGGTCGCCGCCATTTCGATCGCCGCGATAAGACTGCCTGGATCGGCACTTCTGGTTCCGGCCAGATCCAGGGCGGTTCCGTGATCGACAGAAGTACGAATGATGGGCAAGCCCAAGGTCACGTTGACTGCCGTGCCAAAACTGGCGTGCTTCAATACCGGCAGGCCCTGGTCATGGTACATGGCAAAGATGCAGTCAAAGTCCTTCAGCTTTGCCGGATTGAAAAGGGTATCGGCCGGAAGCGGGCCGCTCAAGTCCATTCCCTGGGCGCGCAGCTTGTCGAGCGAGGGAATGATGATTTCTATCTCTTCCCTGCCAAGATGTCCGAATTCACCGGCATGAGGATTTAACCCGGCCACTGCGATACGAGGCCGGCCAATGCCAAAACGATGGATCAAGTCGTCGTGAATCGTGCGAAGCTTCCTCTCCAGCGCGGCTTGGGTGATCGCGGCCGGCACATCCTTTAGCGGCAGGTGGGTGGTTGCGAGCGTTACCCGCATGCCGCCGCCAACAAGCATCATGACTGCCTGACTATTTGTCCGTTGGGCAAGGTATTCGGTATGCCCGGTGAAGGGGATCCCCGCGTTATTGATGATGCCCTTATGTACGGGTGCGGTCACCATCGCGCAAAATTCCCCATTGCTGCATCCCTCAATGGCGCGATCCAGCAAGTTCAGCACATAACGGGAGTTGACCGGATCAAGCTGACCAGGGTTCGAAGATTCCGTCAGGGGGACGTGCAGCACCCGCAAAGCGCCTGGCTTATGCTCGGGCTTATGCGCGAGTCCGGCAGTGGGGACGTAGTCGGTGATTTTCAGCGGAAGCTTTAGTAAAAGCGCACGTGCGCGCAACAGTTCGCGGTCGGCGAGCACAACCAGATTGAAAGGCAAATCCAGTTGTGCGATTTGCACGCATAGATCCGGACCGATTCCCGCTGGCTCTCCCGTCGTAAGAGCCAGCCTTCTGCCTGTGGCGGGCGCGCCCGCGGGCATGATATTCACGGCTTGCTCAATCCTAACCTTCCTCGAGCCGGTATTCGACGTAGGCGCGGTCACGCAGTCGTTGCAGCCATTCCTGAAATGCTGCGTCGGCTTTGCGAGCGCGGATAGCCTGGCGCGCGGCTTGCCGCTGCCGTTCCTTGCTTACATCCTGCGTTCGGTGCTCCAACACCTGGATCAAGTGCCAGCCGAATGGTGATTGGACAGGTTCACTGATTTCACCGGGTTTGAGGATGCGCATGGCCTGCTCGAACTCAGGTACGGTATCGCCGGGAGAGAGCCAGCCCAAGTCCCCGCCGGTGGGAGCGCTTGCATCTTCGGAATGGAGCTTGGCCAGTTCTTCAAATTTGGCCCCCCCATTGTCCAGTCTGTCCTTCAACTCGATTATGCGGCGCTTGGCATCTGTTTCGGAGGTGAGTTCGCTGATTTTGACAAGAATATGACGGGCGTGGGTCTGATCCACCACGGTGACCGCTTGGTTCTGGCTGCGACGGTCGACCAGCTTCAGAATATGGAACCCGCTTGCGCTCTGAATGAGCGGAGTCACTTCGCCTGCCTTCATCGGCGTCAATACGTCGGCAAAAATCTTGGTCAATTGCGCCGCCGGACGCCAGTCCAGCAGCCCTCCCTCCATCGCGTCCGGGGCATCCGAAAACTCGGCCGCCACCTGGGCAAATTCGGCTCCGCTTTTCAAGCGCGTCAAGGCAGCTTCCGCTCGCTCCCGCCTCATCTGCAATTGGGAAGGGCTCGCCTGATCCGGCACCATAATCAAGATGTGGGCGATACGATATTCCTCGTTCTGGCTGGGGGACGATTCCTGCGTATGCAGGAAATTATCCACCTCTCCCTCGGTCACGCTGACCCGGTTTGTGACCTCGCGTTCCTTGAGCCGCACCAGAATTATCTCATCGCGAATTTCGTCCCTGAACTTGTTGAAACTGATTCCGTCGCGCTCCAGTGCGTTGTGAAATTCATCCAGCGACATCTTATTTTCCTGCGCGATTCGACGGATGGTCTGGTCAAGTTCGGTGTCGCTTACCGTCAAGCCGGTTTCTTTGGCAAGCTGTAACTGGACCTGATTCAAAATGATGCGATCGAGCATCTGCTTCTCGAGTACCGCGGGCGGAGGTGGCTGCACGCCCTGTTTCTCTAACTGCTTGACCATGGCCCTGAGCATTTCGTTCAGCTCATGGCGCGTTATCACGCTCTCATTCACCACGGCGACAATATGATCTATGGTCCGGATGCTGCCAGGATGGGCAGGCTGCTGGGCGATCGCCATCCCGGCAATCAGCATAGCCAGCAAAACAGGAGGACGTAACCAGAATTTCGTGCCCATGTGTTTAAGCGTTGAGCAGAGGAACGGCGTGCTGCCGTATTGAAGATTTACTTTCTATGGGCCTTCCAGCGGGCTACTTCCCTGGCTGCCGGTTCTGAGATAACCAGGAATACTACGCTGCAACACTTGCAGCGGGTTTGAGCCAATTTGCATCAAGCCGTTCAACTCGAGTTGCAAAAAAGCTGCCGTGGTCGTTTTCTGCGTGGCGGTTGTGAGATGCTGGAGCACGAACCGCAACGACCAGCAGCAGGCATTATACTCAAGTCCCGCCAGTCCTTCCAGAATCTTCTGGTCCTGCAACGAGTAATTCAGACGGGCAACCGTCTGCCAACGTTCCGACCATCGCCACTGGCTCGAAGCGTCCACCTGATGCAGCACGTCCCGTGTAAAACGGTAGCCGACATTGACGACCCTGCCAGGCTCCGGGCGATAGCTCAAGCCCGAACGAACCACGTCAGCCACGAATCTGGTCTGATCGAATTGCACGCTCGAATCCGTGCTGATTGTCGGCGTGAGGAATCCGGTCACTGCGGCGACGAAATCCGGTCTGCGGTTAATAGTTTCAGGTGCGTCCAGTGTTACGCGCCGATCAATAAAGCTTATTTGCTGGCCAACGGCAAGGCGCAGGCGTTCTTTGCCGGTGCCGGACTCGATCAAACGGGAGGTAAGTGCGAAGGTGAGCTGATTCGCATCGTTGATGCGATCATGGCCGCTGAACCGGTTTTCGTTCAGCATTTGCGCGAAGCTGAAGTCGGTCTTGGCCGAGTCAAAGTTCGGCAACTGACTCTGATCGCGGAACGGGACATATACATAGAAAAGCCTGGGCTCAAGGGTCTGCGTGAACCGTTCTCCACCCAGGCTCATCTGGCGGTCAAATGCAATACCACTGTCGAGGCTGAGTATCGGCAATGTGCGATCAGGGCTCGCCTCGGGGGAGGTGCCCGTAGCGTCCAGGTTATACCGGGTGTGGTGTATCCCGATCTTTGGCGTCACATAGCCAAATGCATTGCGCATCGGATAACTGACGCTAGGAAAGAGCACCACGCGGTGGCCGCTCACCAGCGTCGGATGCGAGAAATTCGACCAGCTGCCGATGAAATTCAGGTCCATGCCGAAAATATCAGGTTTATTCGCAACCATGGCGATCTGCGGCAAGCGCTTGTACGGGGCAACAATGGAGGCCAAGGGATCCTGAATGGTCTGAAAGCTTTGGACCATGGAGGTCACGTTCAGCGTCCCGTCGTCGCCAAGCCCGCGGTTGTACGAAAGCAGGCCCTGTTGCAGCAGGTTGGTGCGGGAGGTTAGATTCAGGTTGTTTCCGAGATCGCGGAAATATGCGTCATCCGAAACCCTGTTGTAGTCCAGGCGCGCCGAAAAGCCTCTGCCGAGATTGTGATCGTGCGCAAAAGAGGTGCGCCACCGGGTCGTTTGGGTGTCCCAGTCATTCGGCAATATGTCCCCGAGTATGGTGCCGCTGAACTTCTCTCCCAGATAGCGAAATTCGTTGTTGAGTGAGACGCCCCGCTTCGACATCATGCGGGCGGAGATGGTCGCGTCATAATTGGGTGCGATATTCCAGTAGAACGGCACTGTGACTTCGAGGCCTGTTCGTACGTTGGTGCCATATACAGGCGCGAGCAAGCCCGACTTGCGCTGGCCGCTGTACGAGAAATTCATCCAGGGGGTGTATAAAATGGGTACGTCCTTGAATGTAAGTTTAACGTTCCGCGCAGTGCCGACCCGCTTGGAGTGATCCAGTTGCAGGTCACCTACGTTCAAGTGCCAATCATCGTCGCCGGCAGGACATGTGGTGTAGTTTGCTTGCCGGAAGCGGTAGTGATTTTCGCCTTCAAATAAGAGCATGTCGGCATAGCCCCGGCTGCTGGCATCCTTCAGCTGATAGCTGGGCTGGCTGAGTTCTCCGGTTTTACTGGCCAGATTGAATTTGAGCCTCGAACCCTCAAGTATATCTCCGCGCTGCTCCACTCGAACCCCGCCTTCAGCCTCCGCATCTTCCGTGTCCTGACGATATTTCAGGCGATCCGCCGAGATGAGCTGATCGCCGTTGTTCAGCTCGGCTCTGCCGATTGCCTCGACTTCCTTGCCAGAGTGTCCTTGCAGGCGGTCGGCAGCCACGAACACCGGCCTGCTCTTCGGACTCACTTTTTCTGCCACGGGCGCAGCCACTTTTACCTCGGTCTCTGGCTCAACTCCGCCGCCAAGGCGCAGCTTCATGTCGCCCGGCTGCTCAAGGTGTCCACGGATGTGCTCGGCTTCCGCGAATCCTGGTTTACCTCCCCCTGTTTCCGGCACGCCGCCGGGCGTGGCCATTTTGGTCCGGTCCTTCAAGCCGGGCGATGCGATGCCCGCGGGCGAAGTCGCGCCGGGCCGAAGCTGCGGTTCAAATTCCTGCACGGCGTGCGGTCCTGCTATACCCTCAGCTTCTGTAAGTCCGCGCTGATCCTCCTTGTTTCCAGCCTCGACTTTATGTCCTGTGGCCGCTTCACCGGGTTTTGCCGCAGTTGATGGTGTATAGTTCTGCCTCGGCTGAGACCGGCCACCACCGTCCTGAGGCTGACCGGCTGAGTTAACAGGGGCGCCGCGTAATTCAGACCCGCTGGGGGCCTGAACCTCATATTCATGACGGCCGCGAATGCGCTCGTTGTCGATAACGACCGGTTTATTTTCATTGCCCTGGGCTTTGCCGGGCGGGGTTGTTATACGCTCAGACCGTTGTCGCGCGTCAGATGATGGCGTGTCGGCGCGAGCATTGCATGCAAGGCAAAAAAGAAAAACACACCAGCAAATTAGGCGGGAGAAACGCGATTTCATGGGAGGAGAGGTATCCGGAAAAGCGCGACGTCTCGGCACGGATGCATCGCTGTTTTCAGATTGGTAGGTGTGGCGTCACCGGTATGTGGGCATCGCTGCACGTAGCGTATCGGATCCGGATTTGCAGAAATCGAGGGTGCCCTCCATTGGGGCTTGTTGCTCAGCTTGGCCACCAAGTGGTAGGCTAAGGCGAACAAAGCCGTAAGTGTAACAAAAAACGGAAGCCAAACTATACGCACGGTCGTGCGCATACAAACTTAATTTTAACCGTACAAAGCTGCTGGGGAGCAGTAGGAGTCAAGGTTTGCACATTCATATTCTAGGCATTTGCGGCACCTTCATGGGGGGGATCGCCGCCATCGCGCGCGAGGCCGGCCATAAAGTGACAGGCAGCGACGCCAGTGTTTATCCACCCATGAGTGCTCAGCTCAGCTCTCAAGGGATTGAGTTGACTGAGGGGTTTTCGCCTGACCAAGCCAAGCTCCGGCCGGATCTGTTCCTGGTTGGGAATGTGGTCACCCGCGGCAACCCCCTCATGGAGGAGATTCTCAACCTTAACCTCCCTTATGTTTCAGGGCCACAGTGGCTTGCGGACAACGTGCTTCGCGAAAGATGGGTGTTGGCCGTTGCGGGTACTCATGGGAAGACAACAACCACGTCCATGCTGGCATGGATACTCGAATACGCGGGGATGAGCCCGGGTTTCCTGATCGGCGGTATTCCCCGGAACTTTGGATTGTCAGCCAGACTGGGCGGATCCGGCTTTTTCGTCATTGAAGCGGACGAATACGACACGGCTTTTTTTGATAAACGCTCCAAGTTCATACATTTTCGACCCAGAACGGCGATTCTCAATAATCTGGAATTTGATCACGCGGACATCTTCGACAGTCTCGCAGCAATTGAACAGCAGTTCCATTATTTTGTCCGTACCATTCCTGGGAATGGGCTGATCGTCGCCAACGGGCGCGAGGAAAGTCTGAAGCGGGTATTGAGCAGGGGATGCTGGACGCCGATTGAAACGTTAGGGGTGGCGAGCGGCTGGGAAAGCGACGTTTTGCCCGACGGCGGAATTACCGTTCGTTTCAAGGGTGATTCTCAGGGATTATTACAATGGGATTTGCTCGGTGAGCACAATCTCATGAATGGGTTGGCGGCGCTGGCTGCCGCGCGTCACGCCGGCGTGCCCGTCAATGTCGGTATCGATGCGCTGAGGCAGTTCAGAAACGTCAAGCGCCGCATGGAAGTGCGCGGTGTGAGGAACGGCATTACTATATATGACGATTTTGCGCATCACCCAACAGCAATCCGGACCACCCTTGAAGGGTTGCGGAACAAAGTGAAAAACGCTCGTATTATTGCTGTGCTGGAGCCTCGCTCCAACACGATGAAAATGGGAGTCTGGAAAGACAGTCTCGCGAATAGTCTTGCGACAGCGGATCAGGTCTTTTGCTACAACGCAAATCTTGGTTGGGACGCTGGGGATGCGCTGGTCCCGCTTGGTAAGAGAGCGGCGGTATACGGCAACCTCGATCAGCTGGTCGCAGCCATCATCGTTGCTGCTCAGCCAGGCGATCACGTGCTTGTGATGAGCAATGGCGCTTTTGGGGGCCTTCACGAACGGCTGCTTGAGGCTATGACGCGCGAAGTCACGGATATTTAGGACCCCGGCCAGCGTAAACGGCGGAGGAGCGATCCCGGTACGCCGCGGCGTCCTACAAGAAATAGCGTTGGCAATGACGAGACAATTGCCTGTCAGGTGAATCGGGCGCCTCAGTAAATGGCTTTGACCGGGCCGCAGCTTGCGCTAATCCATCGGCCTGTAACGTCCGCATGCTCGTCGATAGGATTGCCCTGGAAGACACCATTAAACTGTGTTTGTCCTGAAAAGCGTTCGGGACTGGTAAATGTTCCCTCCGCCGTTCCGTTACCCTTGAACTGAGGATGCGCACAAACCAGGTCTGTTCTGTAGCTGTTTCCTGTCCGGGTCGTATTCTGAGCACTACACCCCAATTGGGTCTGATGAAAATAGACCGGGAGTTCCTGCTCGGCCATCTCTGGGGTAATGCAGACTTTAGACGTGGCTGCTCCGTTCTGGATTTCAGGTATGTCGATTCCGTGTTGCTTTGCCAGGCTTGTCAGCTTTTGCATTGTATCGGGTGGAATCTGGGGTACAAACGCCAGCAGAAGCGACGTCGTCGTCAACTCCCATAGTCCCGGGCGTAGGACCCCTTCTGCTGAGCTTGCTGATGACGCCACCAGCAACAATGATATCGAAAGAAGGGCCTTACGCATTGAATCTCCTCAGAATTAGCGGGTCAGAACAGGTTCCTGCCAGCGAATGTGATCGGTCGGGATTACATGATGGTTCACGTTGGTTTTAGCTTTGGTCTGGCTCTGGTCGAGCCGGCTTGGTGTTTGATCGAAGTAAGTCCAAATGGTTCGGCTGTGGACTGTCGAACTGATCAAGCGCTGGACTGACTTCTCCCCCTTCGCAAACGGGGAGCAATCCGCCCTCAGCGCACCGTCAGCGATATAAATGGGCGGGGCTGGGGTGAAAACCGAAGCGAGCGGGCGAGTGGCAAGAATAACAGGAAATAATTGAATAAAGGAGACTGAAGTGACCAGACCGTTGATATACGCACGCGCATTGAGCGCGCTGGTGATGTTATTCCTCGCTTCGGCGAGTGCGTGGGCCAGTATGGGCACTAGCGAGCTCATCGCTGCAGCAGAGAACGGCAACCTGGCGCGAGTCAAGGCGCTGCTTGCTACCAAGGTGAATGTAAACGCCGGGTCGCACGACGGTACGACCGCGCTGGTGGCGGCATCGCAAGGCGGCTATGAGGAGGTTGTGCAGGCGTTACTCGAAGCCAAAGCCGATGTGAACGCGAAGACCAGCAACGGTACTACGGCGTTGATGCGGGCGTCGCAGAACGGTCACCGCGAGGTGGTTAGAGACTTGATTGCAGCCAAGGGGGATGTGAATGCCAGAAGAAACGACGGCATCACCGTCTTGATGCAGGCGTCGCAGGAAGGGCATCCGGAGGTTGTGCGGATGCTAATTGCCGCGGGAGCCGATGTGAATGCGCGGCTGGAAAATGGAGCCACTGCTCTTATGCTGGCCTCGCAGATTGGGCATACGGGCGTGGCACAGGCGTTAATCGCAGGCAAGGCAGATGTGAACGCCAAGGCCGGTAATGGTGCTACCGCGCTGATGCTGGCATCCAAATACCGTCAGCAAAATCTAGTGCAGCTTCTCAAGGCGGCGGGCGCCAAGTAGCGGTATAGCTGGGCGGGGGCAGTGCCTAAGTGGCTAGTAGGCTATTGCTATCAACCGGCTGGCCCGACAGGACCAGCCGGTTGCTGCTTTATTGTGTCGTCCAGGAAAGCTCGTACTGTTCGGGGAAGGGGCCGGCTTTGTAATCGATTGGGCTCTTCGCCTTAATACCCTCCCTGGTAAGAACCTGGCGCACCATCTCCGGAATCATTTCCCGGCCCACGTATCGACCCAGGCATTCATGACTACCGAAGCCGAAATGAAAATAGTTGTACCAGTTGCGTTGCGGGATAAACTCATCTGGCGACTCGAACGCGCGCTCATCGAACATGGCCGATAACGTAACGGGCAAGACGTGGGTGCCGGCACGCAGCACGGTTTCATGGTCGGTTCCCTTGGCCGCCGCATAATCGCTTGCGGTGGTACGGAACAAGTAAGGTGTGATGGGCACGAAACGCAGGGCTTCCCATACGTAGCCATCAAATTCCGCAGCGGAGTTCTGCTGGGCCGCCAGTTTTGCTTTCGCCAGCCATTCTGGCCGGTCAATCAGGTATTGCACGATTTGAGCGACTGCCTGCGCTGTCGTTTCGATGGCACCGATCAACAAGCCGCCGGCATTCAGACCCAGGCGCTTGATGTCGAAATCCAATTGTTTGGGATAATCGGTACGTAACATTCGCGTTACGATGTCGTCATCGAGACGCACAAGGGTGGAAAAGGTCAATTCCTCCGCCTTGACCTGGAGCGTGCGGCGGGCGATAAGCTCGACTATGAATTTGCCCAGTTCCTTGGAGGTTTCGTTGTGCTTGTCGATAATGTACTGGGATTTTTCCGGGGGCAGCAAATCGAAAGGCTGGTTGTGAAAAGTATCGACCTGGTTCCAGTAAGACCACTCGATCAGATCGCGTCGTTTCGCTCCAGTGAGGCCAAAATACTCTCGCACCAGCGTCGCCGGTACCATGCGGCAGTAGCTGTTAACCAATTCGACGTTGCCGTTTGCATTGTCGAGTATCTCCTTGGAGACATTCGCTACCATTTCCCGCACCGCCGGAAGATCGTCTCGATTCAACATGCACTGCATCAGCGATTTCTCGCGCGTATGCAGCGCATCGTCGTCATGCATCATCAGATAGTCGGCCATTTTGGAAACATAGGGTTCTACCGTGAAGACCTTGGGCATGCTCAATACTTCTCTGACGTCATCGAAACGTGTGACCAGTGTGAATTTTGGGGTCACAAGGATGGGACGCTTTTGACGTAATTCCTTGAAAAACGGCAGAGGTTCGGTATCAATCCAGCGCCGGGCCAGCACCGACTTTTCGGTGTCGGAAGCGGCATCGTACTGCTCCAGGTAATTGCTTGTGCTCATCGGTAGCTCCCTTGTGGTTTTGTTTTGGTAGTCGAAACAGAATCGAATTGATCGGAATCACAAAGTTTTCAGATACTCGAGCAAGTCGAGGCGGTCCTCTCTGGATATGGGATACAGGCACTTGTCTTTAATCGACGCATCCAAATCCTCATCCTTGATGGTTTCGTCGGCACACTTATCTTTGATTTTTTGATCCACTAGCCCATCAGATTCGTTGGCGACGCGTCTGGCCCCGTATTCGTGCCCGGCGTTGCTGTTCCCTTTGGTATAGCCTCCTTTGTCGTCTTTGATTCCCTGGGTATTAAACACGAAGCCGCCATAACCGCTGCTCTTGAAGCCGACCTTCACCGGATCGAATTCGCGGGAGCCGACCTCAAACTCGTCAGGACGGTATTCTCCGCCGTCCGGGTCGCCCGGACGTTTCTTCGGCAGCAACAAATCATAGAGCGTGGGTACGGAACCATTATGCAAATAGGGCGCTGTCGCCCAGATACCATTCAATGGCCTCGACTTATAGGATTTCAACGAGGCGACCGGATTGGCGGTGGTGTCGGGATCGTAATCGCCGTGCTTGATGGAGTTTTTAATTTTATTATCACGATAACCAGTCGCGAGATTATATGCCCACTCGGTCCAGCGCTGTAACAACCACTTGTCCGGCTCTGGAGTGGCGACCACGCCCTGAGTAACGCGGGTCAGCAAGGCTGACACCGGCGCCCGCCGATCGATCAGGATATCGCCGACACTGACGTTCACATACTGGTTGCGTAAAATACCTGAGAAACCTTGGTAATTGACGCTGTTTTCCGCCATCTGGGAGTCCGTGCCCGCATCGCTGGCCCGTGCCATGTGTGCAACTACGCGGCGGTCCGGGTCATCGCGCACGATTCGGGTGTGACAGCTCACGCAATGTTTATTGAACAACGATCTGCCATTTGGGAGACGGGTCTTGTCGATTGCCGGAAGAATGTGCTCCGGCCACAGCGGAGATTGCAACTGCCATAGGCGCGATTCGATGCGGCGGAGGTTAAGCACATTGACTGACGATTTATAACTGATATGGTTACCGTAAAAGCCCTGCCCAGCAACAACAGAGGATATCGAAAATCCCTGTCGTTCTGACCAGTCCAGCGTGCCGAAAACGCCAATCGCTTCCCCCGCGTTGCGTCCGATTGCCTTTAAACCTGAATTTTCTGTCAACCCGTTCCATTGCACGTAATCATGCTGAGGCGTGTCCCACAAGAAGGGATAGCTGACCGGTGCGTTGGGGGTGTTGAACAGCTTCTTCCTCAGGCGTCCGAGCGATTCCCACTCGTTATTCTTGCCCAAAGCCTTCAAAAGATTGCCGACGATCTGGTCGCGCTCGTCCCCATTCAGGACGCTATCGCCATCGTGACCCAAAATCGTTTCCAGTTCTTCCGGACTTATCGCCCCCGGTCTTATTATTCTCGGATCGCGCAACAGCTCTCGAAGCTCTTTAGGAGTAATGATGTGCTCCAGAACCCGATTGTAAATGCGTCCGAAGGCGTCCAGCCGCGCGTACCCGTAATGTGTCGTACTGTAGTTTATGGTGATGTAGTTAGCGAGGCGCTGGGTATACCGCTCGAGGTCCGCATTGACGTCGGCTTCGGCGTTATATGCGCCACGCGCCATCACGTTTTTTACGAATCGACTCCGGATATCTTCATTTTCGAGCGTTGCTTTCAGCGCGCGCACCATATCCGCCATGAAGGTTTCCATGTCAGCGCCTGCCGGCCCGCCATCAATGCGGATACCTTTTCCGTTGTAGTTTATTTGTGCGGTGTGACAGGCCGCGCATGTCAATCCCATATAATCTTTACCCTTGTAGGTGTCCTTGACGAAACCGACGGGCAGTCCGTCCGGGTTGCTTGAAGTCGGCTTCTGCGGGAGATAACGGTAACGATTCATGTTCTCGTTGGATCGAAATGGCTCGGAACCGCCTTTTTTTTCCAATACCATGAAGAAATCGTAGGGCAGCATATTCGACCCCTGCGTAACCGTATAAAACCATAAACTGTCCGAAGCCTGCCAGTTCTGTGGGAGATACTCGATTGTGCCGAACTGATCGCCAAAGACGTCCTGCTTCACCGTGGTTGCCCCGCGGTCCGGATCGGTGTCAAGCGCCGCACAGGCAGGCAGGAGCGCGATAACGACTAATAATAAAGGAACAAGAAATACGTGCCGGTTATTCAACGCGACAGGATACTGTTTCAAAGCAACCCCCTTTTTACCGAGATGAGTAAAGATGAGCAAGAGCATGGTTTTTTATTCATTATAGTGGATTCCTCGCGAAAATCAGGTGGCTAACCCAAGCTTACTGTTGAGTCGCGGTCGGAACCTGGTGGTTTTTTTGCTGGGAGATGGGCTCAGCAACGAGCGTTGAATACCCGGAGTTGTCAAAGTTCTGGCAGAGCGTAAGCAGTTGCTTAATGTCGAGTTGCAGCCCGGTATGTCTCAGTTCGCTTACGGTTGGGTTGGCATAAATCTGAAGAAGAGGAAAACTTTTAACCTTTATTACACTCCAACGGAGGGAAATTTCCCTTCGCTCCGACATGCGGTGCCGGATTCCGCCGACAGGCGCAACGGCATGGTGCGTTCCAGATTCAATGCACTAAACGTCTTCCGCGCCAGAGCGGTCCCGCGGAGGATGGTTCAGGCTATAATTTTATCGCTGGAATAAACTTTTCGCCAAATCCTGCGCCTCAATGCAGCATGTCGGCGGTCGGGATGTATTAGCGCTCCCCAACCGTGAAGTTTTACCTGTAGCATAAACTCATCAGAAAGGTAGAGGTCAGGTAGCGCAGTTCGGGTCAGCGCTCATATCTTGGCGCTCGTGGCTCACTGCTCAATATGTGGTCAATGTGCGGTCAACTGGCGGTTCCAGTTTAACTTGTGTCTCAAATTCTCAGGTTCTCCTAACATTGAACGTTTTTTACGAAGAGGAAGGCACTTTCAAAGTAGGCTCGATCCTGGTCGATAATACGACCTCGCTCCACGTAGAGGCGCCTCACGGCAAGCGCGCAAAAATAAAAGCGGCTTCAGTGCTGCTGCGCTTTGACGCACCCTCCCTGTCAGAGTTTATGGATATAGCGCAAAAAACAGCGGAAGATCTGGACCCCAACTTTCTTTGGGAGTGTTGCGAGAGCGAAGCCGAATTTGCCAGCGATACACTGGCTGCGGATTATTTCGGTCATGCAGCTACGCCCGAAGAAGCAGCGGCGGTATTGATTCGGCTGCACAGTGCGCCCATGTATTTTTATAAAAAGGGCCGCGGGCGATACAAGGCTGCGCCACCCAAAGCACTTGAGGCGGCGCTGGCGAGCCAGGAAAAAAAGCGCCTTCAGGCGGAACAGCAGGCGCGCTATATTCAGCTACTGGAAAATTTCACGTTACCGGAAGAATTCAAGCCCGCCCTCTTCAATCTGCTTTACCGGCCCGATAAGAATACCGTCGAGTGGAAGGCGCTGGATGCCGCTTGCGCCGCGGGCAAACTGAGCGTTTCCAAGCTGCTCGAAAAGTGCGGGGCGATACCTTCCACGCATGACTATCACCTCAACCGTTTTTTGCTTGAGCATTTTCCCGCGGGCACAGGGTTTGGAAGCGTCGATGCCAGCGAACTCTTCGACACGGTCGATTTGCCAATCTCGGATGTTACCGCCTTCAGCATAGATGACCTCACCACCACGGAGATTGATGATGCGTTTTCGGTCACCCCACTGACTTTAGGCAGCTTCCGCGTCGGTATTCATATCGCCATCCCAACCTTGGGAATTCCCCCGGATTCGCCCCTGGATGCCGTAGCGGCGCAGCGTTTATCCACCGTGTATCTTCCCGGCTATAAGATCACGATGCTTCCGGAAGCGGTGATACAACACTACACGCTTTGCGAGCAGAGGTTGTGCCCCGCGCTCTCAATGTATCTGGACGTCGCCGACGACTTTACAGTTACCGCGACGAACAGCCGCATTGAACAGGTCAGGGTGGCCGCTAACCTGAGACACGACACGCTGGAGGAGCACTTCAACGAATCGAGTCTGGCCGCCGGTAACGTCGATCACCCGTTCGGTAAGGAATTGCTCGCGTTATGGAATTTTGCATGCAAGATGGAGGCGGCGCGTGGGAAGGCCAATGACAGCAATAATGAAAAGATCGATTACAATTTTGCCATTATCGATGACCGCATTTCCATCAGCCAGCGGCGCCGCGGTTCGCCGATGGATAAAGTAGTGTCAGAGCTGATGATTTATGTAAATGCAGAATGGGGCAGGGAACTTGCCAATCACGGCGTCGTCGGGATCTATCGCAGCCAGGGTAACGGCAAGGTGAGGATGAGCACCTCTCCGGCCCCTCATCAGGGTTTAGGAGTTGCGCAGTACGCATGGATCAGTTCCCCGATGCGCCGATATGTCGATTTCATCAACCAGCGGCAACTCGTGGCTTTGTTACGTGGAGAATCTCCGCCTTACGCAAGAGATAGCGAGAGTTTGAAAACGTCCATGCGCGATTTTGAGGCCGCGTATGAGATATACGGCGATTTTCAGCGCAGCATGGAGCGCTACTGGTGCTTGCGCTGGTTATTGCAGGAAAACGTGGTGTCGACGAGCGGGCAGGTGTTGAAGGAAAATTTGGTCAGGTTCGATCGGTTGCCGCTGGTCGCGCGTGTATCCTCCCTGCCGGAATTACCGCCGGAAACGAATATTGAAATCGAGATTTCCCAGATCGACTTGCTGGAACTCACCTTTCACGCCAAATATCTGCGCAAATTGCAACCGTGAGATTTGGCTTGCTGTGACGAGCAGGCGGTTATTGTTTACAATGACGGCATTTCTACCGCTGGATTCTCGTACTCCTTTCTGATTTGAGCGCCACCCCGACCATATCCGGCCTTGGTTCCGAGGCCTCCCCCGGCGTGATGTCGAGGACCTCGTCGCGCCTGAACGTCGCAATATTCCTCTCCGTGATTCTTCACGCTGTCGTGTTGTTCAGTATCAATTTCCAGTTCCCGTCATCAAAAAATGAGAGAGCGGCCTTCCCGCTGGAGGTGGTGCTGGTAAACAGCAAGTCGATCTCGAGGCCTGATAAAATGGACCCGTTGGCGCGCGCCAACCTGGACGGGGGGCGCAATACCGATCGCAGCCGTGCCAAAACACCATATCCAATTTCTCCCAAGCCTGAGCACATGGCGGACGAGGAGCCAGCCATGCAAAAAACGGAACAAGTCGAACAGGCGCAGCAACCGATGACTGTGCTCGATAGTGACGAGAAGGCTTATCCATCCGATCCTTTCGCTGCCCAGTCGGAAGAGAATCAGAACATCCTCGATACGACAGATCTGGTTCAGCGTAGCATCGAGATTGCCCGGCTAGGAGCCCGGGCTTCATATGATTATGGCGTCCATCAAAAGCCGCCTAAACGCAAATTCATCGGAACGCGTACACAGGACTACCGCTTTACGCGTTATGTTGAAGATTGGCGTCTTAAGGTGGAACGCATCGGAAATCTTAATTACCCCGAGGCTGCCAAGAGGGAGAAGCTCTATGGAACTCTGCAACTGACTGTTGGTATCAAGTCTGACGGCGGTCTGGAATCGATTGAAATAAACCGGCCCTCGGGCAAAAAGGTTTTGGATGAAGCAGCGGTACGTATTGTTAAGTTGGCTGGGCAAAATGGGTTCGCTCCGTTTCCGCCCGACATTAGCAGGGATATCGACGTTCTGCATATTACCCGCACTTGGGTATTTACACGCTCCGACGAACTGGCGAGTGAATGAGCGTCGTATTGCCGGGGTGAGGAACCGCCTCGCGCTGTACCTTTAATCACTGTAATGTTCCCGCAATCCACCTGCAATCTCTAGGGCGGCTTATAGACGCCTCATCCGGAACTCGGTTACTTTGACTAGCGTTGATCTCTACGCCGTTATCGGCAATCCCGTGGTGCACAGCAAGTCACCGCTTATCCATGCCGCGTTCGCCCGAGAGACGGGGCAGGAAATGCGTTACGAAGCAATACTCGCTCCAGAGGATGAATTCGCGGCCACCGTTGCGAGTTTCAGACAGCGCGGGGGTAAAGGCTCGAATGTGACTGTTCCATTCAAGCTCGAAGCATGCAAGGTCGCGAATTGGCTAACTGAGCGGGCAGATGCTGCACAGGCGGTTAACACCCTTGCGCTCGGTCATGACGGGATTCTCGGCGACAATACCGACGGCGTGGGATTGGTGCGGGACATCGCAGGCAATTTGAAGTTTCCGCTCAGATCGGCCCGGATTCTGCTCATGGGCGCTGGAGGAGCCGCGCGAGGCGTATTGTTGCCCTTGCTGCAAAACCAGCCTCGCGTGCTCGTGATCGTCAATCGTACGCGGCCAAAAGCGGTTGAATTGCAGCAATGGTTTTCGCGATATGGAGTCATTGTGTCAGCCGATTATTCTGATCTTCAAGGCCAGAAATTTGATCTCGTCATCAACTCCACCTCCGCCAGTCTCAAGGGTGAACTACCCGCGCTGCCACCCGGTGTCTTTGCTGACGAATCCCTTGCTTATGACATGATGTACGGCGCCGGACGTACGCCTTTTCTAAAATTCGCACAGGAGCAGGGCGCGGCGCGGCTCGCCGATGGCTTGGGCATGCTGGTAGAGCAAGCTGCCGAATCCTTTTTCGTGTGGCGAGGGATTAGGCCAAAAACCGCTCCGGTCATCGAAATGCTCAGGTCAATCGCGAGACAATCTTAAGCGTGAGATTTCTCAAACGCTGGTTTCTGCGTCTTTTTTTCCTTCTCCTGGTAGCGGTTCTCGGTTACCAGTTGTGGATTTTAGGTCACGTGGTTTACTGGAACGCTTACAACCCTTCCACAACCGCTTTCATGCGCGACCGTTTGAGCGCGCTAAGACAGAAAAATCCCGCGGCGACGTTACGCATGCGCTGGATGCCCTACGAGGGAATATCACACAATCTCAAGCGAGCAGTTATTGCGGCCGAGGATGGCAAGTTTCCGGAGCATGAAGGGTTTGACTTCGAGGCTATTCAAAAGGCATACCAGAAAAACCTGCAAAGAGGCCGGGTGGTGGCCGGAGGTTCTACGATCAGTCAGCAACTCGCCAAGAATCTGTTCCTTTCAGGAGAGAAAACGCCGTGGCGCAAACTCCAGGAGGCCGTCATCACCTTCATGCTGGAGAAAGTGATGTCTAAACGAAGAATACTTGAGGTTTACCTGAATGTAATTGAATGGGGCAATGGCGTGTTTGGTGCGGAGGCTGCAACCCGCTATTATTACGGTGTTTCAGCCTCGGCGTTGACTGCGGAACAGTCGGCTCGTCTTGCGGCCATGATTCCGAACCCGCGTTTTTATGACCTTAACCGTAGCACGCCCTGGTTACTGAAGAAAACCGGCATCATCCTGCGCCGGATGCCAGCGGCAACCATTCCCTGAAAGCCCTGCCTCCTTTCGGCCACACTGTGCAGGGGCGCCTTTGAGTTCGCTACTCGTCCTGTCATAATACTTGCCCCTTTTCCGGCGTTGGACAATCCTGTCTCATCTGCCTCTTGGAATAAGCTCTGGCGGAGCGGTGTGCTGGTAAAATCGCACATGCTCGCAGACCGCCTCTGAGCGGTCGAGGTGGAAGCTTCCGCGTTTTATCTTGAGAGAGGTATCAGGCGCGCAAGCCGGCGGTGAGTATCCCCTTTTATTGCAATCCGGCAGGTATAGCAGGTTGCGGGGTGGACCGCCTCAGGCGTCTGCGAAGGGAAATGGAATGCTCTGCCCTAGAGCGCATTCCATCCGCAAGGTCGCCGTAACATTCGTGTTCGGCTTGTTCAGCAGTTTCCAAAGGCGTTCCGTATGACAGAAGCAAACCAGCTCAGGGAAACAGATAACGTGCAAGAGCATTTGCAACGGGTACTCCATCTGTTGCACAAGCACAAGCTGGTGGAAGGCCTTGTGCATACGCAGCAAATGCCGCGCCACGAACTCGTGGAAGCGCTGGTGCATAAGCAGAACCTCGCGGAACTGCAAAAACTCCTCGACAAGCTGCACCCTGCCGACGTGGCTTACATTCTGGAAGCCATGCCGCTTGAAGATCGTCTCTTGATCTGGGATTTGGTCAAGGCTGAGCGGGATGGCGAAATTCTTCTGGAGGTTTCCGACGCGGTACGCGAAACGCTGATCGCCACCATGAACAGCGGCGAAATGCTGGCTGCGGCGGAGCAGCTGGACGCCGATGAAATTGCCGATCTTGCACCTGATCTCCCTCAGTACGTTCTCGATGATGTGTTCCAGTCGCTCCCCATGGAGGAACGGGAGAAGTTACGCGCTGCGATGTCCTATGCTGAAGATTCGGTGGGCGCATTAATGGATTTTGACGTCGTTACGATTCGCGAGGATGTAACCCTGGAGGTGGTGCTGCGGTATCTGCGCCGTTTGGATGAACTGCCGGATCATACCGATCAACTGTTCGTGGTGGATCGCAACGAGCATCTCAAAGGCGTACTTCCGATTAAGCGCTTGCTGGTTAACGATCCCGGCGCGAGCGTTGGTTCCATAATGACTACGCAGATGGTGATGCTTTACCCGAATGAAAAGGCGCACGAAGCGGCCCAGGCATTCGAGCGTTACGACCTTGTGTCGGCCGCGGTGGTTGGCACCGAGGATAAGCTGGTGGGACGCGTGACGGTGAATGCGGTGATGGATTTCATTCGCGAGGAGTCGGAAAGCGAAGCGCTTAGTTTGGCCGGCTTATTGCAAGAGGAGGATTTGTTCGCGCCCGTATGGAAGAGTTTGAAGAACCGGTGGCCATGGCTGGCGATTAATTTGGTAACGGCATTTATTGCATCCCGCGTCATTGGCATATTCGAAGATTCGATCGAAAAGCTGGTTGCACTGGCGGCGCTGATGCCTATTATCGCCGGGATTGGCGGGAACTCGGGCAATCAGACCATCACCATGATAGTGCGGGCACTTGCTTTAGGACAAGTCAATGCGAGCAATGCGCGCAAGCTCTTCGCCAAGGAGCTTGCCGTGAGCGCTGTAAACGGTCTGGTGTGGGGAGGGGTGGTCGGTTTGTTTGCCTACTTTATTTACCGCAGCGTACCTCTCAGCCTGGTTATGACGTTGGCAATGATGCTCAATTTGCTGCTGGCCGCACTATTGGGTGTGCTGATCCCGCTAACCCTTCACAGACTGGGCCGCGATCCTGCCACGGGCTCGAGCGTGCTGATCACTGCTGTTACCGACAGTGGCGGTTTTTTCATTTTCCTGGGTCTCGCCACCCTTTTTCTGGTCTAGCCAGAGTTCGGCCTCCGGGTAATATGAACTGCAGTAATGACCTGCATGAACTTGGGCTCGTCTAACGTTGGTTGCCCTAGGCAAGATATATCACGCGGGGAGAAGTTTTTCGCCTGCGGTCAAATGCTCCATGGATTCGCGTTCGCGGATCAGATGGCATTGCTCGCCATCCACCATCACCTCGGCCGCGCGCGGGCGGGTATTGTAATTCGAGCTCATGCTCATGCCATAGGCGCCGGTTGACATGACGGCGAGCAAGTCTCCTTGCGACAGCGCAAGGCTGCGGTCGTGTCCGAGGAAGTCGCCGGTCTCGCAAACGGGGCCAACAACCTGATACGGTTTGGCGCTGCCACTCTTGGTCCGACATACCGGAAGAATCTCGTGATATGCGTCGTACAGCGCCGGACGCATCAGATCGTTCATCGCCGCGTCCACAATCGCGAAATCGCGATGGGCTGTATGTTTAAGGTACTCGACCCGCGTAAGCAGTAAACCGGCGTTTCCAACGAGTGCGCGCCCTGGCTCGATGAGGATGCGCTGTCTGCGATGATTTACGCAAGCGCACAACGCAGCGACGTACTCCCGCGCGAGAGGCGGTGTTTCATCGGAATAGGAAATCCCCAAACCACCGCCTAGATCCAGGTGATCGATTTGTAAGCCCCGGGCTTCAAGGCGATCCAGTAGTCCGAGCATTTTGCCGCAGGCTTCCACAAAAGGATCGAGGTCAATCAATTGAGAGCCGATATGGCAGTCCAATCCACTAACGCGAACGTTAACAAGGCTTTGCGCCAAGACATAAACCGCTTCGGCTTCTTCGAACGGAATCCCGAACTTGTTCTCTTTCAGCCCGGTCGAGATATAAGGGTGAGTTTTAGCATCGACGTCGGGGTTGACCCGCAGGCTCACGCGCGCAGTCTTATTCGCGTCTCCCGCCACCTGATTTAAAACCTTCAATTCCGCTTCCGACTCCACGTTAAAGCAGAGTATGCCTGCGGCCAGCGCTTCCCGCATTTCGTCGGGCCGTTTTCCCACTCCGGAAAATACTACTTTTCCCGGATCGCCCCCCGCTTTCAATACCCGATGCAGCTCTCCGCCCGAAACAATATCAAAACCACTGCCAAGACCGGCAAATAAATTGAGGATGGCAAGATTAGAGTTGGCCTTGACTGCGTAGCACACCAGATGGTCACGCCCGGCAAACGCCGTGTCGAACTCCGCGTAAGCGGCAGCAAGCGCCCGACGCGAGTAAACGTAGCATGGTGTTCCGAACTCGCTGGCAATGAGGTCAAGCGGCACGGACTCGCAATACAGCGCCGCATTACGATAGCTGAAGGACTTGGAGTTGCTCACCTCCGCTTCTCTGCATCCTGGGATTGCTGCGGTTGCGGTGCTATTGGTTCCTGGGGAAGATAGAGCGGCGCCTTAAGGCCGCACGCGTTTAGCAGTAGGAGTATCAGTACGGTGGTGCAGAAGGTGCGCATGGAGTATCGTCATCGGAGAAGAATACAAAATATACCATAAAGATCACGATATATCGGGGAGCAGTCACTTTTGGCAAAATGGCCGCTGATCGTCAGTGCGGCGCGGTTTCGCGAGTTGACCCCGGGGTGCTATCGTCACCCAAGCATTCTCAAACGCTTCCTTGCAGCCTTATAGTCCGGATATATGCTTTCCACTGTTTGCCAGAATGCAGGGGAATGATTCATTTCGATCAGGTGCGACAATTCGTGGGCCACGACGTAATCCACAAGATCGAGTGGCTTTTGGATCAACCGCCAGTTAAGGCGGACCACCCCCCTTGAATGGCAACTTCCCCACAAGGTTCTGGCGTGAGAGAGCCGTAGCTGCGGCAGCGCAACGCCAAGCTTTTGCGCGTACAGCGTCATGCGCCTGCTGAAACATTCGAGCGCATGATGATGATACCAGTCCATTACGGCACGTTCTATCTGTTGCGCGGTCAGCAGGGATGGAAGGGGTAATCTGAACTGTGTTTCCTCTACTCCGGCGCCAATATCCAGCGGGACCATGCACACAGTTCCAGCAGTCGTAACGGTCACGCGCCACGGCGCTCCCAGCAATAGAAAAATACTTCCTTCCTCCCATGCCGGTCCGCTCGGTTTTCTGTTCTTCCATTCGTTGAGCTTGGTAACGATCCAATCGGCTCTCTTCTCCAGCACCGATTCGACCCACTGTAATGTTTCCCTGACTGGAATGCGGACAGTCAAACCGCTGCGATCGATCCTCATTCCAATGGTTCGCCGCCTGCAGCGCATGAGGATATACGTCACCTCGCGGCCGTTCAGGTGGATATTACGAAGCTCTCCCGCTTTCAGCCCACCTTCTTTTTGTGTCTTGGATAAAGCTTTTTTCATGCCTGACGTTATTAACTAAACAGCTAAATACATTTTACATTATGGCTGCTCGGCCCCCAATGAGGACCATTTCCGCTTCGATCCATGATTCAACCCTGGCATTGAGATCGCCGGGTTCCATCTCCGCAGGATTGATCGGTGGGCCGATGCTTACCGTAATTGTTCCGGGCAGTTTCAAAAAAGAATCCTTGCCCCAGAACTCGCCCGCATTGTGAGCGACCGGTACGACGGGTGCGCCGGTATGGGTTCCAAGCCACGCGCCACCAATGCCGTATTTTCCCTTTTTTCCCGGGGCGATGCGTGTCCCCTCCGGGAAGACTATTATCCAGAATCCTTGCTTCAGCCGGTCTTTTCCCTGCTCCACGATCTGTTTTAGCGCGGCTTTTCGGGAACTTCGATCGATAGCGATGGGGTTGGTCAAGGCCAGGCCCCAGCCAAAAAATGGCACGCGCAACAGCTCCTTCTTAAGAACCCACACCTGAGGTGGAAATATCTGCTGGAACGCGATTGTTTCCCAGGCAGACTGATGTTTCGACAAAACAATGCTTGGAACCGTGGGGATATGCTCCGTGCCAATAACCCTATAGCGAATGCCACAGATGAGGCGGAGCAGAAACATCATTATATGCGCCCAGCCGGAAGTGATCCGATAGCGGCGAATCGGTGGAAGGGGAAACGCCGCCAATATGATGAGAAAATAAAGCGGAGTGATGATGATCTGCAACAAACTGTATAGTGTCGAGCGCAGCACGGTGAAAACTGAATTCATTGCGTCAGCGCATCAACCGCGGCGGCGAGATTGGCAAATATTTTCGTGTTTGACGGCATTCCACCGGCCGCAGCCGTTTTTTTGCCTTTGCCTGTCAGTACCAGAACTGGATCCGCGCCTACCGCGGCCGCAGCTTGCAAGTCACGCAGCGAGTCGCCAATCGCCGGCACCCCGTTTAACTCCAGGCCGAACCGGTCCGAAATCTCTTTGAACATACCGGTTGCGGGCTTGCGGCAGCTGCAATTGTCGGTGCTCGCGTGCGGGCAGAAAAACATTGCATCAATTCGTCCCCCAGTTTGATTGGCGGCCTTACACATCCTGTCGTTGATGGCGTTGAGCGCCACCATATCCAAAAGCCCTCGGCTGATGCCGGATTGATTTGTTGCCACCACGACCTTGTAGCCGGCCTGCGTCAGACGTGCAATGGCTTCCAGGCTGCCGGGAATGGGTTTCCACTCGTCGGGGGTCTTGATAAAGGCGTCGCTATCGTAATTGATGACGCCGTCACGATCTAGAATGACGAGTTTCATGCCAGCTTGGAAATATCTGCGACCCGGTTCATTGCTTGCTGCAACTGAGCAAGCAATGCGAGGCGGTTGTGACGAAGCGACTCATCCTCGGTGTTGACCATCACGTGATCGAAAAAACCGTCCACCGGGCCCTTCAGTCCAGCCAGTATTTGTAGCGAGGTGCTGTAATCGCCTGCTGCAAATGCCTTCTCGGCCTGGGGCGCGATCCGGCTCAATGCCCGGTGCAAGTCCTGTTCCGCAGGCTCCTGCAACAGACCCGTATCCACCTCAGCATCTATATTTGCATCCGCTTTTTTGAGGATGTTTCCCACCCGTTTGTTGGTTGCAGCAAGACTTTCCGCTTCCGGCAATGCAGCAAAAGCACGAACGGCGTAAAGACGTTTTTTGACGTCGCTCAGCAATTGCGGACGCAGGGCCAGCACAGCATCGATCTGCTGGGGAGAGAAAATACGGTCGGCAGGTTCGACGTAAACTCTCTTGCCTGATACGAGCGCGTGCTCATCAAAAGACTCGGCGCTGAAATAGTGGCGAAGCCGCTCGTAGATAAAACGACTCAGTGCTTCTGAAGGATCGTTGATACTTCGGTTAAAGACATTTACCGCTTGCCGCAGCAGCGTATCCAGAGGCAGCGGGACTTCCTGTTCCACCAGGATTCGCACCACTCCCAATGCGTGACGGCGCAGCGCAAACGGGTCTTTATCTCCTGTCGGGACCTGGCCGATGCCAAACATGCCAACCAGCGTTTCCAGCTTATCCGCCAAGGCTACACTTAGGCCGGTCGTATTGCGCGGCAGTTCATCGCCCGCGAAGCGTGGCCTGTAATGATCCTCGATCGCATACGCCACATCATCCGACAAACCGTCGTGTTTGGCGTAATAGCAGCCCATGACGCCTTGCAGTTCCGGGAATTCGCCCACCATATCAGTAAGCAGGTCGGCCTTGCACAGCATCGCGGCTTCGCCCGCTTGCGCTGCGAGCTCATTGCCGCCCAGCTTTAATCCGATCGCCTGCGCAATGGCCCATATCCGCTCCACCCGCTCCGCCTGGGTACCGAGTTTGTTGTGATACACGACTCTGCGCAAGCCTTCCACACGCGATGCGAGCGTTTTCTTTCGATCTTGATCGAAGAAGAATTTTGCGTCTGCCAGACGGGACCGAAGCACTCGCTCGTTGCCGGTAATGATCTGGCTCGCATCAGCCGGACGAACGTTGGAGACGATAAGGAATTTATGAGAGAGCTTGCCATTTTCGTCTATTAGCGGGAAATATTTCTGATTCGCTTTCATGGTGAGAATCAGGCATTCCTGCGGCACATCCAGAAATTTTCTGTCAAATTCGCCCACCAGCACGTTTGGCCGCTCGACCAGCGCAGTGACTTCGTCCAGCAGAGCTTCATCTTGAATCATAATCAGGCCTTGTCCGGCCGTCGCGGCCTGAAGCTGTCCTATAACTGCATTGCGGCGTTTTTCAAAGCTGGCTATAACTGCGCCTTCAATCTCCAGTTGTTGTTCATAACTGTCGGCATCGCGCAACTCCACCGTTTCAACGTGTACTTCAAAGCGATGCCCTTTTGTCGTCCGGCCGGCCGTCAAACCCAGCGCTTCAACGCCGTGTACGATATCCGCCCCATGCAGCGCGACGAGCGCGTGTGCGGGCCGCACGAAGGTTTCATCGGTCCAGCCATCCGGGCGTTGATAAGTCATGGCTTTCGCAATGGGCAGTTTTTCTCTAATTACGAAAATCAAGCACAGGTTAAGAAGCCGGGAGAGAGGCTCGCCCCCATTTGTTCCCTCCAGGTAGATATACTCAGTCGAGCCGTCCACCGATCGCACCAGGCTGAAGTTCCCCGTTTCGATGTCCACCGGATAAATCTGATCTTTCGCCAGACGCTTCCGAAGCGCTTCGCTCCAGCTGTTGTCCGGATTGAATGCGATCGACGAGGGCATGAGTTTCTTCTTTTCCACCCGCTCTGGCGAACTGGAGCGGACATCGGTAATGTGGACGCCGAGCCGGCGGGGGGATGCATAGGCTATAGGACGACTCGTCTCCGCTAACAATCCGTCTTCTTTCAGCTGCTCGAACAGTTCGGTGGCAAAACTGTTCCCGAGTTTCCGTAATGACTTTGGGGGCAACTCCTCGACGAGCAGTTCAATCAGCAGGTTTTTGGTTGCGTTGCTCAAGCTGTACTCTCCAGCATTTGCTCCGCCCATGTGCGTGGCGCCAACGGGAAACCTAAGCGTTTACGGCTTTCGTAATAGGTTTGAGCCACGCTGCGGGCGAGATCGCGAATTCGCGCAATATATGCAGCCCGCTCGGTCACGGAAATCGCGCCGCGCGCATCCAGCAGGTTAAAAGTGTGCGCAGTTTTCAGCACCTGCTCATAGGCCGGTAATGCCAGTTCCTGCTCCACCAGATATTTCGCCTGGCTTTCGTGGCTGGCAAACGCTGTCAGCAGCAAATCCACATTGCTATGCTCGAAATTGTAGGCTGATTGCTCGACTTCATTCTGGTGGTATACGTCAAAGTAGGAGAGTCCTTCGGTCCAGGTCAGCTCGAAGACGTTTTCCACTCCCTGCAGATACATCGCAAGCCGCTCCAGGCCGTAAGTGATTTCGCCTGTGATTGGTTTGCAATTCAAGCCGCCCACCTGCTGAAAATAGGTGAACTGGGTAACTTCCATTCCGTTCAGCCAGACTTCCCAGCCCAGGCCCCAGGCACCGAGGGTCGGGTTTTCCCAGTCATCCTCGACGAAGCGGACATCGTTCTGTTTCAGATCCAGTCCGAGTTCTTTTAGCGAGCCGAGGTAAAGTTCCAGGATATTGGATGGTGCTGGCTTCAGCACTACCTGAAACTGATAGTAGTGCTGAAGCCGGTTTGGGTTTTCACCGTAACGACCGTCCTTTGGCCGGCGAGCGGGCTGCACGTAGGCAGCCTTCCAGGGTTCAGGGCCCAGCGCGCGTAAAAACGTTGCAGTATGGGATGTTCCTGCTCCCACTTCCATGTCATAGGGCTGGAGGAGTGCGCAACCCTCATTGCTCCAATACTGCTGGAGCGTAAAAATGATTTCCTGAAATGTGCGCATCAAGCCTTGATATTTTTTATATTGGTTTAGGCGAGGCGATGAAAGTCCGCCCATTGCCGGAAACAGGATGCAATTAGCGGTGCGTTTACCGGTAAGAAACCAGCGGTTTTGCTCAGCTTGCGCTGGAACCATACTTTGCAACGATAGCAATAGCGAATTTTACAGGTTTTTGCGCATGCCGCGGGACGTTGGCAGCAATGCAACGAACAATATTATCCCGGCCAGCCCCAAGACCAGACTGTTGCCAAAGCGGACATAAGGGGTTGCGCCGGTAAATCCCTGCGCCATCCCATGTAGCGCGGTCGCGGTAAAGACTTCCACCTGTTGCAGCACGACGCCGCGTTCATCGATGATGGCTGTTACGCCCGTATTGGTGGCGCGCAGCATGTAGCGGCCGGTTTCCAGCGCGCGCATTTGGGATATCTGCAAGTGCTGCCGCGGCCCGATGGATCGGCCAAACCAGGCGTCATTGCTGACGTTGGCCAGCAGGGTGGCTTGCGGTAGCTGTGTGATGATTTCCTCGCCGAACACGTCTTCATAGCAGATATTCACGGCTACGCGCTGTCCCGCGATGTTCATGGGCTGCTGGTCGAGTCCGCCGCGCGAAAAGTCCGACAAGGGGATTTTGAGCACATTGATGACCCATCCAAACACGGCCTTCAGCGGGATGAATTCACCGAACGGAACCAGGTGGTGCTTGCGATAGCTCTGATCCGGGGAGATACCGAAGCTGAACATGGAATTGTAGTACTCGCTGCCTCCGCCCGGCGCTTCAACCATACCAACGAGAATATCGCCGTCGTTCTGTCTCGCATAGTTGGCAAGTTGCGCCAGGTAAGCGGGTGGCACTTCATCACGAAACAGGGGTACCGAAATTTCCGGCGTAATGATCAGGCGGCTCCTGCTCTCTTCTGCAAGCCGGGCATAAGTATCCATCGAAGTGACGATCTGATCGGCGCGCCATTTCATATCCTGGGAAATATTGCCTTGCAACAGGCTGACCGTTACCGGTTTGCCCTGGGGCTCAGTCCAGTGGACTTGGCGCAAACCGAAACCGGCAAGCCAGATCGCCAGCAGGGGCAATAAGTAGCGTGGCCCGCGAAATTTGCTTTCGAAAAGCAACCCCAGGAGCGCGGCGCTACAAACGAGTACGAGCGAGATTCCATAGGCGCCTACTACCGGGACGAAACCCGCCAGTGGGCTCTGCGGTACTTGCGAGTAGCCCAACGTCAGCCATGGAAAGCCGGTGAATAGCACGCTTCGCAACCAGTCGGATAGAGCCCATAAGGCGCCTGCCGCCAACGCCCAGATCATAGGAGAAGCGATCCGCAACTGCTTTAGCGTCCAACCTGTAAGGGCGGGGAACAATGCTAGATAGGCACACAGAAACAACAGGGCGAGCACGGCGGCCGGCGCAGGCATTGCGCCAAAGTCATGCAAACTGACGTAAATCCATGTTACACCCGCGCTGAACATTCCCATGCCGAAGGAAAAGCCGAGTAGAGCCGAGTGAAACGGTGTCGCGCTACGGCGCCACAAATGGCACAGTAGTGCCAGCGTGACAAGCGGAATCGGAAAAAGGTAAAAAGGCGCAAATCCGAGCACAGTCAGTGCGCCGAGCATGAGCGTGAGAACGAGTTGCACGCGGATTTTATTCACGCCGCTTCACCCTGCGTCGGCGCCGGGAACGGCTCGAAAACATGGTCTCAAGCGCACTGCCGGCTGCCATGGCCCCTGGAAGAATATCGGCCCCGCTGGGTGCGTCGTCTTTTTGCAAAATAGAGTACAAGTATGAACAAGAGCGTATCAATACCATCGGCCATCGGACTGACGGCGGGTCAACAAACCGAAAGGATTAAAACAGGTTCAGACAGAAGAAGGGGCGTAGCTCGGCAGCACCAGTCGAAAGGTTGAACCCGCATTGATCTTCGACTCGACCTCCAACTCGCCACCGAGCAGGCGGGCGGCTTGCGCAGCAATGGTCAATCCCAGGCCGACGCCTGGTTTACCGTAGGTTTCACCGCGCTTAAAGGCATCGAATAGATTGTTCAGGTTTTCCGGCGCGATGCCTGGCCCGTGATCGCTAACACTGAGTATCCAGCCAGTGTCGTTGCCTTTCGACTTATTCCGGGCCGCGATTCTTATCATGCCGCTGGAGCTGTATTTTACGGCGTTCCCCAGAAGATTCTGTAATACAAGCGTCAATAAACCCTCGTCGCTCATTGTCTCGGCGCCCTCGGGCACGTCGACATCCAATCTCAAACCTTTGGCTTGCGCGTCATGCCGCGACTGTTTGGCCACTTCTGACAATAGAAGCTTGAGATCCACGAGCTGAAGATTAATCGGGGCACAATCCTGCCGCAATTGCTCTGCCTGTAGCAACTGGTCCATACCGGACGTCGTCTGCAGGATGGCTCGCTTGATCGACTCGATATCCTCTACGCTCTTCGCATATTCTGGAGCTTGAGACAGTCGTGCAGCGAGAAGCTGCAAATGAAGCATGGCGTGGTTGAGGTGATTGCGCAGATCATGCGACAGGAAGGAGAGGTATTTTGACTGCGTATCGGTAGAGGCCCTAATCCGCTGCCGAAGATGATCCGTGAATGCGACAACGCCTACTTGAAGGGCGGTGTCAATGGCCATATTCAAGGCAACGTTACTGCGTGCATCCAAGCCATCTCCAAGTGCCTCTGAAATTTGTTCGATGACTATTCTGCGGAGCAGCCGATATTCGACAACTAACTCCCGGATGTTGTAGTGTTCATGGAACCGAGTCACCCCGTGACTTTTGCTGCCCTCGATCAATTCACGGGTAGCGTGGGGTTTGCCCGAGGCCAGCGCGGCGGCGATCTCTTTCAGGATTGAGGGCAGCGAATTCCGAAGCTGTTGCAGAGTTAGCTCATCCGCGGCAGGAAGCGTGCGACGCACAGCAATTTCCCACTCGGGGATGATGAAATCCGCGCGTGCGCGTAATGCGGCCGCGAGTTGGGGAAAAGGATGATGCGCAAGTAAATCAAGCGTCAGATCTTCTGTGGACATGAACGAACTGTTCCCAAGATAGAGGAGGTGAGCATGAAAAGCAGTCAAAATTACGCCAAGCCCACATGGGTGTCGCAAGTTGAAGTAGGCGAACCGCACTTTGAAAAGCCACTTTTTCCCAAAGTCTGCTGTTGGGGTACCGCGAGTTCCTCAAGATATGTTTTAGCAAGCAGGGGGATGTCATTATACGATAGCTGCCCCTGTACAGGGGACGTGAACAACGCGGTTAAGCAGCTCCTGTTCGGAGGGTAAACGCACCCAAATCTGTTACGCCTCGCGCGTTCCCTGTATGGTGGGGCCCGCAGCAAGCCGCTATCCATACCCGCCTGTCTTACCCCCTTTAGCATGTCAACTATCCTCACGCGTGGCATCTATTGTGCTAAAATTTAGGACTAAAGCATGAGGGAGAATATGCTGGTTCACAAATTCAGGGTTTTGCCGGAAAAGCAGTTGACTTTGACAAAAAGAAGATTGCGCTGGCTGATTCTGTTATCGAGTATTCCTTTGTTTGGCATGGTGGCAGCGTTCGGGATAGCGCCGGACACGTCATTCGAAGAACTTCCCGTGGAGCAGGTCGTCCTGCGCCTCGAACTTCCCGAAGTTCATCCTGCGTCTGATCTGGATATGACATTCTGGCGGCAGGAACGAATCGAGCGCGGCGATACTATCGCGACCTTGCTGTCCCGTCTCGGCGTCAACAATCATGACGCAGCCAGTTTCTTGCGAGACGTAAGAGACGTCAAGCCCATGCATCAGCTCATCTCCGGCAAGACCATCCACGTTCAGAGTACCGCTGCGGGCGAGTTGCTTTTGTTGCGCTATTTCCCGGGCGGCAGCGAGCAGCTGGTGATGGAGAAAAGTGGGGATGCCTTCCGGATAAGCGAACAACCGGCAAAGCTGGAGACGCACATCCAGATGAAATCCGGCGTAATAAATAGTTCGCTGTTTGCGGCAATTGATAGCGCGGGCGTGCCGGACAGCGTTGCCACCCAGATTGTTGATATTCTTGCATCCGAGATTGATTTTCATCGGGATTTGCGCAAGGGCGACCGTTTTACCGTGGTATACGATTCGCTATATGGCAATGGCGAGCCCGCGAGGCCCGGACGAGTCCTGGCGGTAGAGTTCATCAACCAGGGAACCCCTCATCGGGCACTTTATTTCGCGCCTGAAAACGGGGAAAGCGGCTATTTCACGCCGGACGGCAAGAATCTCCGAAAAGCATTCCTGCGCTCGCCGCTGGAGTTCTCACGCATCAGTTCGGGTTTTTCAAGCGCGCGTTTTCATCCTATTCTCAAGACATGGCGCGCGCATAATGGTATTGACTACGCGGCGCCGACCGGCGCTCGCGTGAAGGCGGCGGCCGATGGGACCGTGGCGTTCTCTGGCTGGCAGGGCGGTTACGGTAACGTCGTGATCTTGCAGCATAATGGTGGGTACTCGACCGTTTACGGGCACTTGTCGGCTTTTGCCAAGGGTTTGCGCAAGGGGGAGCGTGTCAGTCAAGGTGAAGTAATCGGCCAGGTCGGTGCGACTGGAATGGCAACCGGTCCGCATCTGCACTATGAATTTCGCTTCAATGGTGTACAGCGGGACCCCACAAAGGTGGCAATGCCTGCCGCGAACCCGGTTTCGCCCAAGCATCTGCCGTCATTTTACGAATATACCAAATCGTCGATGGCCCGGCTGGATATGCTTCGTGGAACCAGCCTCGCATTCCTCGACTAGGCGCCTGGCGCAAAACGGGCATTAGGCGGAAGAATTTGAAAACCGCTTACTATATCGGGATCATGTCGGGCACGAGCCTCGACGGGATCGATGCAGTGCTTGCGGATTTCGGCTCTTCACCCCCTTCGTTGCTGCATACCTGTTACCGGCCATACGATTCAGATCTCCGCAACCGGTTGCTGGGGTTGCATCTGCCGGGCCACGATGAATTGCATCGCGCCTCCTTGATGGGCAATGAGCTCGCCCATCATTATGCCCACGCAGTAGCGGCATTACTTGCTGAAAGCAGCGTAAAGGCAGCCGAGGTGGCGGCGATTGGATGCCACGGCCAGACGGTCCGGCACTGTCCCCAACCAGGGAACGGCTATACCATACAATTATACAATCCCGCACTACTGGTTGAGCTCACGGGCATCGCTGTGGTGGCGGACCTCAGGAGCCGCGATATTGCGGCGGGTGGGCAGGGCGCGCCGCTGGTCCCGGCGTTTCATAAAATACTGTTCAGCCACCCCGAAATTCACCGCGTTATCGTCAATATCGGCGGTATTTCCAATATAACCGACCTCCCGCCCGATGGCGAGGTTACCGGATTTGATTGCGGACCCGGCAACATCATGATGGACGCGTGGTGCTTGCGTAATATCGGCAGCATATATGACAACAACGGAGCATGGGCAGCATCAGGCAGAGTCATACCGGCCCTGCTGGACAAACTTCTGACCCTGCCTTTTTTCTCTCTTGCTCCCCCAAAGAGCGCTGGAAGGGAAATATTCAATCTAGTTTGGCTGGAGGATTGTTTGTCCGGAGATGAGCAACCAGCTGATGTTGCAGCGACCCTTCTGCAGTTGACCGTTAGGGGAATTGCAGAATCGGTCTCAGCTCATTTCCGTGACGTGGCGGAAGTTTATCTATGCGGTGGCGGCGCGCGTAACGGAGCGTTGGTTGACCGGATTCGAGCAGCCATGACCGGTAAAAAGGTGGAATTGACCGACAGTATCGGCGTTGATGCCGACTGGCTGGAAGCATTTGCGTTTGCCTGGTTGGCAAAACAGACTATGAATGGTGAGCCCGGTAATCTTCCCTCTGTAACCGGCGCAAGCGGTCCCAGAGTTCTCGGGGCGATTTACCCTAATTAACTTTGCTCCAATTAAAACCTGGTCAGCCAAAGACGACTTTGTCAGTTTTGCTATGTAAAAAACGCGAACTGATAATCGGCTACACTGAAAAAGAAGATCCACAACCACAGGTACTGGACGCTCCGGGGTTCTTGATAACAAATTGCGCCCCCTCGGCATTTTCCTGGTAGTCGATTTCGGCCCCGGCCAAGTACTGAAAACTCATCGCATCGATGAGTAGTTTCACGCCATTCTTCTCCGTTACCGTATCATCTTCGCTGATTAACTCGTCAAAGGTAAAGCCGTACTTAAAACCGGAGCATCCCCCGCCGGCGACAAACACTCGCAGCTTGAGATCATTGTTTCCTTCTTCCTCGATCAATTGCCGGACTTTGGTTGCCGCATTATCAGTAAAAATAAGTGGAGCTTGCATTTCTGCAACCAGGCTGGAGTTGGTTGGTGCGTTCATATACATCTTTTGTCGAGTTAAAGGGGGGACAACTATTCACTTGTGTGCGCACAGGTCACTCGCTTTGGCTCGCGGGGATCAATGGTACGACTTTATTGTCGACTTGGATATTATCCAGATGATGAAGCATCCCATCCACCGATGCGCCAAGCTGTATTTCCATGGCCTTGTAATGCACATCTCCAGAGACCTTGGCTTTCGGCTGTAGTTCCATGTATTCGCTTGCATGGATTGCGCCGGTTACCGTTCCGTTGATAACGGCATGCGAGACAATAATTTTCCCCTCTATGACTGCCTGGTCGCTTAGCACGAGCGTGCTGGGCTTGTCGCCGAGCGCGACGATATTCCCCGTAACGCGACCATCCACCCGTAAGCCTCCGCTGAAGTTGACGTTGCCGTCGATGTGGGTTCCTACCCCAATCAGCGAATCAATCTGACTTTGCGGTTTCTCGGTTTTTCCATTTCCGAACATTCTGCCTCCTCTATAGTGACAAGTTTACCGTCTGCATCAGTCTCGTCTGTGCCACGCCTTTTTCATACACCTTTACCTGCATACTATCCACGATGGCGTCCGGGGGCAAATGAAAGGTGTTGTCTATTCTTTGGTAAAATCTGAAGTTGATGTCCAGCATTTGTGACGAACTATCGCTGCCGATCGGGATCATCATCTTTTCCCCATTTTGCTGGAAATGTACCGCGAATTCCAGACTTCCGTGGAAATCCTTTGCGCGCGGTCCGTTTTGGACCAGCAACAGGCTATAACGGTATTCTCCGGGCAGTTTGCCCCGTTCCAGCTTCAGCCGTCCAATCGAAACCTTCTGCTCTGATTTTCCACCGGCTGAACCCAGGTTCTGAAAAAACGCCAGGTCCTCTTTCAGGCGGATATTTTCGTTTTCGAGCGTCTTGACCTGTTTTGCGATATCTTCCCGAGCGACCAGGTCCATTTGCAGTTGCCGGTCAAGGCCCGCCACCTTCATGCGGAGTTCTTCGTTATCCCGCTCCAGACGGCCGTTCAATTCCGACAAACGGTTTAGGTCATGACCCGTTTCGTTCTTGTCAAAGCCGGCAAACCTGCGCCCCGCTTCATACATACCTAAGGATAGCCCCACTGCCAGCACGGCGAGAATCGTGATAACGACCCAACGGATATAGGCCGGCGTCTGCGGACGTATTGCGACCCTCGGCGCCGATATGCCGTACTTTTTTTTAAGCGATTTGATCATGCCCCAACATCCTGAAAAATCCTCGGTGGAGCCTATTGCCGGCCAAGCTGGAAATCGCGAGCAGGCGCGCCACGTGTCTACCTGACACCTGATTCAGGCTGAACAAGTGCTTAGTGCTTAGGCTGCCCCATGCGCCTCCAATTTTACTGCAACTTGATCGCTGGTGGGCGTTGGACTCTTTCGGGGCTACAGTCCTATTAACTTGGACATTGACTCGCGTCCCGCGCCGTCGCACCCCGGAAAAGGGACAGGCTGCTCAGGGCAGCAGTGGAGCATGGCTGATCGCCAGCGTTTCAGACAAGCCGAACATCAGGTTCATGTTCTGCACCGCTTGCCCTGCTGCGCCCTTGACCAGATTATCCGTTACCGACAGTATTACCGCGGTGTTGCCTCCCTGCGGACGATGGACAGCGATGCGGCAGAGATTAGAGCCACGTACCGAGCGCGTCTCCGGATGGGCGCCGGGAGGAAGCACATCAACAAAGGGCTCATCGGCGTAGCGCTTTTCATATAAAGCCTGTAGATCGGTATGCGAGGTTAGTCGGGCATAGAGCGTAGCGTGAATGCCGCGGACCATAGGCGTGAGATGGGGCACGAACGTCAACCCAACGGGTCGCTCTGCCATATTCGACAGACCTTGTCTGATTTCCGGCAAATGTCGATGTCCTGGAACACCATAAGCCTTGAAATTATCGGCGGCCTCCGCATACAGCGTATGCACCGCGGCGGTGCGCCCAGCGCCGGATACGCCGGATTTCGCGTCTGCCACCAGATTGTCCAGGTCAACGATACCCGCTTCAACCAGTGGCAGGAAGCCCAGTTGCACCGCTGTGGGATAGCAGCCCGGATTGGCTATGAGTGTCGCGGCTCTGATTTTGTCGCGATTGATTTCAGGCAGCCCATAGATGGCCTCGGCTACCAGATCGGGGCAAGCGTGTGACATGCCATACCACTTTTCCCATTCAGCTATATCCTTGATGCGAAAATCGGCAGACAGATCGATTATCCGTACGCCCGCGTCCAGTAACGGCCGTGCCTGGTTCATGGCAATACCGTTTGGGGTTGCGAAAAATACCACGTCGCATTTGTCCAGGTCAGCTTCTGCAGGATCACTAAATTTTAGCGACACTCGTCCTCGCAAGCTGGGAAATAATTCCGCTACGCCCATACCTGCTTCCTTGCGCGACGTTATCACCCGCATGCTCACCCCAGGGTGGTCGGCCAAAATGCGCAGCAGTTCTACACCGGTGTAACCTGTTCCCCCTACAATTCCTACGTTAAGCATAGCGTTCCCCTATCCTCCGGGACGATTATAAAGTAACAAATAAAAAAGCCGCCAGAAAAGGGCGGCTTTTTGTGACGAGGGTGAAGAATTATCTCTTGGAAAATTGCTTCCGACGGCGCGCTTTGCGTAAACCGACCTTCTTTCTTTCCACCTCGCGCGCGTCCCGCGTAACCAGCCCAGCGTTGCTCAATACAGGCTTGAGCGAAGCATCATAATCAATCAATGCCCGGGTAATGCCATGCCGCACTGCCCCAGCCTGGCCCGATTCCCCTCCGCCGTGAATGTTGACCACAATGTCAAAACTTGTCAGATTACCTGTGAGTTCCAGTGGCTGACGAACTACCATGCGTCCGGTTTCGCGCGAAAAAAACTCATCAACCGGCTTGTCGTTAATCGTTATCAAGCCCTTGCCCGGCTTGATGAAGACGCGAGCCACGGCGCTTTTGCGGCGTCCGGTACCGTAATTATAGGTCGTGTTCATTAATATCAGGCCCTGACTTCGAGTTGTCGCGGCTGTTGCGCCGCGTGCGGATGCGACGCACCCGCGTAGATTTTGAGTTTTTTCAACATGGCGTACCCTAGCGGACCCTTTGGCAACATACCCCTGACGGCCTTTTCCAGTGGTCGGCCGGGAAAGCGCGCATGCATTTTGGCAAAACTGGTTTCATAAATACCGCCGGGATACCCCGTATGACGATAGTATGTCTTGTTCTCCGCCTTGGCGCCCGTGACACGAAGCTTGTCGACGTTGATAACAACGATGAAATCACCGGTATCCACATGGGGAGTAAAGATAGGCTTGTGTTTGCCCCGAAGACGATGTGCGATTTCTGCGGCAAGACGCCCAAGTACCTTGTCGGCCGCATCGATCACAAACCAGTCGCGGATTACTTCATGTGGTTTGGCTGAAAAGGTTTTCACGACGCCCATCCCTGCTGATTCAGTAAAGCCGGGCATATTATGCCAGAGTTTCTCGAAAGTCAACCGTGCGTGAACTGGCAACGCTAAACAAGGTGCTGTTGCCTCCATTCCGCCTCACCAACGGCCTCTTCAAAGCCCTCAACGCGCGGAACAGGTTGCATCTTTTAACCCAAGGCGAGGTGAAAACGGGTATCATAAACGCCGCCAAAAATTTGCTGGAATTCAGCTGTATTTATTGACGAGAAAAACATAACATTCATTACTTATTGTCCTGAGGAGAGCGTTGTATGTCACAAAAACACCCTATCATCGCCGTTACCGGTTCGTCGGGCGCTGGTACGTCGACGGTCAAAAAAAGTTTCGAGCATATTTTCTGGCGCGAGAAACTGACTGCCGCGGTGGTAGAGGGCGACAGCTTCCATCGCTATGATCGTGAAGCGATGAAGAAAGCCGTGGTCGAATCCGAGAAAAAGAACGGTCATCCCATCAGTCACTTCGGGCCGGAGGCCAACGAATTTGAAAAACTCGAGGCGTTATTCAAGACCTACGGCGAGAGCGGCACAGGCGAGACGCGTTTGTATCTGCACAATGACGACGAAGCCGTGCCATTCAACCAACCGGCGGGCACCTTTACGCCTTGGGCTCCTATCAAGTCGGGTTCGGATTTGCTGTTTTACGAAGGATTGCATGGGGGAGCGAAGAGCGAGACGGCCGATGTGGCAAAATACGTCGATTTGCTGGTCGGCGTCGTACCCATCGTTAACCTCGAATGGATCCAGAAAATCCATCGCGACATGAACGCGCGTGGTTATTCGGCAGAGGCAGTCACTCATACCATTCTTCGGCGCATGCACGATTACGTGCATTACATTACGCCCCAGTTCTCACGCACGCATATTAATTTCCAGCGGGTGCCCACGGTAGATACATCCAACCCGTTCGTGGCACGTGACATTCCAACTCTGGATGAAAGTTTTGTCGTGATTCGCTTTCGCGATCCCAGAAAGGTCGAATTTCCTTACCTGCTGTCCATGATTAACAACTCGTTCATGTCTCGTCCGAATTCGATCGTGGTGCCGGGAGGGAAAATGGGATTCGCCATGGAGCTGATATTGACGCCGCTTATTCTGGATCTGGTGAAACAAAGCCGTAGCGCGTAGCCAGAGCGAGTCGAATCGAGTCTAAACGAGTGGCCACAAAGTCGGCGTGTGGCCGCGTTCTTCTCGTGAACCGGCTTTTCTTACTAGTTCGAGCGCCCGAATAAGTTCCGTGCTCTGGTGATTTATTCCGGCTCCCGGACTATATGCATCGAATTTCTGCTGCTTGACTTTATCGGGATCACTATAAACCTGTTATCTCAGTAGCGCTTCCCCAACCTTCGCTGATGATAAGTCCTGCATCCTTCTGCCGGACGGCCTGCCTCAATGTCTTCTCTACTTTCGGCACTTAATCCCGAACAGCTCGAAGCTGTAACCCTTCCGCACCAGTCCGCGCTGGTGCTGGCTGGCGCGGGTAGTGGCAAGACTCGCGTGCTGACGACGCGTATCGCATACCTGATACAGGCTGGACAGGTCAGCCCCCACGGTATATTGGCGGTTACGTTTACCAACAAGGCGGCGAAGGAAATGCTCACCCGGATTTCCGCCATGTTGCCAATCAATACCGCCGGTATGTGGATAGGCACTTTTCACGGCCTCTGCAACCGGCTCTTGCGCGCACATCACCGGGACGCAGGACTGCCACAGGCGTTTCAGATTCTTGACTCCGCCGATCAGCTGGCAATCGTCAAGCGCGTCCTGAAGGGTCTGGGCGCCGACGACGAGAAGTTTCCGCCCCGGCAAGTTCAGTGGTTCATTAACAATGCGAAAGAAGAAGGGCTTAGAGCGTCCCATGTTGAAGCCCATGATGATTTTACGCATAAGATGGCCGAGTTTTATCTCTCTTATGAGCAGCAATGCAACAAGGAAGGGGTCGTTGATTTTGCTGAGCTGCTATTTCGCAGTTATGAATTATTGAGCCGTAATGAAATCGTGCGCGAACATTATCGCAGCCGCTTCCATCATGTTCTGGTGGATGAATTTCAGGATACCAGCCAACTGCAATACCGATGGCTGAAGCTGCTCTCAGGCGAGCGCACTGCCGTATTCGTTGTTGGCGACGATGATCAGAGTATTTACGCGTTCCGCGGTGCCAACATAGGGAACATGAAGGAGTTTGAGCGCGACTTTGGTATCCCGAAAATCATCAAGCTGGAGCAGAACTATCGTTCGCACGGCAATATACTTAACGCTGCCAATACGCTCATCCGCAACAATGGAGGGCGACTCGGCAAGAATCTGTGGACTGCGGAAGGCCAGGGCGAACCCATCAGGGTATATAACGCACCCACGGATATCGACGAGGCCGCGTTTATCCTAAATGAAGTGAAATCGCTGCGCGCGGAAGGGGTGGCGTTATCGCAGATAGCCTTGCTTTACCGTTCGAATGCGCAATCGCGAGTACTGGAGCATGCTCTGTTCAACGCCTCCTTGCCTTACCGCGTCTACGGCGGCATGCGTTTTTTCGAACGGCAGGAAATCAAACACGCCTTGGCATATCTTCGGCTGACAGCCAATCCCGACGATGATAACGCGCTACTCCGTGTCGTAAATTTCCCGACGCGGGGCATCGGTCTGCGCAGTCTGGAGCAGCTTCAGGACGATGCCCTGCAGCAAGGGGCGAGCCTATGGACGGCGATGTTGAAGAAATGCGGGGCCTCAGCGACTTCGATGCAGGATTGGGCATCCGAAACAGGTATGGATCGGAAGACCGGTAAAGCCAGGAAAGGAGTTGAAGGTTTTGTCGCGCTGGTCGAATCCCTGCGCCAGGTTCGAGAACAACTGTCGTTGCCGGAAATTGTGGAACACGTGCTTGAACACAGCGGGTTGCGCGCACACTATCGCGGCGAACGCGAGGGAGCCGAACGGTTGGAGAACCTGAATGAATTGATCAATGCTGCTACCAGTTTCGTGCACGAATCTGAAGACGACAGCCTCCTACTGTTTCTTAACCATGCGTCCCTCGAAGCCGGCGAACACCAGGCTGTCCGGGGTGAAGACGCGCTGCAGTTGATGACGGTACACTCAGCCAAGGGGCTTGAGTTTCATAGTGTGTTTCTGAGCGGGTTGGAGGAAGGGCTGTTTCCGCATGATAACAGCCGCAACGAAACAGGAGGGCTCGAAGAGGAACGGCGTTTAATGTACGTCGCGCTAACACGGGCCCGGCGGCGGTTGTATTTGAGTTTCGCTCAAAGCCGCATGCTGCACGGTCAGACCCGATATAACATTCCCTCGCGGTTTTTGCAGGAAATTCCGGAAGGCCTGCTCAAGTGGCTGCAGCCACTGCAAAAAGCGGCCATTGGTAATCGCGTATCAGCTTCAAGTGGCTTTTCGCCTAGGCAGGGTATTCGAACTCAGGAATCGGCTCCCCGTGACTCAGCCGCCGCCCGTTGGCGAGTTGGGCAAAATGTGATTCACGCCAAGTTTGGTGCAGGTGTGATCATCAATTGCGAGGGCAGCGGTGCGGACGCACGCGTCGAGGTGAAATTTGGTCGCGCCGGCACCAAGTGGCTGTTGCTTGAATACGCTAAATTGGCTCCGGCCTGAACCGGACAGGATAACCTGTCTTACGTTGCTTCGGTCGTGTCTACGAAGATTTCCCTGAAGCTTATGTAAATCGAGGTAAATAACGTCGGCACCAGTATAAATAGTCCCAATCCATAGGGCATGGCAGCAAGGATCGTCAGCAGCACCAGTATTACCGCATAAATCTGGAACGCGACGATGTTCTTCAGGCATGCGACAAAGCTCAGCCGCATTGCTTCTAGCGGGGGCATGTCGTAAAAGATTACCAGCAGAGGCGCAAACCATGCAGCCATCATCAACGGGATGGACAGCGTCAGCGCTACAAGAGATGCTGACAACATGTCCCCTGATACGCTTTTCAGCTCATTCTCATCCACTCGCTTTCCTTCCAGCAGCAGACCCATCAGCACGTCACCGCCGACCAGCATGAATACGCCCAGGATCAGCACCTGTCCCACCAGATAAATTCCGCCTATCGTAATCAGCGAAGCGGTGTTGTGTCGGAATCCCGCAAACAGATGGGAAAACTCGAGCCCCCCGCCCTGTTCCAGGCTCCTACAGCCAATCATCAGCCCCGCTAAAAAAACCGGCGATAGCAGTGTAAATATAAATTGTCCCGCCATAGGGATGAGCGACAGGGTTGCGGCGATGAGTAGCAAGGTGGTGCACAGAATAATCCACCCCAACGGAACCTTGCGGAACAGGGCGAAGCCGTGGACAATCCATAACCATCCGTGTTTCGCATCGACTTGCGTGACTTGCATTTTTTTCTCCGTTAGAGCGTGGCCGGTGGAACGTCGACGGGGCCGTTGCGCTCAAACCCAAACCTCAAACAACCGGGACTGTGATGCTGCATGGTTTTTCAGTATGTGCAGGAAGTGTGAAGGGTCTTTGACATGCGTCAGTTCTCCGGCCCGGGGCAAATGAAAATCCTGTAACCGTGATACCCAGAACCGCAAGGCTGCGGCACGCAGCATCAGTGGCCAGGCCTTGTGCTCAACTAGGGTTAGGGGGCGCGTCGCATGATAGGCAGCAAGCAGCGATCGCGTTGATCGTGGGTCCAGTTCTCTCTCGTCGTTCAAACACCAGTCATTAGCCGTGATAGCCAGGTCGTACAGCAAAACGTCGTTGCACGCGAAATAGAAGTCTATGACACCCCCCATGGCCCCGTCATTGAACAGCACGTTATCCCGAAACAGATCAGCGTGGATCACTCCTCGCGGCAGATTTTCAAGGCGATAGAGGGATTGGAAACGCAACTCTTCCTTGAGAACTTCGGCCTCTTCCGCAGCGAGAAAGGGCATGACATCGATTGCCGCGGTTTTCCACCATTTGGGTCCACGCGCATTCTCCATCTTTTCAGGGTAGGAAATGCCGGACAGATGCATGTTTGCCAACAGTTCGCCCACCTCCGCGCAGTGCGCGGCAGTGGGCTGTTCCTGCGATTTTCCCGGGAGGCAGGTAACGATGCTGGCTGGTTTACCGTTCAGTTCCCCGAGGAATTTATTGTCGAGGTCCGCCACGGGGCTGGGGCAGGGAATGCCACGGCGTGACAGGTATGACATCAAATTCAGATAGTAAGGCAGCTCGGCCGCAGTCAGTTTTTCGAATAAAGTGAGAACGTACTTGCCATGGCTGGTGGTGACGAAATAATTGGTGTTTTCGATACCCGAAGAGATACCTTCCAGATTGATGAGTGTACCGAGGGAGTAGTTTCTTAGCCAGGCAGAAAGCTGATGTGGGGTGACGGTAGTGAAAACGGACATGAGCGATAAAAAAGGGAGGGCAGAAGTCTAACAGATGAAAATCTGCCGCTGCCCTTTATGAAAATTTAAAACTGGTGTATCACCCACATTGGAGGGCGGACGTTCTGATCAAGGCCGCCGGTGCTATGGCTAGAAAACGTGCCGTCGCCCTGATTGTCTATCAAATAATACGGCAGACCAATACGAGGCGTTACCTTGATCATGTAGAGGCGACCGTTTATCCGGTATTCCTCGATCTTGTCCTCACCTCGCTTGGTAATGGTAACTTGCGGCTCAAGCGAAGGGTCGTCCTCATCCCCGGCGCCCGGCGACGGCAAAGGCAACGCTGGTGGTTCCGGCACTTCAGGCAGCGGCCGCAGGTCCTTGGGCTGGTTGGACTGCGCTGCTGCAGGTAATGCAACGCTCAATAACAGTGCAAGAACGATGCGACGCATGGCGCCTCCCGGCAGGGTAAGGGTCAATATCCCATTCTATCCGAAATGTCACCTCTATTATAGATTGAGTTGGACCTCCCGTTCGGCTGCGGACGGTTCAAACCCGCGGGATTCATAATACTTGAATATCGCATCCACAACCTCCGCGGGCTCATCAATCACCTGCATCAAGTCCATGTCCTCCGGCGCGATCACGCCTTCGGTAATAAGCACCTGCCGGAGCCAATCCAGCATGCCCCGCCAAAAATCCGAACCGACAAGAATAATAGGCATTCTTCGCGTCTTGCCGGTCTGCACCAGCGTGAGTGCTTCCATAAGTTCATCCAGAGTTCCGAATCCACCGGGCAGGACGACGTATGCAGTCGCCAATTTGACGAACATATACTTGCGGGCAAAAAAATGGCGGAAAGTCTGACTCACGTCCTGATAGGCATTTCGGCGCTGTTCATGCGGGAGCTGGATATTGAGACCGATGCTGGGCGAATCCCCGAAATAGGCGCCTTTGTTGGCCGCTTCCATAATACCCGGGCCGCCGCCCGAAATGACCGCAAAACCCGCATCGGATAAGAGACGCGCGATCTGCTCGGCTAATTTATAGGTAGGATGATCCGGAAGCGTGCGCGCGCTACCGAAAATACTTACTGCGGGTTTAATCGAATTCAGGCGTTCCGTTGCCTCGACAAATTCTGCCATAATCCCGAACACACGCCATGACTCCCTCGCCGACCATGTTTTTTCCCTGAAATCGGCTGTCATTGTATGGGCTAATTTATCTTCCGCGCTCATTGGAAACCTTTGGACGTTTTAAATGGAAACACTATTGCTTGTTGACGGTTCATCGTACCTGTACCGCGCTTTTCATGCTCTGCCAGATTTCCGTAACCGCAACAATGAACCGACGGGCGCTATTTATGGCGTGCTCAACATGCTGCGCCGTTTGCATAAGGATTACCAAGCCGATTATAGCGCGTGCGTATTTGACGCAAAAGGCAAGACCTTCCGCGATGATCTTTATGCGCAGTATAAATCGCATCGCCCTCCGATGCCGGACGATCTTGCCGCACAGATCGGTCCGCTCAACGAGTGCATAAAAGCAATGGGCTGGCCGATGCTGATCGTGGAAGGCGTGGAGGCGGATGATGTCATCGGGACGCTGGCTAAACAGGCCGAACGGGAGCACAT
The DNA here is from genome assembly GCF_033095785.1 of Nitrosospira sp. Is2. Taxonomy (GTDB): domain Bacteria; phylum Pseudomonadota; class Gammaproteobacteria; order Burkholderiales; family Nitrosomonadaceae; genus Nitrosospira. Next base: position 1,108,148 of record NZ_CP137134.1, on the reverse strand, counting down.
GCGCTGCATCATTTCTACCGGCGACAAGGACATTGCGCAGCTGGTCAACCCGCAAGTCACGCTGGTCAACACCATGACGAACGAAAGGCTCGACGAAGCTGCCGTGATTGCAAAGTTTGGCGTGGCGCCAATGCGCATGCTCGATTATCTGGCATTGGTGGGCGACGCTTCCGATAACATCCCGGGCGTCGACAAGGTGGGGCCCAAAACAGCCGTAAAGTGGCTCACCAAATACGGCGATCTCGACAACCTTATCGTTCATGCAAATGAAATCGGTGGCGCCGTAGGAGACAATCTGCGCCAGGCCCTGGATTGGCTGAGTCAGTCGCGCCAACTGCTCGCAATTAAATGCGACGTTGCATTGCCAATGAGCTTGCGTGATCTTGCGCTGCAACCGCAGGACGCCGCAAAGTTGGCTGAGTTGTATGAACGCCTGGAGTTTAAAACCTGGTTGCGCGAATTGACGCAGGAACCAGATGCAAAAGAGCCCGGCGGCATCGCATTCTCGGAGGACGCCCAGGAGGCGAGCGCGAAGCGGACATATCACGATGTCGTGCGAGGGGATTATCACACTATTTTTACCCCTTCCCAACTCGATGAGTGGATCGAACTTCTAAATGCCGCGCCAGTGGTTTCTCTGGATACGGAAACGACGGGGCTCGACCCAATGCAGGCGCAACTCGTGGGCATCGCGTTTTCGATCAAGGCTCATCAGGCTGCTTACCTGCCGCTCGCGCACTGCTATGCAGGCGCACCGCCGCAATTGCCCATCGGCATGGTGCTGGACAAGCTCGGGCCGTGGTTGACCGATTCGACCATGCCTAAGCTGGGGCAGAATCTCAAATATGATATGCATATATTTGCCAACTATGGCATTCAATTGAAAGGCATAGTACATGACACATTGTTACAGTCTTATGTACTCGAATCACATCGGCCGCACGATATGGATAGCCTGGCCTTGCGACATCTCGATGTCAAAACGATAAGCTACGATGAGATCACCGGTAAGGGGGCGAGTCGGATATGTTTCGATCAGGTGGACATCGAACGTGCATCGCAATACGCGGCTGAGGATGCGGACATTACGCTGCAGCTTCACCAGGACCTTTATCCGCAAATTGCCGAGGAAATAAAGCTCGACTATGTTTACAGTGCGCTCGAAATGCCGGTGATGGAAATATTGTTTGAAATCGAGCGCAACGGCGTGCTTCTGGATTTGCAGCTACTGTCGGTTCAAAGCCGCGAGCTTGGTGAAAAGATGCTGGCGTTGGAAGATCGGGCGTGTGCGATCGCGGGACAGCCTTTCAATTTGAATTCAACCAAGCAAATTCAGGAGGTTCTGTTCGAGAGACTCAAGCTGCCCGTGCTGAAAAAGACCCCCGGTGGCGTGCCATCGACCGACGAAGACGTGCTTCAACGGTTGGCACTGGATTACCCTTTGGCAAAAGTCCTGCTCGATTACCGCGGCGTTGCCAAGCTCAAATCGACTTATACCGATAAGCTCCCCCGCATGGTGGACGCCGCTACGGGGCGTGTGCATACCAATTATGCACAGGCCGTGGCGGTGACGGGACGGCTTGCCAGCAATGAGCCCAATCTGCAGAATATTCCCGTTCGAACGGCTGAGGGTCGCCGTATACGAGAGGCATTCATCGCCTCTCCCGGTAGCTGCCTGGTTTCGGCTGATTACTCGCAAATTGAGCTCCGCATCATGGCGCACATTTCCCAGGACGCAGGCTTGCTCAACGCCTTTGCGGCAGGCGAGGACATACATCGCGCCACCGCTGCGGAAGTGTTCGGGATTCCGCTGGAAATGGTAAGCGGGGAACAGCGTCGCTATGCAAAAATCATTAACTTCGGCCTGATCTATGGTATGTCGGAATTCGGATTGGCCTCGCAGCTCGGCATTGACCGCACTGCCGCGAGAGCATACATGGATCGGTATTTTGCACGCTATCCGGGCGTCGCCAATTACATGAGGGACACCAGAGAAACGGCCAGGAACACGGGCTGGGTGGAAACCGTGTTCGGGCGCAGGCTGTGGCTGGCCGAAATAAATAGTTCCAACGGCATGCGCAGGCAGGCGGCGGAGCGGGCCGCGATCAACGCGCCAATGCAAGGCACCGCCGCAGATATCATCAAACTCGCCATGATTGCGGTCCACGGCTGGCTGATGCGCCAAAACCTCCGTAGTAAACTTATCATGCAGGTCCACGACGAACTGGTATTGGAAGTGCCGGACGATGAACTTGAGATGGTCAAATATCAATTACCCAAGCTTATGGGCGACGTCGCCAAACTCGACGTCCCGTTATTGGTAGAGGTTGGTGTCGGGCCCAACTGGGAACAGGCACACTAGGAAGCTTCTGAACAAGTCCTTCGCTGGGGGGCTGCTTTGTAATGCTCTCCTAATTAATAAGGTATAAGGGATCAGCGTGCGCCGTCGCCTGGCGCGCAGCCATCCCGCAAAGTCCGCCATCGTAGGGAACCTTCGAACCAGTTCTTACGTGCGCGACCCTCGAATTTTGCTTTTGCTACGGATGTGCTCTAGTCGGCTTCTCCCCACGTTCGTCAGCGGAGCGGACGGTATTTATAACTTGCTAATAACGTAAAAATTGCCGTAAAATCACACCCTTTTCGGTTTTGAACCCTCATAGGGCACATATGGTTACTATTCGACTCGCGCGTGGCGGCGCAAAGAAACGCCCGTTTTTCAACCTGGTAGTAGCTGATTCTCGTAATGCCCGTGATGGCAAGTTTATTGAGCGTATCGGTTTTTATAACCCCAGGGCGGCTGAAGGGGAAGAAGCGTTGCGTGTTCAGCTGGATCGCGTTACATATTGGCAATCGCAAGGTGCTCAGCTATCTGATACTGTGACGAGACTTGTCAAAGATTTTGGCGCGAAGCAAAAAGCCGCAGCAAGCTGAACCCCCCGGACCAGCAGAACTGATCGTCGTATTGGGCCGTGTTGCCGGGCCCTTCGGAGTATCAGGCTGGATCAGGATTTTTCCATATACGGAAAATGTAGATGGGTTGCTGGACTACCCGGTCTGGTGGTTAGGCACAGGCAACGGCGATTGGCGTAAGCATAGAGTACTTGCGAGCGAGGTCCACGGAAGTATCCTGGTTGCTTTACTTGAGCAATACGATGATCGTACAGCGGCAATGCAGTTGAAGGGATTGCAGGTTGGCGTTCCTCGCAGCCAGTTGCCAGTCTTACCCGAAAGCGGTGAGCAGGGGTACTATTGGTCAGACCTGATGGGCTTTGGAGTCGTTAATGTGCTTGGTGAAGAGCTGGGAGTCGTGACCGGGCTACTGGAAACCGGCGCCAATGACGTCCTTCAAGTGCGAAGCCCGAGAGAAGGCGACGCAGAAAGACTGATTCCTTTCATTCCTGAGGTAATTGTCAAGGTGGACTTGAAGGCGGCGCGAATCACGGTAGACTGGGGCCTGGACTACTAGTCATGGCTTTTGAGTTTGATGTCGTCACGCTTTTCCCTCAAATGTTCGAGGCGATTACGAAGTACGGCGTTACCGGACGGGCCAGCACAAACGGAATTTATCGCTTACATACCTGGAACCCGCGCGAATTTACGGAAGATAATCATCGTACCGTGGATGACCGGCCCTATGGTGGGGGTCCGGGAATGGTGATGCTGGCGGAACCCCTGGAAAGGGCCATAACGGCGGCAAGAAGCCGCCAAAGTGTAAATAGCCTCGGTACCGTGAGCGCCCCGAAGGTGGTGTACCTTTCCCCGCAGGGACGCCCGCTGAATCATCAGGTGGTATTGGAGTTATGCGAGTTACCTGCCCTCGTACTGCTTGCCGGACGCTACGAAGGCGTAGATGAGCGCCTGATCGAGCGGCAGGTGGATTACGAAATTTCTATCGGGGATTATGTACTCTCCGGCGGTGAACTGGCCGCCATGGTTTTGATAGATTGTATGGTACGGCAAATGCCCGGCGTGCTCGGGGACCCTGAATCGGCCAGCCTGGAATCCTTCACCAACGGGTTGCTTGATTTCCCGCAGTACACGCGGCCCGAGGTTTACTACGGTACTGTGGTACCCGACGTGTTAATGTCTGGACATCATGCCAGAATAAAACGCTGGCGTTTGCAACAGTCTTTGGGCAGGACATGGCTGAGACGCCCGGATTTGCTGGCGTTGAAAGTCGAGAGCGGCCTGACCGGCGAGGAAAAAAGATTGCTGGAGGAATTTCAGCGATCCTACGGAATCAATTGAAAGCAGCAGCAACCGAGGAATATAAAGCAAAAAAGCTAAGGAGTAGAAAAATGAATCTGATCGAACAACTTGAGAGCGAAGAAATCAGCCGTCTGGGTAAAACAATCCCGGACTTCTCCACCGGGGACACCGTTGTGGTTAACGTCAAAGTGGTAGAAGGCGACCGCAAGCGTATTCAGGCTTATGAAGGCATTGTCATCGGAAAACGCAATCGTGGTCTGAATTCCGCTTTCACTGTGCGTAAAGTGTCCAGTGGAGAAGGTGTCGAACGTACTTTCCAAACTTATTCGCCACTGATCGCCAGTATTGAAATCAAGCGGCGCGGCGACGTGCGCCGAGCCAAGCTGTATTACTTGCGGGACCGTTCGGGCAAATCTGCGCGTATTCGGGAAAAGCTGCCAGCCCGAGCTGCCGTGAAGAAGGAAGAGAAGGATGTGCGTAAAGCCGAGCCCGCCTAAGCGTTGTTAAACCTCTGAACAAGTTTTCCATCCCATGGGACTTGTTACAGAGGTTTTCGACTCAGGGCGCTGGTTAGCGTCATTTTTGTTTCGGCTGCGGCTTTTGTTCAATTTCCTTCAGCCAGATATCATACACGTCGTCTGGCCACAGTGATTTGATCCACACAATCACATCATCGATCTGCTGATTCGTCAATTTTCCATCCCAGGGTGGCATGCCCCCGGGACCTGGGCTACCTTCCCGAATCATTTTTTCCAGCGTTTCGGTTGAGTGATGCCACGCATGGGCGCTACCGTCCAACGGCGGTGGCGGATATCTGCCGTCGGGCCCGGGGGTCCGCCAACCTGGCGTGGATTCCCCATTTGACCCGTGGCAACTCGCGCAGTTGGCACGATAGACAGCCTCACCACGCTTGATCTTTTCCGGATCCAGCTTACGCGCCGCCAGGTTTTTCGGCTGTTCCACCGGAGCAGTAGCTGAAGGCGCCGTTTCCTTAACAGTGGTTTCCGACTCGACAGCGGAAGAGGACGGCTGGGCGGGTGCCGCTGGCACCGCTGGTGCTGCAGGCGCTGATGTCTCTGCGGGGGCCTTTGAAGGTGCGGGGGACTTGGACTCGCCGCATGCAGCAATAATTCCGGCCATGCCGATCAGCAGAAAAAAACGAATGTTCATGAGGATAGCCTTTACGGTTGGCCCGTCGGCGGGATGTAACGAATGCGACGGGCCAAGTTCTTTTTATTCAACGCGACGAGAGCAGAGAGGAGATTGCAATCCTCTCATTTCAGTCTCATCATGGATTCTTTCGGATCGGAAGGAAGGTGGCGGCTGTATACGCTCGTATCGCCCTGTTTATTGATCAACAGCACGTCATAAGGATCGCTGCGCGCGCCTTCCATACCAGGAGAGCCATGGGGCATACCCGGTGCGGTAAGGCCAATGGCCCGTGGACGCTCTTTCAACAATCGCTTGATATCCGCTGCGGGTACATGACCTTCAACCGCATAACCGTCGATCAGGGCGGTATGGCATGAACCCAGCGTCGTAGAAATGCCGGCGCGCTCCCGTGCCTCTTTGTTACCCACATCGTGGGTGTTCACAGTGAAGCCGTGCGCGCGCATATGGTCTACCCATTTTGCGCAGCATTTGCATGTGGAGCTTTTGTAGACCTCGACCGTCGTCGGAGCGGCCTGCGTGACCGCCGGCAAACCGCTGATGAGAAAGGATCCTGCTAGTAATACATGTTTTGCTATTTTCATTTGGCTTCCACGTTGATTGTTCCTTTCATGCCGGGAAAGTTCATGCCCTTGAAGTGGCCTGGCAACGGGCAGGCGAAACTGACGGTGCCCGCATCGGCGAAGTGCCATACCAGTTCGCGAGTGTCGCCAGCGTTGACGCTGATCATATTGGGCTCGTCATGGTGTTCCTTCTCAGGGTGTTTTTTCATCATTTTGCCATGCTCATCGATTTCGTCAGGTGAGCCGATCATCATCTCATGCTGCTTTTTGCCTTCATTCTTAAGCAAAAATTTAATTGTTTCTCCCTGTTTCACGCTTATTTCAGAAGGCTTGAAACGGTTTTCCACCATGGTAATCTCGATGGTGCGGGAGACCTTTCCCGGATCGCCGGGGCTGCCTACGCCGTCTTCGGCCAAGGCCCCTGTCCAGTTCCCGGTCAAGATGAAGGCGGACGCGATCAAGATCAAAATCTTTTTCATGTGATCCTCCTCTCTGCAGATCTGGCTTTCCCTGTTGCCGCACCTGAAAATATAGCGCAAATATAGCAAAAAATCGCCCGTCCGCCCAATTTAGTGCAAAATGTCGAGTTGAATCGAGCGCTTAAACTAGAGCAAGGGGGCTCAATCATCGAGACATTGAGTTCACAGGCTGGGCATATGTCCGATGCAGCGATCGAATGACTGGCACGGTTAAACAGGTAAACAGGTTTATGGCCTCGTCTTGCCGGTAGGTAATAGACCAGAGAGGCGCTGGCGGAGTTCCAGCTGGTCCCCCACGATGGATCGAACACTGTCCGAGCACGCCCAAGCATTGCTCCTTCATATAAGCAGCGAGTGATGTCGGCCGTTTCAGCCGCTATCTTTCGCCTGGCGTCGTTTCGTTTGATAGCCCCAAAGCAGATTTGGAAAAGAGGGTACATGCCTTTATTTTATGCGCTGCTTTATCTGATCTCCGCGATGGCGTTGTCCGGCTGTGCATCACCCATAGCACTCAACCGGGCAGTCTCCGCCTATGACGAGGCCATTACGAGTGCGGCATCTAAGCAATTGCTGGCGAATATCGCGCGGGCCCATCATCACCAGCCCCTACATTTCACGGGTGTATCGAACGTTGCGGCAACCTTCGATTTTCGCTTCAATGCCGGGGCCACGCCTGCGCTGGGGGGGCTCGCCGGAGCAGTATTGATGCCGATTTTTGGCGCCACTGTCGCTGAAAATCCCACCATCAGCATTGTCCCCATTGAAGGAGAAGAATTCACCAAGCGGCTTCTAGCCCCGTTTCAGCAAGCCAAGCTGACGCTGTTGCTTCGTCAGCGCTACGACATCGACCTGCTGCTGAGACTCATGGCGCAGGAAGTACGCCTCCAACAGCCCACCGAACGGATTGCCTATCGAAATCTGCCCTCCGATTCACAGGGGTATGAGATGTTCCGTCGCGTGGTGCTGCATCTTTCCGCTATCCAGGACCAAAACCAGCTTCATGTCGAACCCTTGACCCTCGAACGCACGTGGATCATTCCCGCCGGGGCAGTTACCGCTGAGGGTTTTCAGGTTCTGGAGAAAGAGTTTTTTGTCCTCTATAACAAACAGGACAATACTTATACGCTTCGCAAAAACGTGCCGGGCCCGATCCTCATCACCAATTATGATCCAAATACCTTACCTTCCGAGGAACGCATCCGGTTAAGCAACGAGGCAGGAAACACGAACACCAACGATGTCGCCTTCGACATCCGCCCCCACGGTTCAGGAGGGGAATGGCCCATTCGGGGAACTTTCCGGCTGAGAAGCTTCCAGTCCATTCTCGGCTTCCTCGGCCGTTCCCTCGGCGACGAGCCCGAGTACCACGTCGAGCGAGACCCGCGCACTCCACCCATTGCACGAAACGAAAACCCGGTCTCCACGATGGAACTCGTTGTTTCCGACTCGGCGCTTCCGGGTGCGGATCTGTCAATTCATTCGCATAATCGTCACTACGCGGTAAACACCACCGGACCGCTCGCCCGCTGGAACCGCGACGCCTTCCAGATGTTGTATCTGTTGTTTCAGATGACGATTACCGATTTACCCCGCACGGGTGTCCCCAGTATTACGATTGCTAAATAAGCCGGGACTTATTGCCGGGTTCGGCGCCGACGCGAGGGATGCCGAAACGCTATGAAATGATCGCGGGAATTAATTCGTATTCCCATCGTGGATTTGACGGAACAGGACTTCGGGGCCCCCTACAGCTTGGTTAATCTCGATCACCTTGCGCCGTGACTTGTTTCCCTGCTTGAGTATGACCTGACATTGCGGCACGCCAAATACTTCGGCCAGAAACGCCATCAGCGCGGCGTTAGCCGCCCCTTCCACCGGCGCCGCAGCAACTCTGATTTTCAGCGCGTCGCCATGCAATCCCGCTACTTCCGTTCGTTTCGCGCCGGGCTGTATGTGCAGAATGAGGGTAAGCCGGCCACCGCGGGGATGGCTGCGACACCATGCGTTATGCGCAGGAGATGACGTCATGCATTAACATAGCGTGGCTACGACTGTTCACGTGGGTTTAACTATTTTCGCTTGCGAGGATAGGGACGGGAGCGTTAAGCGTTTGCGTTCACTTGAGATTAAATCAAGAGCCGAGTTAAAACAGGTGGGAGATTTGTCTCTCCATCCCTGCTACGACAAACAGCAACAGTTGAATAATCACTAAAACAAATAACGGAGACAGATCTATATTAGCGATTGGCGGGATGCGCGCGCGGATAGCTCCGAGAAACGGTCGGGTGAAACTGTCGAGTACCGGTGCCAGCGGGCTGTAGGGATTGATCCAGGAAAGTAGTGCCTGCGCGATTATCGCTACCATTATGATATAAATCGTCATCTTGATAATCGCTACCAGCGCCAGGAGCGCAAGCCCGCCGATGGCAATCCCGATAGAAGAGCTGAAGTCATAACCCTGCAGCGTTCGAACTGCCGCCAGTAAGAGTAATTGGATAAGCCATGCCAGCAGAAAAGTGGCGAGATCCATTCCCCGGAAGCCGGGAATCACGCGGCGGGCAGGCCGTACCAGAAAATCGGTCAGTGCGATAAGGAATGGCGAAAATGGGTTGCGGTGGGGTGCGCGCAGCAACTGCATCAGGAAACGCAGCAGCAATGCCAGAGAAAATAATCCCAGCAAGGTGTCGAGGAGAAATATAAGCATCTGGTTGAGCATACGTAATCCTCAAAGCAACAGTGAATGGATTTTATTTATTGCCGAACTCATCGGCCAGTTCGCGTGAGCGCTGGCTTGCCGCATGCGCTGCCCGGACAATTGCGCGTTTGACTCCGTCTTGCTCCAAATTCGCTATCGCGCGCTCAGTCGTGCCGCCGGGCGACGTGACCCTGGCGCGCAGCACGGCGGCATCTTCGCTGCTCTCACTGGCAAGTCTGGCCGCGCCGAGAAAGGTGTCAACGCTCATCTGCCGCGCCTGAGCCGGGGTTAAGCCCAATTCACGCGCCGCAATCTGCATTGCCTCGATAAAATAGAATACATAAGCCGGACCACTGCCGGAGATTGCGGTCACCGCGTCCAGCAATTCCTCGCTCTCGACCCAGAGCACAGAGCCTACCGCTCCAAGTATGGCCTCGGCGTTGCGTTTCTCCTCCACGGTCACCTCGGCCCTGGCGTAGAGGCCGGTAACGCCCGCTCGAATCAATGCCGGAGTATTGGGCATGGCCCGCACGACGCGAGTATGACCCGCCAGCCACCGGGAGATGTCTCCCGCGCGAATACCGGCGGCGATAGAGATAATCAGATGGTTTTCAAGCAGCGGAGCGAGTTCCCGGGCCACGGTGGGCAGTTGCTGGGGTTTTACAGCGAGGACTATTACGTCGCCATGGGCTACACCCTGGGCAAGGCTGGCCACCGCTTGCACGTTAAATGCATGCTGTAGTTTTTCTCGTCCCTCAGGGCTTATTTCGACGACGCAAAGCTGGATGGGCGAAAAATCCTGCTGCAAGAGGCCGCTGATCAAGGCGGAAGCCATGTTGCCCCCGCCGATAAAAGTAATGCGCACTGTAATCCCTTTTTTATTAGGCACCTTGGAGGGCAATGAGATACGCCGATGGCGGCATAAGCATCAATAGATGCAAACGATGCAGGGGTGAGAAAGGTTCATCACGATACAGAGAAAATGCGGTACTCCCTCTGGCTCATTTTTGACAATGCGGACAATAGAAACTTGAGCGCTGTCCTTGCCTTATTTGGGAGATGGCTGTCCCGCACTTGCGGCAGGGCTTGCCGGTACGGCCATACACCCAGTACTGCTGCTGAAAATATCCCGGATTTCCCCCGCTATCAACAAAATCGCGCAAGCTGCTGCCGCCCGCTTCAATCGCCAGATCGAGCGTGACCTTTATCGCTTGCACCAATCTTTCGCATCGGGTTGCTCCCAGCCGGCCCGCAGCGGTCATGGGAGCAATGCCCGCGCGAAAAAGCGCTTCATTAGCGTAAATGTTCCCCACCCCTACAACGATGTGACTATTCATCAACACCTCCTTGATGCTCGCGTGCCGCCCCCTGGTTCTCCTATACAGCAGGGTTCCGGTAAAGCCTTCCGTGAGCGGCTCGGGCCCAAGCTGCGCCAACAACGCATGGTTCATCACGTCTGGATACGCCCAGAGTATCGCGCCAAAGCGCCGCGGGTCACGCAGGCGCAGAACCACGCCATTATCCAGAACCAGATCGGCATGGTCATGCTTTTCCGGCGGCGTAATTGCGCTGGGCGGCAGCAACCTGAGACTGCCGGACATACCAAGATGCAGGATCAACGTCCCCTCGCCGCAATCCAACAAGATATATTTTCCGCGCCGCGTTACCTGGTGAATTTCGGCACCCCGGAGTGTTTGGTCCAGATCAGGAGGGACCGGCCAACGCAGATTGGGATTTCTTATCTGCGCCCCCGCTATGCGACGGCCTTCCAGATGGGATACGATCCCCCGCCGGGTGACTTCGACTTCAGGTAATTCAGGCAAGTGAATAGTCCGCAAATATAAACTGAGAATGTAAACCGAGTTTCGAGCGGCATCTCAGCAGTGTCCTTAAACTCATGGACTCATGGTCAGCCGGCATTCGCAAGCGACCCGGCCTTTCCTCTCTTCATGCTGAAACGGAGGGCAGGGAGTTCATTTCCTTCGCCGGTTCCACCAGATCATTGCGCCGCTTGTCAGAAAAATCAGCGGCAAGACGATCAGAAAGCTCCAGGCTATCATCGTCAGCGCGGGTTCGGCCAACTGCAGATTGCTGTCGAGTGTCGCTCGAGGCTGAATGGCGATGAGATCGTCATCGGCCGCCAGCCAATTGAGGACATTAATGCCGAAATCCAGATTCTTTCCGTAGCCGAGATAGGCGTTAGCAAGAAAATGGCCGCTACCGATCACGACAATCCGCTGCTCGTGGTCCTGCACGGTGCGGCTCATTGCAGCGGCGATCGGGACAGGACCGGATACATCATACATCGGATCGAAGGCGAGGCCGCTATCGAGCTTACCGGTTTCCACCCATCCGCTTTGCGCTGTTTCCACAAGGGCAACACTGTGCCAATCCTCGCTCTCATTGAGCGCAATCTGGCGGGCAAAGGGAAAGATGGTAGGGTAGTCGAAATTATTGGTGACCGGGTGCTGGGCATAGCTCGCGCCCCGCGCAAATGTAACAGGGGTTCTCAATTGCTGGGCTTGAGGGTCAACCACGACTCCCGCAGTCAGAGTCAGTCCCAGTCTCTCAGCCAGCGGTTGCAACCCATGCAGCGGTTCCTGGTCCACAAGCCACAAAAGATTACCACCTCGTTCGACATAAACAAGCAACTTTTCTACCGTTCCCTCTGACAGGTCAACTTGCGGTAAAGTAATAATCAAAACGCTTGTATCCACGGGTAAGTCCCCAATAATCGCCGGGTTGTTTACGCGGACGGTGAAGCCCCTGGACGTTAATTGCTTGCCGAATTCTCCGAGATCGCGACTGGCGATGCCGTCGAGCCTGCGCTCCCCATGTCCGGCGAGACCCATTACCCGTTTATCGCCGAAGCGCGCCAGGCGCATCAGTAAATTTGTCAGCGCCTGTTCGTCGAATGTTGCCAGACGTTCCTGCCTGCCATTAAATTCCACCACTGTCTCGCCGTTGACCTGGACACCCGCTGCTTGCGCGCGCTGCGGGTGCTCGTCCGGATCAACGAAAGTAATGGTCAGATCGGGTTTGATGCGTTGATAGAGCGCGAGGAAGTCACCAATTATCTTGGATATGTTTCCCAGTTGCGCATCCTGTGCCGTCGCATAAACGGTAATCGCAATGGGACCGTTCATGTTTTTCAGCACGTCGATCGAGGCCGGGCTCAGACTGTTGCGCGCGTTGTGGCTGACATCCCACTGAATTCGGTTTTCCCATGCCAGATAACCCAGCAGACCCGCGAGCGCGGCCACCAGCGCCAAAAACAGGCCACTCTGCACCAGCCAGTGCCAGCGCCGCTTACTGTTCATCGCGGACATGGCTCAACCATGCAAACGCTCGCCATCCAGTCTGCGGATAGACAGCACCAGAAAGATCAGAGTGAAAATCGCAAAGTACGCAAGATCAAAACTGTCGATCATGCCGCGATTGAAGTTTGCATAATGAGCGAGCAGCGAGAGGTCGCGGGCGATGCCGTCGGTGCTCTCGGCGGTAACATTATCCACGACCCAGAGGCCCAGCAGGACGCCCAGCGTGCCCGCACCGGCTGTGGCAGGTTGAGCACTGAGGCATGAGATATATAAGCCGAGAGCAGTGAAGCAGGCGGATATCAGGCATAATCCGGCGATATTGCTCAGTAACAGGCCAAAATCAAGCGAACCGCCCAATAGCAGCGAAACGGATAAAGCGACAACCAAAGCAATTATGGTGCTGAAGAAGATCATCAGCCCGAGAAATTTACCCAGCACGATGTCGCTTATCGAAACCGGGGCGGAGATCAGGAATGTCAGGGTTTGGTTACGGCGTTCTTCGGCGATAAGGCGCGCGGTCAAGAGCGGGGTCGCGGTCAACAGCACGACGGCAGCCATTGCAGATAATGGCGCGACAATCATTTCGGTGACCCCGGGGGGATTGGCAATCCTGATCAGTTGCGGCTGAATTTGGAGAAAAGTATCGAGATGCGCCAGAAAAACCCATGCCAAGACCACCTGCGCCAGCGCCAATATCACCCAGGCCAGCGGCGAGCAAAACAGTATTTTTAATTCCTTTTGAGCGATCGTGAACATCCGATCAGGCGTCTTCAAAACTGTCCGAACCCATTGTGGAACGCAGGAACACTGCCTCCAGGCCGATGCCTTTTTCTTTCAGCATCGCGATGCAGCCCGTGAATACCGTTCGGCCCTCGTTAACAATTTGCACGCGGTCGCATATGCTTTCCACTTCGGGCAGGATGTGAGTGGAAACAATGACGCTGCGCTCTGCGCCGAGTTCACGGATAAGGCTTCGGATCTCGCGTATCTGGTTAGGATCGAGTCCCGCGGTGGGTTCATCGAGGATGATTACATCTGGATCGTGGATGATTGCCTGAGCGATTCCGACGCGCTGCTGGTAGCCCTTGGACAGCAAGCCAATCAGGCGTTCGCCTGTGCCGCGCAGCCCGCACCGCTGGGTAACCATGTCGAGGGCGGACGAAGCTTTTGAGGTGTTTACACGATGCAGTTTTGCTGCAAGCCGCAAATACTCGTTCACCGTTAACTCCCGGTAGAGTGGCGGTGTCTCGGGGAGATATCCCATCCGGATCTTGGCTTCTTCTGGCCTGTCCATCAAATTGATCCCGCATATTTCGATACTGCCCGTGCTGGGAGCGAGGTTGCCGGTTAGCATGCGCATGACAGTCGACTTGCCCGCACCGTTCGGGCCAAGAAACCCGAGCACTTCGCCATGGCCGAGTTCCAGATCGAGATCATGGACGACTATACGCCGGCCGAATTGGCGGGATAAGCCGCGAGCAAGAATGGCAGGCTTGATTTGTCCGGTCATGACGTGACCTGCGAAGAGTCCAACTTACAGCATATCGAGCTCATTTATCACATCCTGCTCGCATTGCCGCGCTCACTACGAGAGCGAAGGGCGGAACTTTGATTTTAGGGGGCTGCCTATAAACCTGGAGGATCATCCGTATCGGTGTCCACTTGTGATAAGCGTAAAATATACCTAATATGTGCCCTGTACTGAAGGACAATCCCGCCAGTTAGAGCCCTTTTCGAACCTTAGTCTGGATTTTTCCATGAGTCTTAGAATTCCTGGCGCATTAGCGCTGCTTTTTCTTGCTGCCTGTGCGCAGATTCCGGCGAAAACCGATATCAATGCGGACAAGCGGGCGGAAAAGCTTCGTGCTGGTCAGCCAAAACTGCCCGTGCAGGACCTGACTTCACCCATGCTGTTTGATTTTCTGGTGGCGGAAACGGCCTTGCAGCGTGGCGACCAGGAAATCGCCATTCGTACCTATCTGAAGCTTGCAAGAACGACCCGGGACCCGCGAGTGGCACAGCGGGCAACTGAAATCGCGCTTCAGTCGCGCCAGGCTGTACCGGCGCTTGAAGCAGCCCAGATCTGGGTAGAGGTCAGTCCGGAATCGGTGACCGCCCAACAGACGCTGGCGGCGCTGCTTGTAAGTGCCGACAGGTTGGATGAAGCCCGGCCTCATCTCGAAAAATTTCTCGCGGCAGCAGGAAATAATATTGATGAGGCTTTCATGCAGTTGAACACCCTGCTGGTACGCAGCCCCAATAAAAACGCGACTTTTGAGTTGGTCAAGCAACTTGCCGCGCCTTATCCAAAGCTGCCGGAAGCCCATTTTGCCGTGTCCCAGGCCGCGTGGTTCGCCAACGAATTCGATATTGCGCTGACCGAAATGAAACAGGCGTTGGCGCTGCGACCGGAGTGGGAGATGGCCGCGATTTATCAAGGACGAATACTGGCGCGTAATTCCAATGCAAGCGCACTCCAGTTTTACGAAGAGTATCTCAAGAATTATCCCAAAGCCAACGATACGCGGGTCACCTATGCCCGGTTGCTGCTGGCGGAAAAAAATTACAGCAAGGCGAGAGACGAGTTTCAGCGCTTGCTGAAGGAAAATCCGGACAATGCGGACGTAGCCGTGGCTGTGGGCCTGCTCTCGATGGAGTTGCGCGACTACGATGTGGCGGAGTCTAATTTCAAGAGAGCGCTGGAACTGGAATACCGCGATGCCGGTATGGTGCGCTTTTATCTCGGTAGCCTGCATGAAAGAAATCAGCAAATTGATCAGGCAATGGAGTGGTACCGCTCAGTGACGAGCGGGAATCAGTATATCCCGGCACAAATCAAGTATGCCCTCCTGCTGAGCAAAAAGGGCAAGACGAACGAAGCGCTGCAGCACCTGAGGCAATTACCGGCCACGAATGACCAGCAACGCGCCCAGTTGATGATTGCCGAAGCGCAATTGCTACGGGAATCGGGCGAGTATCAGAAAGCGTTTCAGTTACTCAGCAAGGGCCTGGAAAAACTACCCGATTATCCCGACCTGCTATATGACCGCGCCCTGGCGGCGGAAAAAATCGGGAAGCACGACATCATGGAGTCGGATTTGCGCAAGCTGATCCAGTTGAGGCCGGATCATGCTCACGCGTACAATGCGCTCGGCTACGGTCTTGCCGAGCATAGCGATCGGCTGCCGGAGGCTCTGGAACTCATAGAAAAAGCGATCGCGCTTTCGCCCAACGATCCTTACATCATGGACAGTCTCGGCTGGGTACACTACCGTATGGGCAACATCAATCAGGGGCTCAGTTACCTGCAGCAAGCTTACGTGCTCAATCCCGACCCTGAAATTGCCGCCCATCTGGGGGAGGTGCTTTGGGTGCAGGGAACGAAGGATGAGGCGGAAAAAATCTGGCGTACGACGCTAAAGAACCATCCCGGCAATGAAGCCCTGCTCAGTACCATGAAGAAATTCATGAAGTAGCGCAGCACGGCGGAA
Organism: Nitrosospira sp. Is2; assembly: GCF_033095785.1. GTDB lineage: Bacteria > Pseudomonadota > Gammaproteobacteria > Burkholderiales > Nitrosomonadaceae > Nitrosospira. Next base: position 1,092,221 of record NZ_CP137134.1, on the reverse strand, counting down.
AGATGGCTTATGCAGGAGGCCTAGAGCCGTTTCGAACCCTGACCGGAGCCAGTTTGCCCTTAAAAAACCGTTTTTTTGCTCGCTGGTGGGGCCTCGTTCTCCTGCCGCAATTTATTGCAGGGTGCGCGGCTCTTGCCCCTCCTGCCCCACAAACGGCTATCAGTACTGTCATCGCCGAGCCTGTGGCAGAGATGGCCAATGCTCAGTCGGCGGCTTTCGCGCTGGTTGGCAGGGCGTCGGTAAAAGGCGGCAAAGAAAGTTTTTCGGGTGGCGTGCAATGGCAACACTCCGGTAGCCGCGACGAAATCCTGCTGCTCAATCCGCTGGGGCAAACTCTGGCACAGATTCAGCGGACTTCTGAAGGTGTTCATCTGGCCACTTCGGAGCAGGAGAATTATTACGCGAGCGATGTGGAGAGCCTGACTGAACAGGTGCTCGGCTGGCGTTTGCCCCTGATGGGGTTGCAATATTGGGTCCAGGGCACGAATTCTCCTGCTACCACAGCGGCGATAGACACGGGTCCGGATGGGCGCGTTGTGGCTATCAGACAGGACGGATGGGAGATCGGTTACTCAAGTTATTTTCCCGGCTCGCCATCGCAGGCTATGCAGGGACAAGTCGCCCTCCCGAAGTTATTGATGCTCACACGCAACGGCCTACAAATAAAACTCGTGATTGATACCTGGATTTCCCTTAATGACTGATGCGAAGGTGTCCAGGCTTGCCTGCCTCGCTCCGGCGAAACTCAACCTGTTCCTGCACGTTGTAGGGCGCAGGGCGGACGGCTATCACCTTTTGCAAACGGTTTTCCGCCTGATTGATTTCTCCGATCAACTGAATTTCGTCCTGCGACACGACGGTACCGTGAAGCTGCTGTCGCCCATACCCGGCGTGCCCGAAGACACGGATTTGTGCGTGCGCGCCGCACGCTTGCTGCAACAGGAGAGTGGCGTGTCCAGCGGCGTGGATATTCTTCTGGAAAAGCGCATCCCGATGGGAGGCGGCCTTGGCGGGGGAAGTTCGGACGCAGCCACGACCTTGCTGGCCCTAAATCGCTTGTGGGGGCTGAACTGGCCACGGGACCGGCTGATCCAGCTTGGGGTCAAACTGGGAGCGGATGTGCCTGTGTTCATTTTTGGTAAGAGTGCCTTCGCTGAAGGTATCGGCGAAAAACTTGTACCCATCGACCTGCCACCGGCCTGGTATCTGGTCCTCACGCCGTCCGCCCAAGTACCAACCGCTCAGGTTTTTGGCAGTAAGGAATTGACACGAAACACGATTCCAATCAAAATACCGCCCTTTTCGGTCGAGCACGGGCATAATGATCTTGAGCCGGTGGTATGCCGCCTTTATCCCGAGGTAGCGCGCTGCCTGGAATGGCTCAAGCAGCTTGACAGCCCGCGGATGGCGGCTATGACGGGCTCCGGCGCTTGTGTTTTTGCCGAGTTCGCCGCTGAGCCCACAGCAAGAGCGGCACTAAGCCAGCTCCCATCCGATATGTGTGGTTTCGTAGCGCGGGGATTGGATCATCATCCCTTGCATGATTTTGTGGAACAGTGATACTGGGGAGTCGCCAAGTGGTAAGGCACCGGATTTTGATTCCGGCATTCGTAGGTTCGATCCCTACCTCCCCAGCCAGTTTTAAGTCTCGAAATCCGGGGCGAGTCGATCACATGGCGTTAACCGCGTCATTCGCGTGCACCCCGGTTCCCGGTTTAGAGCTTTTTTAACCTAAAACTTCCAGTCATGGCCTACGATAGCTTGATGGTTTTTACCGGGAACGCCAATCCCAAGCTGGCGCATGATGTGGTGCGGCATCTCAATATCCGTCTTGGGCGTGCAACGGTAGGGCGCTTCAGCGATGGCGAAGTGATGGTGGAAATCCTTGAGAATGTGCGGGGCAAGGATGTATTCGTATTGCAATCTACCTGCATGCCGACCAATGATACGCTGGTGGAATTGCTGGTACTTGTGGATGCGCTGAAGCGCGCGTCGGCCGGGCGCATCACGGCGGCAATCCCGTATTTCGGCTACGCCCGCCAGGACAGAAGGCCGCGTTCTGTCCGGGTCCCCATCACGGCGAAAGTCGTGGCGAATATGCTGACCACCGTTGGAATCGACCGGTTGCTGACCATGGACCTTCACTCGGATCAGATTCAGGGCTTTTTCGATATACCGGTCGATAATATCTATAGTATGCCCATCTTGTTGGGTGATTTATGGAAAAGCGATTTTCAGAATCTGGTGGTGGTTTCTCCCGATGTCGGAGGGGTCGTACGCGCCAGGCAAATGGCAAAACGGCTGGAGTGCGATCTCGCCATTATCGACAAGCGGCGTCCCAAGGCCAACGTTGCAAAGGTAATGAATATCATCGGTGACGTGCAGGGGCGCACATGTGTCATCATGGACGATATGGTGGACACCGCCAATACATTGTGTGAAGCAGCGCGAGCCCTGAAGGAGCATGGGGCGGAACGCGTCCTGGCTTATTGCACGCATCCGGTTCTGTCCGGTAACGCGGTGGAGCGGATTGCGAGTTCCGCCCTGGATAAGCTGGTGGTTACGGATACCATTCCCCTACGGGAGGATGCTAAAACCTGTGCGCGCATTCAGCAGTTGAGCGTGGCGAGTCTGCTGGCGGAAACAATGTTGAGGATCAGCAACGAGGATTCAGTAAGTTCGCTGTTCATGGAGTAGAAGGATACCTCTCTTTGCCGGAATCAGCTTTTACAGCGTAAGTAAGGTCTACAAGTTTTAATAACCGGAATCATCTGGTCGCGGGTGATCCACATTTTGGAGAAAATAATGCAGATCGAAATCAGCGCCAACAAGCGCGTATTGCAGGGCACAGGTGCGAGCCGCCGCCTGCGTGGTTCGGGCAAGGTGCCCGGAATCATTTACGGCGGAGAAAATCCGGCACAGCCCATCGAGCTGGACCATAACAACCTCTTTCATCAGCTCAAACTGGAAGCCTTCCATGCGTCCATCCTGTCGATGGAGGTTGAGGGCCAGAAAGAAACCGTGCTTTTGCGTGATATCCAAATGCACCCGTTCAAGCCTCTAGTCCTGCATATCGATTTCCAGCGCGTCGATCCCAACAAAAAAATTCACATGAAAGTGCCCTTGCACTTCATTAACGCGGATATTGCGCCAGGGGTTAAGCTTTCCTCTGGTCTCGTCAGCCACGTGCTTACCGAACTCGATGTTTCGTGTTTGCCGAAGGATCTGCCCGAGTTTATTCAGGTTGATTTGGCTGATCTCGCTGCTGGTAACACCTTGCACTTGAGCGACCTGACGCTGCCCGAGGGTGTGGAAATTCCATCTCTTATAAAGGGGGACGACTTGCCCGTCGCCACCATTGTCATTCCCCGCGCGGTTGCTGCCGACGAAGCGGCTGCCGCAGTGGCTGCGACGGAGGTTCCAACCACCGTGCAGAAGAAAGAGGGTATTGCCAAGGAAGGCGAAAAAAAGGACGCTGGGAAGAAGAAATAATACCTGCGGTTTCTCTGCCGTTTTTTCATGTGGGCCCGCTGGACTTAAACCGGTTCCGGCGGGTTTTCTTTTTAATAGCACAGGTTTTTTCACTCGTCGCGTTTGATGAAACTCATTGTCGGTCTTGGCAACCCGGGCAGGGAATACACCGCTACGCGCCATAACGCCGGCACCTGGTGGATATCGCGGCTGGCCGATCAATTAGGCGTTGCGTTAAAAGCGGAACCCAGATTTCACGGCCTATGCGCACGTATCGGCCAAGGCGAGTCCGAACTGTGGCTGCTCAATCCGCAGACCTATATGAACGCGAGCGGACGCGCCGTTGCCGCGTTGTGCCGCTTTTATAAAATCGAGCCCGATCAAATGCTCGTGGTCCACGACGAACTGGATTTACCGCCGGGCACATCCAGACTAAAGCTGGACGGCGGGTTGGGGGGCCACAACGGGTTGAAGGATATCGCGGCGCATCTTGCGACGCGGAATTTCTGGCGCTTGCGCATTGGCATTGGTCATCCAGGCGATAAGAATGCGGTGGTGAATTATGTGTTGCAGCCCCCCCGCAGAGAAGAGTCGGACCTCATAGACGAGGCTATCGAGCGCAGTCTGGAGGTTTGGCCGCTGATCGCGCAAGGTAATTGCCAGGCTGCAATGATGAAGTTGCACACCAAGGATAAAGAGGAAAAATAAGCCGTGCGAAATAATGCCGCATCGCTTCTCTTCCGGCTTCGAGGCATGCGCCTCGTTCCGTCACATCGGTCCAAAGCCAGTCGTTCACAACAGATTAAATTATGAGCCTCAAATGCGGTATCGTTGGTCTGCCCAACGTCGGGAAATCCACTCTCTTCAACGCGTTGACCAAGGCGGGGATCGCCGCCGAAAATTATCCGTTCTGCACTATCGAGCCCAATATAGGCATTGTCGAAGTTCCTGATCAGCGCCTCGCCGCACTCTCTGCAATCGTCAAGCCGCAAAAGATACAGCCTGCCATTGTCGAGTTTGTAGATATCGCTGGCCTTGTTGCGGGCGCCTCCAAGGGGGAGGGACTGGGCAACAAGTTCCTTGCTACCATTCGAGAAACCGATGGCATCATCAACATGGTGCGATGTTTCGCCGATGACAACGTTGTGCATGTGTCCGGGAACGTTGATCCAATTTCGGATATTGAAACCATACAGACCGAATTGGCGTTGGCTGACCTGGCTACATTGGAAAAAGCGCTGCAACGCGAAAGCAAACTTGCCAAATCGGGGGTCAAGGAAGCGATCAAGTTTGTGGCGCTGCTCGAAATGGTGCGGGCGCACCTTGACCAGGGGAAGCCTGTCCGAAGCCTGGGGCTTGACAAAGAACAAGAGCAGCTGTTGCAGCCCTTGTGCCTGTTGACGGCCAAGCCCGCGATCTACGTTGCCAACGTCGACGAAAAAGGTTTCACGAATAATCCCCTGCTGGAACGCGTGCAGGAGTACGCGGCGGGCGAGGGCGCACCGGTTGTCGCCATCTGCGCCGCACTGGAGGCGGAAATTGCCGACATGCCGGATGAGGATAAGCAGATCTTTCTTGCGGATATGAATCTTGAGGAACCTGGACTAAATCGCCTGATCCGTGCCGCCTACCAGTTGCTTGGCTTGCAGACGTATTTCACTGCCGGCGTGAAAGAAGTGCGCGCATGGACCATATCGAAGGGCGACACCGCGCCGCAGGCCGCTGCGGTGATCCATACCGATTTCGAGAAAGGCTTCATCCGTGCCGAGGTCATCGGCTACGACGACTTCATTGCCTGTAACGGCGAGCAGGGCGCGAAGGAGGCGGGAAAGATGAGGCTGGAGGGCAAGGAATACGTCGTCAAGGATGGCGACGTAATGCATTTCAGGTTTAACGTCTAGCAAGTCCTCGGATTTCTCCATACCTCAGCGTACGCCGACATTTCCTTGTAGCCTCGTCAATTTGACGAGAGAGACGGTATTTCTTCGCTCCATCGCAAGCTCCCCGCCAAGTAGACGGTTCAGAAGTTGAATTCGTCCTCGCGCACAATGGCTCGCGGAACACAGCCTAGGCGCTATCAGCGTACCCCGAGCCTATCCTCGTCATCCATCATGGACTCGTGCTTTATAGCACTATCGAGATAGGCGATATATTCTCGAACCCAAGACCTAACGTTCTCATGCGCATGATGAAGCAATGGTGACAGAGCATTTTTATCAGACTGCAAATAGGGGACAAGGGACCCGCACCACGTACCCGTTCCAAGGTTGGCTGATAATTCACTTCGAAACCTCTCAAGTCCTCCAAAGTTTTCTAGCAAGGCAATAAAAAGTGCGGTGGGCTGTTTAACACCGTCAGGACCTTCATCAAAGACATCTATCGTTCTAGCAACAAAAAATGGAGCTATTTTCAAGTTCTGTGTGCACCACTCGATTACAAAGTCCGAAGGCAACAGCGCAAAGACACTAGGTTGAGCGGCTGAGCGTGCTCCATCCCGTTCAAGAAGCTCTTGGAGCCAGAAGAGTTGTATCGGTTTCGCCGAAACAATAGCAGCACCGAAAATGGGCCAAACAGCTTCGCCGTAGGCTTTCATTATGTCTATGAGTAGAGGTTTTATAGAGTTGGAAATATCGCCATAATCAAGTTGGTCATTGGATGCGGCAATTATATGCCGACAGACATCTTCACAAAATGGTCGCCCTTCAGTCGCTAAAAGTTTCTTCGTTACCTCGACCCAGTGATAAATATCCATATGGCCACCAATAAATTCGTTATTATTTAGAGGGGTCTTAGTTACGAGTTTCCGTAGGGTGAGTCTATTCTCGCTAAACGTATTATCATCAGTAAAGCAATGCATGAACAGAATGCCAAGTGCAGTCCAAGCGCCTCTAGCATCGATTTCTGCCAGTTCTAGACAGAATGTAGAAATATCTTTACTGCTTAGATGGGATGTCGCTTTACCATAGCTTAAGATGGAAGCAGAGTTGGATTTCAACTGCCCGTCCCTAATGAGGTCGAGTAGTTTTAAAAGATGAGTGCTTTGCATTTCCCCGCTGCGGAGAGCGTTGGGATAGTATTTGATGAGATGTTTTTCAGTGGAGAATTGTTCCAAAACTGCGTTCCACCTGTTAATTGATCGGACATAAAGGCCGCTCAACAACCCCATCGCGAACAACTCGTTAGCGTTCTCGACTCGACCAAGCTCCGCCATGGTCAGCTGTAGCAAAAATTCAGCATCTTCAGATTCAGTTGCCAAGCGTTTACCGAAAACAAGTGTCTGTTTTTGCTCACCCGAAATCAGCAGAGGAATATATTCAGCTACCTGATTAATGTGTTTACTTAATTCGGTCGCCAATTGCTCAGCGTTCAATGCGGCCAGATCAATGTAGTCGCCCCGTTCGTCTTCCCGGTATTCTCTAGGGGGATTCACGACTACTATTTTTAACCTTTCAGAGAGGTTCTTTTCGTCTGGCGCAAGTAACCCGAGCCAATCGGAGAGGGCGTGCATTCCTTCCTGTTGCAGATCTTTAGTATCATGCTCAAATATACTTTTTATACTATCGAGTGCGCTGGGCCAGTATCGTCCGTTTAGCTCAACCAACCGTGTAATAGCGCGATCAAGCATTTCAATTCTGCCGTGGCGAATCATACGTCGTATAGAACGGCCAATAATTTCTTGTGCTTCCTGGGAATTTTCGTTGCGTCGTTCGACAAATTTCACCAGGATCGCAAAAGTAGCATCCCAATAATCAAATATTTCTTGCCACAATCTAGGGTGCCACTCTTTCAGCGGCGCAGAAGTTCCCTGATACTCTGCACCAATCGCGCGCCGGCCCCCATGTGTTTCCACCGAGGCATTAAGGGCTTTGATAACGACTTTATCAACGTCGCTATCATTCAACTCTATGGCTCTCTGAAGGAAACGCAACCTTAATGCAAAATCCGCTTCTGTTCCTGGAAGGTGAATTCCGAATAGATGCGAAAAGATCCCTGTTGCGTTATTACTCCAGCTTTCGTTTTCTGCTGACGCAAGCAGCATTAAGCTCCAAGCTGCCTCTTCAAAAACGCGAGCGTGAAAGACAAGTTTTTCTAGTGCCCAAACCAAGTTTCTCCTCACATCCCCAGAAATATTGGTTAATTCTTCATGGCTCAAGCTGTTTAGGATGCGAAATAAGGCGGAGGATGTGGCGATAGGGTCCACTTCAACAAATGAGCGGAGGAGGCGTGAACCCCTGGTCGACAAGATCGCCTCCGCTTGCCCAAAAGGGCCTTGGGGCCCGCATAGAGTTAGAGTCAGTTCTTTAACCTCTGGAATAAATGAAAGCATCGTTACCTGAAGGCAGAATGGCTCAACTAGATTCGCGGGAATTTCTTGTAGGAAAGACACTTGTTCTTCTCTATGTGTCTGATTCCACCACTCTGAAGCCAAACGTACCGCCAAAGGCTTAGGCACCAACTGAGCATAACGACCGCTTATGTCGACCAAGCCTTTTTGTTGAAATTTTTTTATACATTTATAAAACTCAGGAGCTGTAACTTTAACTACCTTAGTTGCAAGATATTTGTACTGATCGGACACTGCTTCTTCGCATCCGAACCGGTCAAACAATGAGCAACCTCTTAATATTGCTTGCTCGGTTTGATTAATGTCTCCCAGCAACCTCTCTGCCAGCTGATCATCCGTTAATTTTCCGACCTCCGGGTCATTCAATAATCGTGCTTTGGCGATAAGCACCGCCATCTGAGGGAAGCCTTGAGCAAACGCTGCGACGCGATCTAAATCGGGTATACTGTTCCCATATTCAGGTTGAAGTAAGGCTTTAATGTGGATTAAATCAAGTGGCCCGATTAGGTATTCGTGGGTACTGGCAGACGACCGGTCAAGACTATGATCCAAGGTTATCAGTAGAACGTTGCTGTCTGTTCTTGCAACTTCTTCGCTTAGATCTTTATGTAATTCTGGCTTGCAATTATCTACAATCAAAATTCCTTTATAACCCCGGTCGATCGCTCGTCTCAACCAGTTTCTTAAGCCAGAACTCTCATCAGCGGCATTTACGTACAGTACCTTGTCTTTAATTTCTTGAGGGGAGGCAAGTATTGCCTCATAGATGAGCCGAGTTTTGCCTAACCCCGACAATCCTTTTATGCGAAGAAACAAGCGCACTTTAGTAAGTTCGGTTAGCAATGAATCAAATACGCGTTGCCTGTTTTCATCCAAACAAAATTTGAACTTGAATAAATCCGAATACTTTTGCCAACCAGTGAAGTCAGATCCAATTTGTATTTGCGGTTGAAATTTTGGTAAATATTTCTTCTTCAAAATCGCGTTTTTTAAAATGTGGAACGACATGTCTGAAGAACATCTCGGCTTTGCGACGTCCAAATGACCTACCCCGGAAATTTGGAGAGGCGGAAGGCGCTTAAATGGTCCCTCAGCACTGTCTATACTCACTACCTTATCGTTCCCGGCGACTACAACAGTCATCTCTACATCATCTTCAATTCTTGACCGAGCCCAACTTTCGTTTAGCTGCTTTACGAATCCGGAGTTTTCCCTTAATTGCCAAAGATGAAGGTTTTTATGAATAGAAATCGCTCTACCAATTAACGCTAGAGGCGCACCGTTATTGGGAACTGCATACAGTATCACCTTCCCAGCTCGCGGTTTATTTCCCGCTATCCTTTCTTCCAATAGGTATTTTCGGATGATTAGGCCACCCAAACTATGGCCAACAAGAACAATCTCATCGGCATCGCCATGTTTGTTCTCGATTAAAGTTCTTAGTGTTTTAGCCAAGTCTTCGATCGACTGGAAGTCACGCTGAAAAATGTTCCACTTGATTCCCAAGAAAGGGGACGGGTAAACCATGAAATCGACGTTGACGTCTAAATCCGTATCTTCAGTAATAAGTTGAGGGAATGATCCCCATGTTGATGCTCCCCCACCTAGTCCATGTACAAAAATTACGCTAATACTCATCAAACACCTTCTTAAATGTTAGCCCTTTTCAAGTTAGGCAAAAAAGCTCGGCTTACCTATGAGTTCCATGACTTTCTCCCCCAATTCCATAAACGGAAAATATTTGCAGATCTCGATTTTCTGGTTTTGGGAGATAGCTTATCTCAAGCTGAGCAGTGGTGTAACGATTCTAAACTTGCATGCATCTCTGGTTTAATAGGTCAACCCGTGATCTTCTGGAAAGTTAAAATTTTATGTTGACGGGGCTAATAGGCGTTTGAGGATTAGAGTTGGAGCTGATGGAGTAAGGTCTAAAACAGGGGAAAGAATTCAAAACCGGATACGAAACCAGGTATAAATGACGAATTAAAATTATAAGAGTCTGTTGCAACAAGGTTTGTAGGCGGCTTTTTGGTTTAACGTCCAGGGCCAGGGAGTAACTCACCATTCCCTCCACGCTCAGCATTCATCTTTCCAGGGCTGCTAGTAGCTCATTCTCCTTACGGCTTTCAACTCGTCGATCAAGCGCAACAACGTTTACGGCGCCTATCGTAACTGCTCAGCCCGCTCCGCTATCCTATAGAGAACACAGGGGCTGCAAAGAAGCTCGGCACGTACTATCCTTGTGTTACAGGCATGTAAAAGATGAGACGACTGAAACACGAAACGGAGGGATGGAATGAAGTACAAAGTTCTTATTACCCCGGTGGCCCCATCGATAGACACTCACCCCAATTTCAGTGGCGTTCTGGCGAATTACGAAGTTGACGCCAACTCGGAATCGGAAGCCAGGGACGTTGCCTTTGACCGTTTCTGCCAGGAGAACCCATTCCGCTCTCATCGCCGTGATGATTTCATCATAAATGTGAGTTAAGCCGGGTTCTTAGCTGGTCTCTACCCGATCCCCGATCAATCTGCACAATTTCCCGTGTCCCGCGAAGGCGCGATGCTGGTTTAGTAATTTTTCTACCCTTTCTACTTGTAACCGCGTTCACGGCCCGTATTTTGCGGTTAGCCCCAGGTAAGGAACCTTTGCTGAACGAGTCCTCAGCGGAGAACTTATTCATGGGTTCGTTAAGGTATAATTCCTTTTTATCCCGATTCCGCTTTTGCTGGAGGATGTCATGCCGATATATGAATACCGTTGCGGGTCCTGCGGGTTTGAAAAAGAGTACCTGCAAAAGGTGAACGACGCGCCGATCACGGCTTGCCCCGCCTGTGGCAGCGATGCTTATGCGAAGCTCATTTCCGCCGCCGGTTTTCAGTTGAAGGGCAGCGGCTGGTACGCTACCGATTTCAAGAATGGCGGAAAGCCTAAATCCAAACCCGATGCCGAAACAAGCGCTGCCGCGAAGAGCGACACCGGTGCGGCGAAGAGCGACACCGCTACCCCGGCTGCGCCGGCGGCATCCCCTGCCTGCGTTGACGACTAACCCGCTGCGATACATGAAACGTTATTTCATCACTGGGCTCCTGATCTGGGTACCTCTCGGTATTACCGCTTGGGCGTTGAAATTTCTGATCAGCACAATGGACCAGTCGCTGTTGCTCCTTCCGCGCAGCCTGCAGCCGGAAACCCTGGTGGGCATCTACATTCCAGGCATGGGGGCCGTGCTGACCCTGCTGGTGGTATTCCTGACCGGTCTCGCCACCACCAACATTATCGGGCAGCGGCTGGTGGTCTTCTGGGAAGGCGTGCTGTGGCGCATACCGGTGGTGAAGTCTATCTATTATGGCGTCAAGCAGGTCAGCGATACTCTGTTTTCCAGTCAGGGCGAGGCTTTTCGCAAGGCGCTGCTCGTGCAGTATCCACGCCAGGGTTCCTGGACAATCGCGTTCATGACCGGGTCGCCGGGGGGCGATGTGGTCAATCATCTCAAGGGCGAGTACGTGAGCGTTTATGTGCCTACCACGCCCAACCCTACCTCCGGTTTTTTCCTGATGATGCCGAGAAGCGACGTGATCGAACTCGACATGAGCGTGGACGCAGCGCTGAAGTACATCATTTCCATGGGCGTGGTCGCGCCCGGCAACGGAAAAAAACATCCTACCCCATCGCAGGCGGTGCTGCTGCATGGCGCCAACACCGTCAATTCGACGCCGAGCGAAAAACCCTGATTCCCTTACTTTTCCACTGATCGACTCGCCATGCGAACTGACTACTGCGGCCTTATCGATACCAAATACCTGAACCGAACAATTACGCTTTACGGCTGGGTGCATCGCCGCCGCGATCATGGCGGCGTTATTTTTGTCGATTTGCGCGATCGAGAAGGCCTGGTGCAGGTGGTATGCGACCCGGATAATGCGGAGGCTTTCGGGATTGCAGAAAAAATTCGCAACGAGTTTGTTCTCAAAGTCGCAGGCACTGTGCGGCATCGCCCAGCCGGGACGGTTAATCCGAATCTGGTGAGCGGCGAGATTGAGGTGCTGGTTCAATCGATCGAAATTCTCAACACGTCGTTGACTCCGCCATTTCTGATGGACGATGAAAACCTGAGCGAATCCGTGAGGCTGGAGCACCGGTATCTCGATCTGCGGCGTCCTCAAATGCAGGCAAACCTGCGGTTGCGCTACAAGGTAGCAATGGCGATTCGCGTATTCCTCGATCAGCACGGTTTCCTGGACGTGGAGACGCCAGTGCTCACCAAGTCAACGCCGGAAGGCGCGCGCGATTATCTGGTGCCGTCGCGGGTTAACGTCGGGCATTTTTTTGCTCTTCCGCAGTCGCCGCAATTGTTCAAGCAACTGCTGATGGTTGCCGGCTTCGACCGCTACTACCAGATTACCAAATGCTTTCGCGACGAGGATTTACGGGCCGACCGGCAGCCTGAATTCACGCAGATCGATATTGAGACGTCTTTTCTGAACGAAGCCCAAATCATGGCGCTGATGGAAGAAATGATTTGCGGCGTGTTCAAGAGCGCCATGAATATCGATCTGCCGAACCCTTTTCCGCGCCTGCCGTACGCAGAAGCCATGTCACGCTACGGTTCAGATAAGCCCGATTTGCGCGTTCCGCTGGTTTTAACCGAGCTCACCGATGTAATGAGGGAAGTGGATTTCAAGGTATTCCGCGAAGCGGCGCAACGGCCTGGCGGACGGGTAGCCGCGCTTCTGCTGCCGGGTGGCGGCGAACTGTCACGCAAGGAGATAGACGACTACGGCAACTTTGTGGCGATATATGGGGCGAAAGGGCTCGCATACATCAAAGTCAATGCCCTTGAAAAAGGGGTGGAGGGCTTGCAATCGCCGATACTGAAATTTCTGTCTGAGAGCGTGGTGAACATCGTTCTGGAGCGTACCGGCGCGCAAAACGGTGATCTCATCTTCTTCGGCGCAGACAAGGCCCACGTTGTGAACGAAGCACTGGGCGCGCTACGCGCAAAGGCCGGCCATGATCGTGGTCTCGCCGAAGCTGGGTGGAAGCCGCTATGGGTGGTCGATTTCCCCATGTTCGAACGGGATGAAGAGGAAAACCGCTGGAAGGCGTTGCATCATCCATTTACTGCTCCCGCGGATGGTCACGAGGATCTGCTGGAAAACGATCCCGAGAGGGCCTTATCCAAGGCGTATGACATGGTATTGAACGGATCGGAGATTGGCGGCGGTTCAGTGCGTATCCATCGTCAGGAAATTCAGTCGAAAGTATTTCGCGCGTTGAATATCGGTGCTGATGAGGCAGACGAAAAATTCGGCTTTTTGCTGGAAGCGCTGCAATATGGCGCGCCACCCCATGGCGGCATCGCTTTCGGGCTTGACCGCGTCGTTGCCATGATGGCGGGCACTGAATCAATCCGCGATGTTATCGCCTTTCCCAAGACACAGCGTGCCCAATGCCTGCTTACGCATGCGCCCAGCGCGGTGGGCGAGAAACAGTTGCGGGAGCTGCACATCAAGCTGCGCCACATGTAGACGATTCAACGTTAAATTAACCCGCGAACGGACCAGTTCTGCCTGAAGACCGAAGACTTCTCAACCCGATCTTTCGCGATATTTTTGCGGTGAAAATGTACAAGATCCCGGTCTCCATTCTGGTAGTCATCCATAGCCCCGATATGCGCGTATTGTTGCTTGAGCGGGCCGATCATCCCGGTTATTGGCAATCCGTAACCGGTAGCCAAAACGAGGGCGAATCGCTTCAACAAACCGCGGTACGCGAAGTGGCTGAGGAAACGGGCCTGGACGCCAGCCGTTACGAGCTGACGGACATGGGGATTCAGAACGAATATGACATCTACGAGGAATGGCGGTGGCGCTACGCCCCGGAGGTGACACGCAATACCGAGCATGTCTTCGGCCTGCGGGTGCCTGAACCCATTCTCGTCACGGTGGCTGCGAGAGAGCACCTGGGGTTTGTCTGGCTGCCCTGGCAGGAGGCCGCGGAAAAGGTTTTTTCCCCGAGTAATGCGGAGGCGATAAGGAGGCTGGCTGTTGAGGGCGCGACAGGCCACGCTGAAAAGCACTGACCGACTCCTACCTGCCAGCCTCAGCCGAGCTTTGGCGGGCTGCGTCATTTCAGGAACTCATCCAGGATTCGCTCCAGGACGAACTGATGTTCAGCATTTTTGTCTCATACTGTGTTTTTACTTGTGTTGATAGACGAAAACAGGAGTAGTCATGCCAGCAGAAGCCATCGCGTTTGAACGTTTTGACAACCTGAAGGATGATGACTGCGAGCAGCGCATCGCAGCGGCCAAAGCGGCGCTAGGCAGGCGCGCTGTGATACTCGCGCACCATTATCAGCGCGCGGATGTTTATAAACACGCCGATCTGACCGGGGATTCCCTTAAGCTCTCGCGCCTGGCGGCCGAAACCGACGCGGATTATCTGGTATTCTGCGGCGTGCATTTCATGGCCGAGGTGGCGGATATCCTCTCGAAGCCGGAACAGATCGCCATACTGCCCGACCTTTCTGCCGGGTGCTCGATGGCTGATATGGCGAATCTCGCCAAGGTGGAACGGGCCTGGCGCGAACTCGCGGAGGTTCTCGATCCCGACGAGGCGGTCATCCCTGTCACCTACATTAATTCGGCCGCCGACCTGAAAGCCTTCTGTGGCGAACATGGCGGCATCGTTTGCACATCCAGCAATGCTGCCAAGATATTGCAGTGGTCGTTTTCCCGGCGTGAGAAGGTATTGTTTTTCCCGGATCAGCATCTGGGACGCTGGAGCGGACATAACCTGGGAATCCCCCTGGATGAAATGCTGGTGTGGGATTTTGATGAGCCAATGGGGGGGCTCACGCCGGAACAAATCAGGAAGGCCAAGATACTTTTATGGAAGGGCCATTGCTCCGTGCATCAGATGTTCCAACCGCAGCACATACTGCGCTTTCGCAACCAATATCCTGAGGGAAAAGTCATTTCCCATCCAGAATGCAGCTTTGAGGTGTGCAAAAATTCCGACTATGTGGGCTCGACGGAGTACATCATCAAGACCATTCGTGAAGCGGAGAAGGGAACGCGCTGGCTGGTCGGCACCGAGTTGAATCTGGTCAGCCGCATCGCCGAGGAGTTCAAGCCCGACGGGAAAATAGTGCAGTTCATGGCATCGACAATATGCATGTGCTCGACCATGGCCCGCATCGATCCCCAGCACCTGGCGTGGGCGCTTGAGAACCTGGTGGCGGGCAAGGTAGTGAATCAGATCAAAGTTCCGGCAGCCGAGGCGGAGCTGGCAAAGCTGGCCCTGGAGCGGATGCTTGAGGTGTCGTTGTGAAGAGACCGCGCAGCATTTCCCCTTTATGGGGAGGGAGCAGAAATCTCAGATATAACGGCGCGATGTCGATCACCTTCCGACCCGGGTTTATCCGTTAAGCCGGCTGGTCATCGATGGTCAACAAGCTGCATATCGCCACATACAATATTCACAAGGGCTTTTCCCATTTCAATCGGCGGGTAATGGTTCATCAACTGCGCGATAGCTTGCGCACGCTTAATGCCGACATTATCTTTCTGCAGGAAGTAATGGGTGAGCACAAGGGGCATTCAGAGCGGTTTCACAACTGGCCCTGCGACCCTCAATATGAGTTTCTGGCCCATTCGATGTGGCCGGAATTCGCATATGGAAAAAATGCGGTCTACGATGAGGGACACCATGGCAATGCGATTCTCAGCCGTTATCCCATCGTTCGCTGGGACAACCGGGATGTTTCCGCGCATCGTTTCGAAAGCCGCGGCATGCTGCATTGCGAGATCAGCCTGCCCGGCTGGACCGAGAATTTGCATTGCATATGCGTCCACCTCGGATTGTTCAGGCGCGGGCAATCGCGGCAATTGCAGATACTGGAACAGCATATCGAGCGCCTGGTGCCGCCAAAGGCGCCCCTGGTTATCGCGGGAGACTTCAACGATTGGCGCGAACTTGCCAGCCGTGTACTGGTTGAGCGGCTTGAACTGTCGGAAGCCTTCGAGCTCACCGAGGGGAGAGTGGCGCGAAGTTTTCCATCCGCGCTACCGCTATTCCGGCTCGATCGCATCTATGTGCGCGGATTTCACGTGGAAGAGGCGCAGGTGCATCAAGGCCGCCCATGGTCGAAAATTTCCGATCATGCGGTTCTGACAGCAAGGATGGTTCGCCGATGATTGCTGCGGAATCATATAGCCTGCAGGATGAAATAATAGCAGCTGCAACCGTGCTGAGAGAAGGGGGCGTTGTGGCATTTCCCACGGAAACGGTCTATGGGTTAGGCGCCGAAATATCCAACTCCTCTGCCGTGCGCCGGGTATTTGAAATCAAAAAACGGCCTGCGGATCATCCCCTCATTGTCCATTTCGCCGATGCATCCCGCCTGAACCATTGGGCACGGGAGGTGCCGGAACAGGCATTGCGCCTGGCCGAGCTTCTTTGGCCTGGGCCGCTGACATTGATACTGCCGCGCAGCCGCCATGTGCCGGCAAACGTGACGGGGGGCCAGGATACGGTTGGATTGAGGGTTCCTGATCACCCCGTTGCGCTGGCCCTGCTGCACGAACTAGGCCCAGAGCGCGCCGTTGCCGCACCGTCGGCCAACCGGTTTGGGCGCATCAGCCCCACCACGGCGGCCCACGTAAAGGCGGAACTGGGAGACGCTGTTGACATGATTCTCGATGGCGGCCCGTGTAGAATCGGCCTGGAAAGCACAATAGTCGGGTTTGAGGGTAAGTCTCCTGTCATTCTGCGGCCCGGCACTATCCCAATGGAAGAGTTGGCGGAAATACTGGGTGAAACCCTGGTCCTGCCGCCACCTATGGCGCGGACAGTACGCGTACCAGGTGCGCTGGCTTCGCATTACGCACCCGCCACCCCATTGGAACTCTGGCGCTCCGAGTTATTATGGCAGCGTGCCCTTGAACTGGAAGCGGACGGATGGCGCGTGGCAGTCGTGACGTGGTCTCCGAAAAACTGGAGCCAGCGCGGGGGCGCGAAAAATAAAAACGTGGTTCATTTTTCCATGCCAGCGGAGCCGGTCAGTTATGGGCGCCAGCTGTATGCGAGCTTGCGGCAGTTGGATAGTGAACGATTGGACCGCTTGCTGGTGGAAATTCCCCCTGCGGGTTCAGCCTGGGCAGCCATTGCGGACCGCTTGCGGCGCGCCAGCGGGACCCCAAGCGAAGAACTTCAGTCGGGTGCCGGGATCGCCCTCCAGGCGCGATAGCCACGTAGATACACATCGAAAACGAGACTCTGTTATGAAGAAAGATGAAAAAAGCGCCGTTGGTGCAGTATTGTTTGACGTTGATGGGACCCTTGCGGATACCGAGCGCGATGGACATCGTCCCGCTTTTAATGCCGCGTTCCGGGAACTCGGTCTCGATTGGGAATGGGGTGTAGAACTTTATGGTGAATTGCTCGCGATTACCGGCGGAAAAGAGCGCATCCGCCATTTCATCGACAAACACGCCCCCGCTGAATTGGCCAGGAGCGGGCTCGATGATTGGATTGCCCGGTTGCACAAGGTTAAAACAAGGCATTACGTAGAGGCGCTGGAACGCGGTGGAATCCCGTTACGTCCAGGTGTCGCCCGCCTGATACGACAATTGCGCGAAGCAAATATAAAAATAGCGATTGCGACCACGACGACGCCGGAAAATGTCACCGGGCTGTTGAAGTCCACCTTGGGGGAAGACTCTCCCGGCTGGTTCGATGTTATCGGCGCGGGTGATATTGTTCCCGGAAAGAAGCCTGAACCGGACATTTATCACTGGGTCCTTGACCGTTTGGGGCTGCCGCCTGAACAGTGTCTGGCTATAGAAGATTCGGAAAACGGATTACGTGCGGCGCTCGCCGCCGGACTCGACACCGTGGTCACGGTCAGCGATTACACCCGTTTCCAGGATTTCACCGGAGCGCGCGTGGTTTTATCGGATCTCGGTGAGCCAGCGCAACCATTCACGGTGCTAAGGGGGGATCAGCCGAATCGCGGTTGGGCGGATGTCGAACTTCTGATGAAGTTGAAGACTTAAGCGGAAACCGCTGAGTTCAAGTCCGCTCTGCGGACCCGGACTCTCTGGCAGGTTTTTCAACCTGAAGCGTTACCAAACACCTGATCTTAACTGACGAGAGATTTGAATTGTCGCACTCGAATTGTCACAGTGTCATATGGAAGAGGTAGTATTAGCGTCACCTAGCCAACTTCGTGTTACGGTCGCGTGAAGCTGGTTTCAGGTTCGGCCCAATTACAATTTCTGACTACTCCTCATAAGAAAAATCCATGCTGCATCCCCGCGCCGCCAATTATTCACGTCGAGCCTTGTATTACTTTGAAAGCGCCGGGCTCATCGTTATCGCCGTTGCCACAATATACGCGGGCTATCAGGAAACGATGCTGATGATCAGCAATGACCGGGTTACCTTGGCCGATCTGCTGCTGATGTTTCTCTATCTGGAAATTCTGACAATGGTGGGCCTGTATTTCGAGTCCGGAAAACTCCCGGTGCGGTTTCCCCTTTATATCGCCATGGTGGCCATGGCGCGCTACGTGATTGTGGACATCAAGGAGATGGACAATACCCGCCTATTGGGCGTATCGGCCTCGATTGTGCTCGTCGCGGTGGCGGTGCTCGTCATCCGCTACGGTCACGTGCGTTACCCCTATTTGGAAGACCTGGAGGATCTGGAAGCGGCCTCCAAGGATGGCAAACTTCGCGATTCTGACCATTAAGACTGGAAGATTACAAAGATGAGCAATCCCCTGGTAGGCGTCGTGATGGGTAGCAATAGTGACTGGGAGGTGATGAAGCACGCCGTTAGCGTCCTGAAGGATTTTGACGTGCCTTATGAGGCCGAGGTCGTTTCGGCCCATCGGACCCCGGACCGCATGTTCGAATACGCGGAAACCGCAGCCAGGCGGGGGCTCAAATGCATTATCGCCGGGGCGGGCGGAGCCGCGCATCTGCCGGGAATGATTGCCGCCAAAACCACGCTGCCGGTCTTGGGAGTGCCGGTTACCTCCAGGCAGCTTCAAGGTCTCGACTCCCTCCTTTCAATCGTTCAAATGCCCAAGGGCGTTCCCGTTGCCACTTTTGCCATCGGCGAGGCGGGCGCAGCCAACGCTGCGCTGTTTGCCGTCGCGCTGCTGGCGGTCGAAGACACAAGGCTTTCCACGCTTCTTGCCAGGTTTCGCGAAACTCAAAAGGCAATCGTTGCGGAAATGACCCTGCCCCCGCTGCCCCCGTCATGAGCATCAGGCCGGGAGCAATGCTGGGGCTTCTCGGCGGAGGGCAGCTCGGCCGCATGTTTACCATGGCGGCGCAAAGCATGGGCTACCGCGTGACCGTGCTGGACCCGTCTGATGTCGGCCCGGCGAGCAGCGTAGCCGAACGGCATTTGCACGCGGATTACCTCGACCATGAAGCATTACGCAAGCTCGGGTCCGGTTGCGCGGCCATTACCACTGAATTCGAGAACGTGCCGGCTGAATCGCTTAAAAAATTAGCTCAGCACTGTGTGGTGAGCCCCGGGGCCAACAGTGTCGCGATTGCCCAAAATCGCATTCTGGAAAAAAACTTTCTGGCGACGAATGGCTTCGCGGTCGCGCCCTACGCCGTCATTGAGAATGCGCAGAGTTCGGAAGGCTCATCCTATTCACCCGGCTCATCCGGCTCAGTGTGGGGAGTGTCACACCTGCATTCGGGGCGGCTGGAGGATTTGTTTCCAGGACTCCTGAAAGTGAGCCGGCTGGGATACGACGGTAAGGGCCAAGTAAGAGTAACCAGCGCATCCGAGCTTGATGCCGCGTTTACCTCCCTTAACCGGGAACCATGCGTGCTGGAGCGGCTATTGCCGCTGGAATGTGAAGTCTCGGTTATTGTGGCGCGTGGATTCGACGGCGCAGCCGTCACATTTCCTGTCTC
Organism: Nitrosospira sp. Is2; assembly: GCF_033095785.1. Taxonomy (GTDB): domain Bacteria; phylum Pseudomonadota; class Gammaproteobacteria; order Burkholderiales; family Nitrosomonadaceae; genus Nitrosospira. The sequence goes on along the minus strand of NZ_CP137134.1, from coordinate 1,072,451 downwards.
CGAGAACCGCCACCGCAACGGGATACTCGATGTCAGCATTGTTCCGGCCGGGTTAGCGCCCGCCGTGATTCAGCATGCGCGTGGCACCGCCATGAGCATCGCCGAGAAGCTGGATTATCATGGCGTGCTATGCGTGGAGTTTTTTGTGCTCGCTGGTGATCAGCTGGTGGTGAATGAAATCGCCCCGCGCCCGCATAACAGCGGACACTACACCGTTGACGCCTGCGTCACCTCGCAGTTCGAACAGCAGGTGCGGGTGCTTTGCGGCATGCCGCTCGGCAGCACCGCCATGCATGGGGCGGCCGTGATGGTGAATCTGTTGGGTGATCTTTGGCAGAGGGGAGAACCCGAGTGGGAACGCGTCCTAAGGTTTTCCAATGTGAAATTGCATCTGTACGGGAAGTATGAAGCACGACCCGGACGAAAGATGGGGCACTACACCGTTCTGGATGAAACGGCTGAAGCAGCGTTGTCGCTTGCACTGGAAATCAAGCAATCGCTCGATGAGCGCCCTTAGATGGGCACGGATATAAGTTAAAAAATCGTGAGCACGGAAACCGCACTGTTTGAAACCAACATACGAAGCCTGCCGCTTCTGCACCGAGGCAAGGTACGTGACATTTATGGGGTGGACGAGGACAAGCTCCTGATCATCCAGACGGACCGGCTTTCCGCGTTCGACGTGGTCCTGCCGACACCCGTCCCCGGGAAGGGCAGGCTGCTGACCGCTTTATCCGATTTCTGGTTTGAGAAACTTGCGCATATCATTCCCAACCATCTTACCGGTATCCCGCCCGAAGTGGTGGTCGCGGACGGCGAACGCGAGCAGGTGGCGGAGCGGGCGTTTGTAGTGAAGCGCCTGAAGTCCTTGGCAATAGAAGCGATCGTGCGCGGGTATGTTGTCGGGTCCGGTTGGAAGGATTACACAAGGACGGGGATGATTTGCGGAATTCCGCTCCCGGGGGGATTACAGGAAGCCGCGAAAATACCGGGGGGCGCGATTTTCACCCCATCGACCAAGGCGGCACGCGGCGCACATGATGAGAACATCCCATTTGCCCGGGCCGAGCAATTGCTGGGCAAGGAACTTGCTGCGCAGGTGCGCGACAAAGCGGTCGCACTCTATACAGAGGCGGCAGACTACGCACTCGCCAAAGGCATCATCATCGCGGATACCAAATTCGAATTCGGTCAGGACGAAGCGGGAAGGCTTTATCTCATAGATGAAGCGCTCACGCCCGACTCATCCCGCTTCTGGCCTGCCGACCAGTATGCGCCCGGGAGCAACCCGCCCAGCTATGACAAGCAGTTCGTGCGTGACTGGCTGGAAACACAGGATTGGAACAAGAGTGCGCCGGCCCCCGCGCTGCCGCCGGAGGTGCTCGCCAAAACCGCGGAAAAATACGAGGAAGCCCTGCGGCGCCTTGTGTTGTAGTTCATATAAAAAAAAGCGCCCGAAACCCGGCGCTTTAGCAGTCAAGTCTCAAGACATGCCCTATCTCATTTATTCGGCTGCGGCGTGATACGCAGATAGGGACGCGGCGCTTTGTAACCCTTCGGGAATTTTTGCTTGATCACCGCTTCGTCCTGGATGGTGAGCGGGATGATGACGTCATCGCCATCTTTCCAATTGGCCGGGGTTGCGACTGAGCAGTTATCAGTCAGTTGTAGCGCATCGATAACGCGCAGAACCTCGTCGAAATTGCGCCCAGTGCTCATGGGATAGGTGATGATGAGGCGCACCTTCTTTTTCGGGTCAATGATGAAGAGCGAACGCACTGTCATCGTTTCGGACTGGTTTGGATGAATCATGTCGTAGAGGGCGGCGACTTTTTTATCCACATCCGCAACGATCGGAAAAGCCACGCTGCAACCTTGTGTTTCCTCGATATCCTTGATCCATCCCGCATGCTTCTCCACCGGATCAACCGATAATCCGATCGCTTTGACGTTACGCTTCTCCAATTCGGATTTGAGCTTGGCAGTCATGCCCAGTTCTGTGGTGCAAACAGGCGTGTAATCGGCGGGATGCGAAAACAACACCGCCCATGAGTCGCCTATCCAGTCATGAAACTTGATCTTGCCGATTGAAGAATCTTGCTCGAAATCAGGTGCAGTATCGCCTAAGCGTAAAGTCATGACATCCTCCCAAATTTTATTGGTGAAAAGTGGTTAGGTTAGGGTTTAACCATCTCAATATAGCCCGACTACGGCAACGACTCAACCATTATTATGCGCAGCATGAACGAGGAACACGAGTGGAGAGCTAATTTTCACCGCGCCGGCTCAGGCGCCGTTTCAGGGGAAATGAAATTCAATATTGTCGCAATCGGGCTCTTCGTCTCGCTTGGACCGGGATCATGACCAGCCAGCAAACCCCATGTATGCGCACCCTCGTATTTCTGCAGGATAGCATAGTAGGTGCGGACGGATTCCGTCAAAATCACCGCTTCTCCGCCGCGCGCAAACCCATGCTTCAGGGTGGAGAAATGCTTGCTGTGGCTCAATAATGGCAGGGTTTTTTTGAGGTCCAGCCACGAGTCCGGGTTCAGGTTAAGGCGCTGAGCGAGAATACGCGCATCCTCCAGATGTCCGGAGCCCTGGTTATAGGCGGCGAGCGCCATCCAGGTACGGTCTGGCTCGGTAATGCGTGGCGGCAGCCGATCTTTCAGCACCCGGAGGTAACGCGCCCCGGCAAGTATATTCTGCCGCACATCGAGGCGATCGGTGACGTTCATCCGGTCCGCGGTTGTTTCCGTCAACATCATGATGCCGCGCACATTCGCGGGCGAGACCGCCATCGGATTCCAGTGCGATTCCTGATAGGCCAGCGCAGCAATCAGACGCCAGTCGATTCCGCTTAATTCCTCGGCATCGTGAAAATAGCCGCGTAAATCCGGCAGCAGAGTACGGCGTTTCGCCAAAATGCCGCTCACGTCGGTTTGTTCCAGACGCTGAACATGACCATAGTACCGGTCGAGCAGGCGCATCAATGTGCCGTCCCGCTCGATGCGGTTAAAAAACTCGCGCGCCTTGTCCAGCAGAGCAGGGTCTGCATAGGACGAAAAAGCCCATGCCCTGCCGGTGGGTTCGCCGAGATCAAATGCCACATCCAGGTTGGGATAAAAATTCTTGGCCAGATTGATCTGAGTCGAATCCGCTACCGCGTAGTCGATTTTTCCCTCGGCCAGTTTCGCAAGCAAGTCTTCGGGAGTAATGTCCACCTCAGTCCATTTCAGCCTGGGTACTTGCAGTTTGGTTCTGTTCAACGCTTCCGCATGGTTCGTTCCGCTTGCGATCTCTATCGTTCTGCCGGCCAACTGCTGAATACTTTTTGGCCGCCGGTAATCCGTGTTGTAGACCACTTGAGGCTGTATTGTTTGATAGGCTGGCCCGAAATGCACGCGCTGCGAGTGCTTGGCGCTGATGTTCAACCCGGCGGCGAAGTGTGCCCGCTGCTTTTCCAGAGGCAAAATAGTCTGGTCCAGCTTTGGTACCAACTTAAACCTTGCTTTTAAGCCCAAATCTCGTGCAAATTCAGAAGCAAGATCGAATTCCAGCCCGGCATAGTTGCCTTCGGCATTTTCATAATAAGTGTCGGGACTGTTAACGGTGAGGACTATCAGCTCATCAGTCTGGCCCAACGGCAACACCGGTTTTTCGAACGAATCACAGGCGGTGAGCAAGAGGCCGCAGGCGATGACGGTAGTAAGCAACCGGAGAAACATGCGCATTGTAGAGAGACAAGCATAATCGGGAAACATTCTGACAACTGTCTCGAACGAGTGCGAGAAAAAGCGGGGATAAACTGGTAAAATTGCGGTCGCAGACACAACGGAGAGGTACCGAAGTGGCCATAACGGCGCTGACTCGAAATCAGATGGTCAGGGTAACCTGGCACGTGGGTTCGAATCCCACCCTCTCCGCCAGTTTATATCAGTAATCCAATGATTATTTAAGATAATAATAATAATATGAGTTTTGGTTCTTACCGGGGTTCTTACCGCTTTCAGTTCGCTGGGCGGGCTGTCAACATGAAATACTATGAAATCAACTTGCGGTAGTGCGACGTTCACAGGCTTTTGAAATCCCCCTCGCCGCAGACACATCTAAGTGCACCAATCATAAACCCGGATCGCCCCACCCCGCCACCCCCTCATTACCGCCGTATGTGCCCCTCATCCCACGCTTCCAAAAATTTTTACATTTCGCATTTCTGGTAGTTTCAAGCGCACATCAACTTGGGTATTAGAGCGAGGCGCTATGTTCATGGTCGCACCGCCCCTGCTGTTTTCCCGCTGATCTGCTCCAATAAGATAATGACAGAGCGAAGGGTATTAGCAGGATCAGCCAACGTGTACCAAAGTCCAATTGGTTTGCTCAGCTATACGAGCTAGAATCGTGACTGGGCAGCTATTGGCTAAATGGTCCATGTTTCCTAGGTAAATGGGCAGGCACAAAGAAACTGCTGGTAGCCTGCAATCTGTACCCGTCGGTCTGGGTAAAGGGAACAATCCGTAAAGCAGAAGACGTCAACGTTTGCTAAATCCGAAATGGCCGCTGAGGGGCCTACTAGTTGGCACATCTGACTGACATGGAAGAACTGCTGGCAACGATACAGAGCCAGCCAATTCGGGACTACATGCGCGAGGCAATGAACTGCTACATGGCATCCGCTTATCGCGGCTGCATAGTTCTCAGCTACATCGCGCTTTTCGATGATTTACTTTCTAAGCTCGGTGAACTCAGCAAGATTAACGCTCCTGCTAAGACTATTTTCGACACGGCTCGGCAGAAGAGAGAAGATCAGGATGTATATGAAGCCTTTCTAATCGACCAGCTCGGCTCCAAAAACCTGCTTACCGGTTTGGATACGTCATTCCTTAATACACTGAGAACGCTTCGAAACAAGTCTGCCCATCCTTCGGGCCATCAACCGTCTGCGGAGGAAGCAAGATTTATATTTCGTGAGACGGTTAGCCGTTTCTTGTCGCGCCCAATACTTTCCACGACTCAACTAGTTGATGAAATCGTTATTCGGCTGAACAATTCCAATTTCTTCCCTAGCGTAATAAATGCTGAGATCAAAGGGGTCGTAGGCGAGGAGATCTCGACTTTGCATGAAAAGGCACTCCCAGTTCTCGTCACCAAATTGGCAGCTTCAGTTACCGCTTCAGACCCCACAGTAGTTGAAAACTCAACAGCGTTTCTGATTGGCCTAGCACTTCTGGATAACGATGATATCAACACTGAGCTACAGAAGAAGATCCTTGCTGCGAAATCAGATGACCTAAGGTTCTCATCATGTATCCTCCAATTGCTTTCGGCAAACGGTAAGCTTTTTCTAGGGTTGCAACCTGTTCCCGCTAGGAGAATTAGTGGAGCTATTTCAAAGCAGATAGATGAAGTAAAAAACACTGTCCCGGAAACTAGATTATCTCACCCGGCAATGACAATTATCTCGATCGCAAAGCACCTGGATGACGCTTCCTTACTCAACCATTTTAAGTTCGAACTGGAAAAACTCTTCCAGAAGAAGCCGTATTCACCTTATCTTATCGATACCTTGACAAACCGCCCAGATGTAGTCGCGCTGTATTATCCCATCATTCTTGCAAATGCAGGCTCCGCCAACTTCCACACTGCCAATATCTTCTCAAGTTCAGTTGAGCGAATAGAGTCCCAACTAGCGGCACTTTGCTCTGACGAGCAGGCTTTTCAATTGTTTGTAGCAGTTCTTGAGGCAGCTAACTACGGGGCCTATGAATCGAAAGCGCTAAGGGACTCAAATTTTGCAGGAGTTCCGAAGCTAAAAACAAAGGTTGTCGCATACCTGTTAGCCAATGAGCATGCCGCAATAGCCTATTTGGGCGTGAAGCTAGGCGTGATCGAGACAAGTACTTCGTTCGTGTCGACGTACCTTAGCGATGACGGTCCAGCGTCGGAATGAAGGTTACCGCTATAAGCTAACCTTGGCGCCTTCGGTCATCTCCTCTCCCTAGTTGGACAGCTGACAATCATCTGCCTTCAAGCAGCAACCGTAGAGACTGGTATTTACGCTACAGCTATGATGAGAAACGATAGCAGACGTTCTGGAATTTAAAAAAAAGAGACCAATGGCGAGAGTAGTAATAATTGGAGCGGGTGCATCAATTGATGCTTCCGACTCAAGACTTCCGGGCGCTACCAATTTCTTTCGCTGCATTCGAAATCATGCTGAACTCAGCTACGAACTCAAATCGAAAGACATGCGGGACACTTTAACGTCTCTACTACCTCTATCACTGGACAGCCCTGCTTCTCTCAAGGCTCTTGACAAGGTCAACGTCGAAGATATTTTCACTCTCGCCAGCCTCAAAGCCGAGATGGACTTGGATGACAAGCACCTCTCACGTTTGACAGAGTTGATCAGAAAAACGATTGTTACATGTTCCAAAGGGGTGAAAAAAGGCGGGCATTACTCACCGTTCGTTGAGCATATGCTCGATAACAGAACGAGCTTTATTTCCTTTAACTGGGACATCCTGCTAGATGAAGCGCTTCCAGACTACCGAGCGCCAGGAGATGAGTACGGGCCAAATCCTGCTAGTGACCTGCACTCTGAATATCGCCGGATATGTACGGCAGATGCGTCACAGGAAAGCTTTTTTGGTGACCGGCCACCCCCGCAGCAAGATTCTTTCGTAGCTAAACCCGCTTACCTAAAGCTGCACGGTTCTATTGATGCGGTTGTCTGCAAGAACCAGCATTGCAAGAATTATTTGCTGCCTTTTAGGGTTCCTTATTGTGGTAGCAGCCTTTATTGTCAAGATTGCTATGAAAAGGTGGCTCCGTTCCTAGTGCCCCCGGTCCAAAACAAACCGATCAGGCAATTTCATCACATCCGCCGCACCTGGATGCTAGCAAGCAAGTTGATACAACAGGCGGAGGAAGTAATTGTGCGGGGATATAGCCTTCCGCCTACCGATCACTGGAGCCGTTGGCTTTTGGGTCATATCTGGGGCCAGGAAGCGCGCTGTCGCAAGCTCGTGATCATCAATCCCGAGGCTGCTTTCTTAAGCCCTAAGAAGAAAATTAAAGTCCCTAACATGGGCTTTGTCGAGAGATTTCACCCTTGGAGAAATCTTTCGACACCCCAGATCAAGGTTGAGGCATATGAGTTTTACGACCTCTATGTTAAACGCGAGGCGATCGGGCAGGTCGATTGACGCATTTTAGCTGGACACTCTGTTGCCCTAAGTTGGAATGGCCTTTTAGAATCGATTTGCAACCCTCCCGATACAAAAGAGGCTTCTACCAGTCAAATCACATTGCCGAGTACGGGGATGTATCTCGATTATCGCAAATACTTCCTATAACAAAGTTGAGCCCTTATGAGCTACCGCGACCTCACAGTTGGTGCATACGCCAAATTTCAGGACCTAATTGCCTGCGAGACTACACCTCCACCCGTGCCTTTTCTAGAACAAGCGCACCGGGAGCACCCACACGACCTCAGGTATGACTGGCAGGAACGTGACTTCCGGCGAGAACTTATCAATTCATTTAATGAGTACGCAGTATATGTGTGGAGACTTACCCTGTGGGAAAAGGTATTGCGCGACTACGGAGATGAGGAGGTTATTGAACTTCGAATGGAGTTCACTTCGCTCCCTTTCGAATACTGTCTTTCCGCGCCGTACAAGTTTAAGTCTCGCGTAATCTTCTGCGCAACTCAACTCTGCTACACGCAAGCCTTAGCCGATAAACTTGTTCTGGCAGCGAGTCTTCATCCCGACGAGAAGATCGATATTAATTCTCTAGAGGGAGCTGCTAAGCATTGGCTTTCAGGGCCAAGGCTCGTGAAAGCATTGCGCGATGTCGATGCTCCGCAATACCGCAGCGCCACTGGCAACTATAGGAATAAATCGCAGCACCGTCATCCGCAGCGCCTAGATCATGGTCTTACTGCAAGCGCCGTCAGAACTTTTTCTCCTACTGGCTCCGTTAACTATGTGTTGTGTCAATCAGCGCCTTTGGCGGCTCGTGAAGTATTGCCCGTACTGGCAACGGAAGCAGATTTTATGAAAACGGCGTTCCTTAGCTATTGCCACTTAGTTGAGGAGCAAACTGCCATCAAGAACGAGACCTAGTCATTCAACTTTTTTTATGAACTTAGCCCATTCGGCTTGCTCCCCTGATCTCTTCCATCAGTTCCGGATGGTTGTCGAGCACCCTGAATAGCTGTATCAACGAAAGGGGTGGCACTGACTGGCCCGTTTCATAACGTGAAAATGCGTTAGGACCAAGGCCGAATAAGCGATTTGCTTCCCTCTGTTTCAGGCCCAGCTTTTCGCGCACGTGCGCAATAAATTCTCGATCTGACAACTCGGCGTTGACCTTTTTTATGAATGCGCCTATCTCGTCCGATACCCGTTCCCCCTCTTTCCCTTCCTCGCCGGGTCCTGCGTCTAGTTCCGATGCTCCGCAATGACCGCACCAGTCGGCATACACATCCTTGATGATGTTGACCCGGCCCTTGTAGGTTTGCTTTATGTCCCGGACGTCAGGCTTCAGTTCGTCTGCCCCGCACGATGCGCATATCATGATTTTTCGATCCGTATCTATCTAGTGTGGTGTGCCCCTATTACACAGAAGGTGCACTAGTGATTGGCATCGGATCAGGTTGCGTTCCATCGCATTGCTCCGCATGCTGAATGGTGTACTCCAGCAACTCAATGACTTGCTGGGGCCTTTCACGGGAAACCAAGTTGTAGATAGCCATCATATAGAAGATTCCAAGGACTACCGCGAAGTCCCAAATGAAAAAAAGGAGTGGGTTGCTGCTATCCTCCTTAGAAAATATTGCTACAGCAGATATGAATAGGGCTAATAGGGCCACCAGTGCTTGAAATAGCCCAACCTTTCGCAAGTCGCCTGTAAGTATTGCAAGGCGGTCATCGCGGGACGACCAACGACGCCGGTACTTAAGCAGGCCATAAGCCAGGGTTGCTTTGTTGAACCTCAATAACTCTGTAGTGAATTTCGCGTCGCGCTGCGGATCGTTCACAGGATGAGACAAATAGGGAAAAAACTGTTTGTGGTGCCATACGATGTAAAAGAGGGCAAGGATAAATATCGTCAAAGAAACGCAGAGGATAACTAGGAAAAGCCGCTCGACATTAAGCAGCTCATTATGAAGTTCCGAGGGTGTCATCCCAAGGTGCTGCCACCGTGCAGGCAGCAATATAGACGAGAATATGAGGGGCGAGAACACGCCGAGCGGGGACCATATTAGCGCAGGTTCCACCTTCGGTGCGAACTTCAGGTGGCTAATACCGGGTAGGGTCATCTCTTTCAACAGACTGAACAACTCATCGAGCTTTTCAGTTTCGAGCATCAGGATGTTTTCTTTGTCTTGAATCACTGTATTTTTTCCTCGTTAATCGGTTCAAAATTTTGCAACCGATTTTAATGGAAGAGTTTGCTAAAAATTGCCATTCCTGCTTATCAGGAAGGCTCAGGAGGGGGTTTTTTATCTCCTACACAAGCATTGCATCGCCGCAGACCATGCGGTGAACTAGTAGAAATTATTTTCAATACGCCAAAAAAAGAGATTCGCTGAGGTTGCCTAGCTTGAGAACGCTCGAAGTACGCGAACACTGTGCAGATACCGGACGAAATCCTAAGATAGGTGAGGAATTGGAGATTGCCGCATCAAGGGTTAAAGCGTTTGAACCAATTTCCGCGCTGAAGGCTGTCGCCAACGGAGCGTAAAGTAAGGGCGCTCGGCAAAAGGATCCCGATTCAAGCGCTCTCGCTTATGGGTACTAGCAAATGCTTGCCGTTGTTGTTCGGATCGACCCGGTTTACTGCCCGGTCCACCTTCCACCAAACGAATTCTTCAGTCGGGATTGATCTCGTCTGCGCAATATGGGCGGCTTGCTCGACCGGTGTCTCAGGATCAAGCCAGCGCAACGCGTCCTCGGGTTCCAGCACCACGGGTCTGCGGTCATGTATGTCCACCATGCCGCCTTCACAGTCCTCAGTGACAATTACGAAACCGACCTCAACCTTCTGCTGCTGCGCATCAGGCTCATTCAGTCTGTAATTGGAGAGCCCCGCCATGAAGATTGACTGATTTGTTCGCCTTGTGATGTACCAGGGCTGCTTCTTCCCATTCTCGAGCGTCCATTCATACCATCCACCCGCCGGAATGATCACTCGTCCTTCCCTGAACATGTGACGGAAGTACCTGCCGGTTAAGGCTTTCTCTACCCGTGCATTAATCCAAGGCTTTCTCTTCGCAGCGGCTTCATCTGGCGTACGATAGCCCCAGTTCATACCGGCAAACACAAACTCGCCACCGTGGAGCATGATCATCCATGGACGTTGGCCCGGAGCGACATTATAGACAGTGGTGTTGTCGCTCAGCGTTTTGAGGCGCTCGCTGATATGCGCGCCTAGCGCGTCAGCGTAATAGCGTGGTGTCTCGGATTGCTCAAATCTGCCGCACATTGCCGTTTTTTCGCCACTCCCAAGGTGGAGTAGGTGAGGAATCTGCCCATAGTCCTCGCTTTTCTACTTTCACCCCATGCTCCAAAACATATAGATCATGGTCCTTTGCATAGCGCCGATACACCCAGGCCATCCCGCGATTCACCTGTTCCGCATTGGCATCAACGCCGTCACATTTAACTCGGGCAACAATTCGCTGGTACCGGTCCTTTACTCGCGGGGAGACTTCGCCTCCTTGCCGAAACATAGGTCTGATAGGGACTGCTTCGACTTAGTGCCGAATGCCTGGTGTTTCTCGGGTGCGTCAATCTCGGCTAGGCGGATTTTGTGTTGCCGCTTTGATGCGGTCAGAACCGTCAAGGTGTCCCCATCTGCTATGCCTACGACTTTTCCACTGAACGTTGCAGCTTGTGCAAACGGGAGATAGAAGACCAGTACAGCAGTCGCTGCAAATCTAACGGTTCTGTCAAAATCCTGCATTGGTGAGTAACTATCCCCCAAGAACTTGAATGGCCTCAATGACTGAGGCTGGTAATAGAACTTCTATAATACTGCTGCGTTCAATAACCGTCTTGCACTTTTGAGGGGGCTCAGCCGAGCATTTTTTGGGGAGAGGCTCCCAAATTTTTCCGTGCGTGACGTTCTCACAGGAAGGACAATAAGATTCCCAACCTTTCACTACTTTCGCAATGCGGTAATCGCAGAGTGTAAGTAAATTGACGACTAAGTCCACTTGCTTTTCCAAATGAAAAGGATCCCAATGCTTTGGGGTGATTCCACCTCGGACGAGATCGATGAGATGATAGGTTCGAGTAAACCTCAACTCACCTGTCATGCGGTCTTTAAGGGATGTCGTGAAGTATTCAATACGATAATCGTTGTCGGGAGAATCTAGAACGGTTTTATATTCCAGGTTCTCCAGTAGATGGCGAATCGTATGTCTTTGAGGCGGGCTGGTTAGCATAACGGCACTATGAAATAAAACGAGACTGGGCTCAGCTCTCAAGCCCCGCGATGTGAAGGAAGTCACCTTCCTTTAAAATGCGGATTTTCTGGCCCTTAGATATCAGCTTTTCGGCTTTTCTATGTTTGCTGCTCTTGTCGTTTCCAGCAAGTTTGTCGATATCCTGGTCACCTACTACAAGCAGAGTTGTTGTCTTTCTTACGTCCCCTGCAACGGTGCAACCTGACTCAGCGGCAAGCACTGCTGCTTCCCGTCGTGTTACAACCAGCGCTCCGGTAAACACGATCTCGTGTCCAAATAACACACCCTCCGGATTCCCTTCCCTTGCTATTGGTTCATTGGCTTCAGGGTTAATAGGCTGGCGTGCTCTTATTATCCACTCCTCAAGACCCAACCCTGTTGCCCGGAATGCCTGAAGAAGGACTTCCCCGGCAGCTCGGGCATCCTCAAGGGCGTTGTGTGCATTAAAAACTATTCCTAGCTCCCTGCATACGTTCGTCAGCCCATACCCTCGATGAGACCACTGACCCCACGCTCGTCGTACCACACGGGCAGTATCCAGCCATTGGCACGGGACTTCGGCAAGTTTGTGCCTCACCATTGCTTGATACAGAGCCGTGCGGTCAAAAGACGTATGGCTAACAACAACACGGTTTTCTATTCGTCGCAATATCTCGCTGGCTACTTGGGGGAACGTAGGCGCATCAACTACGTCGTATTCATCAATTCCGTGGACCTCAACATTAAACCAGTCGAAATAGTCCAATGGATTGATCAGCGACTCCCAAGTCTCAATAAGTTCTCCATCCTGGAAAGTAGCTATGCCTACCTGACAAATACTCGCGAGGTCAGCATTGGCTGTTTCAAAGTCGATCGCGACAAATCTTTGAGACATGAGCATCGGGGTAAAAATAGAAAAATATGAGCGGTATCCGATTTGTCCGCGTTTCCCCTCTCTCTGATAGCATTTACTCAGCTCTAAAACGTGTACCTTCGGATATTTCTTTCCGCGTCGAGAGGAACTAGCTAAGGACGTCCAATCGTACGCAACAGTAAAGGCCGATGCTATTGGACTAAAGTCCAGCATTTCACCCTACGTTTCTAGCGTCAAGGAAAGGGCTGATGGTTCGGCCGAGCGGATCGGTCTGAATACCGGCTCCGAGGCTTTATTGTTGCAGGGTGTTGATACAGCCGCGTACGTGAAGATTCTTGTCTCTATGCGGCTCATCGGTTATGCTTCTATAGGAGTGGGGAAGGGACTAATTCTCTCCGTTATCGCTGGCAGTGCCCGTCCTAGTGCCGGCGCCACTCCCCTCACCGTAGTTCTCGTAGGACGTCATCAGTGAGGTTTTTTTGCTCCCCCACGGTAAAGGTTCTTACTTATCCCTGAGCCTGCTATAGTTTCACCTGACTGCGCGAAGCGTTTCGGAAGTATGAGCGGAGGGCCGTTGGCGCCAACGGATTGCACCTGCTCGTCGCGCGGGTCATCCAGCGACTCATTTTCATTCTTCCCTCCACCATTCTCGTTGTCGCTCCATTGGAATAGCGTTCGGCAGCTACTCTAATCGGCTTACAACCACTACCTCTTCTGTGTATAGATCAAGCAATGCGGTAACAAGATCTAAGCTTTTGTCTTTACGTTCGTCGGCAATTGATTGCGACTTAAGAGCTCCATTATCCGGTCGTTACGTTCCACTATGATCTCGATTGCTCGTTCGGCCGCTTGTTGCATGCGCCAGTGAGTAGTCCGATGTCGCCCAAGCCGTTTTTGCTGAGCATCAATTGGATCGAGTTTTGCGGTTCTCAGGACTTTGTATGCTCGGCGCTGCCGCCTAGTTGCGGCTGATTCGCTTTGCGAGCGGTAGCGAGCGTCTGTGCAGCATCGACAGGCCAGCAACGTGCTCAAGTAGAGAATTCGACAACGTTTGCCGCACCGCGCACAGATAAAACGGTATTGTTGCATTGCGCCAACGCGGGCTTGCATTACCGCTACTCGATGCACCGATCCATCAAAGGGAATAAATACGCTAGAGCTCCCGGCCACCTTGCATTTTGGGAGCTGACCAATCGGGACCCGTGGCAGTTGGTCAAGGTAAGGCTTTGTAGATCGACGCCCGTAATGCCCGGAGAAGATGTTACCCCCCATAAGCTATTCCACGATTTTTTCGCATTAATTGGGCTTATTCAAGTTTGTCGAATCTTGCATTAGGTCAGCTTTTGCCCACCTGTAGGAAGGCTGGAGCTCGCCCCTTTCTATCGTTATTCCATTTTTTTTATAAATCCCTTCGGCTGTACTACCTATGTGCCTGGCCTGCGTTTAGTTAACCTGGTTGCCATATTGCTTTACCATCTCCAGTAGGAGGAGCGGGTCATAACGTGATTTTTCCACCATCAATTCGGCAACGGCAACATGACGTATCGCTACGGTGAGAATGACGTGGTTGGGATCACTATGCGTGTCTGTCAGAATGACTCTAGGGCTGTCAGGTGCAGCGGCCAGTTGCTTCAGGGCCTTGTGACGGCGGGCTTCCGTAGCAGCCCCAGTCCCTCCCGCCTCTGTTTCAAGAGCTTGTTGCATTGGCGATTCACTAGGAAATGCAACATGCAACATGCTCGAAACCCGCATGGTTGCTAGGTTTACATTTTTTCCCAACAAGTGCTTGTTGCATGCGTCCGGTGGGTGGATAAGAGCAATTGGATCCGTATCTTTCACATCGGTACAGTCTTCAGTCGTTGGCTTATGAATCCTCAACTTGTTCCGTGCTATTTGTAGCAGCGAAGAGGGATCGACAGCAGCCCGGGGGGTTTCTGTCCCGGCTAGTTGATGAGCTTGATGCTTACTAACACTACGAGGCAGTTCAACAGGCGATGTCGGGTCTGGGCTACTATATTTCATCTCGCTTTACCCCGATTCTGATACTGGTTAGCCCCCTTCCCGCTATTTGTTTTCTCCAGCTTTCCTTCCTCTTCGGCCTTGCGGCAAGCCCTGCACACAGTGGAGCGACTGATTTGCAATTCGTCCGCAATTTCGGCTTGAGTTAATCCATCCCTAGCGAGCTCAATAATTCGTTCGGAGGTTGTTTCCTCAACGAGACGATAGGCCCAAGACGCCAGGCCATCAGGGTCTGTAGTAAGCATGGCTTCGATAGGTGAAACCTCATCGCCGAGCAAGTGTCGAGCCTTCTCAAAATGAACCTCGAAACACGCCCCGTTTGCCGGGTCGTAGTCAGGGGGTCGACGCAGCGATATAACGACATCTAGCAGGTCCTCACGTTTTGATGTGCCTCTTTGCTGACCACCCTTACCAGCGTGATGAATAAAAAGTACAGACCGGCCGAGCTGGCGCTGAAACAATGCCCACTCTGCGACTGGCGTCCAAGATTCAGCATCATTTTCCCTTCCGCTCCCGCGCACTAGGCAGCTCAAGTTATCAACGATGATAAGCTCGGCTCCCGATTTCTCGATGGCAGCATTCACCTCTTCCTGCCCGGCGTGTGTAGAAAGGTCAGGCATAATCCCCGTTTGCAGATCAGGCGTCACTAGGGAAAGAAAGCCTTCCTCCGGCTGCCTTTCGTTGGAGGCAGCGATTGCGGCCAATCTTGCCTGCAAGGCACCCGCAGGCATCTCACCGTCCAGGACCAATACGCGGCGCGGCTTCTCCGCGCTCCAATTCAGGAATGTTCCACCACTCGCCACTGCATATGCCACTCCCAGGCTCACGTGGGTTTTACCAACCCCTCGCCACCCATAGATCATATTAAGGCTTTGTGTCATCAGCCACGGGCCGAGAATAGCCGAGCGCGGAGTAATTTTGAGCGCAATGAAGTCGTGTAGCCCGATGACTCGGAGAGGGTGCAGAATGCTGCTCGAAGGTCCCTCCGCTACATTTGAACGGGAGGGCAGCGGGTCGCCCATCTCCTTTGCGCTTCGCTTAGCAATGAGGCCGTCCAACACGCTGGCGCCACGCTGGATGCTCGCTTGCTCGTTCATGACCAAGTACTCAGCTGAATGGCTTCCTCGATTCGCGCTACAGCAGTCATCAAACGTGCTTGGTCCTCTTCGGACCGGGTTTCCCCTGCAAGTACTCTTCTGCCGGAGAGGGCTATGATAAGCGCCTCAAACGCTATACATCGTAAAACATCCTCGGCTGGAAATGGTCGACGCTCACGCTTACCAGACGTAATTTTTCGTTCAGGGAAAAGGTCATTGAACGTCAACCCTGCCGCTTCCAGTATTTCATGGACGGCACTGCCGCCGAAATCGTGGATAAGGACACGGCCATCGGAAAGCTCCCGAATGGACATGGAAGGACGTTTATCCTCACGGGTCGGGCATGATGCTATCCATCTTCCAGGACCCGTGCGTTTAACATTGCGAAGGCGGGGAAGCAAAGTATCAACGCTCATCGCCGATACCCCCATTTCCCTATCGATATGAGGGCCTGTTCGACAGAGGTATTGCTTACGGGACGAGCGCGCTGCTGAGATTTATCCTGTAAGCGACTGATGGCATGGATTGCAGAATTTGCCCGAGGATTATCCCCGGCAAGCGCGTCATAATGATCCATATCACACCTCCCGCCGCGCGGCGCGATGTGTGACCCATTCAACTACTTCGGATTCCAAAAGGACAGTTTTTCGTCCTAGCTTAATCCGCCGTAATTCGCCTTTAGCCATTAGGCTGTAAAGGGAGGTTCTGCCCAGGCTTGTGATTGAAGAAGCTTCAGGGATATCGATGAAACGCGGTCTGGCACCGACAATTGTTGGCATTTATAGCCTCCTGGTATATTGACATTACATTACCAACCGCATCAGCTGTAACTGATGCGAATTAGTGCCAGCACGCGGTATTCCATGTAATGAAACTATACCGTATCGGCTAAATACCACTCGATACGCTATTCTGCCGTCGTTCCTCGTCGATCAGGAGGATTTATTATGGCTGTTCTAATTCAGCTGTAGTCCTAAATTCTTGTTATTCTCATTCGTTCGCCGAATGAGTTGGTCGCGTGCTGGCGTGCCGCAACTCCAGTACGAACTGTAAATGGATATTCAGCGATTTTCAACCTTTTTTTCGATATGTGGGGACGAGGGGAGTTTAAAGGACTATTAGTAGTGGTTATTCCCTAGCAACGGACCCTATCAGCGGCTAAAAAAAGTCCCCATTCCACCATCAACTGCTTTCGACGCTCAAACAAATCGCTTCGCTGATAAGCAGCTTCCACATAGTTTTGGTTCACATGTGCCAACGCCAATTCTAGTACCGCGCTGGGGTATGAGGTTGCCTCTGCGCCCCAGTCCCGAAATGCTGAGCGAAAACCATGTACGGTCACGTCGGGTGCAACGCTATGAAGGGTTTTATTTAGAGCAACGTCTGATAACAGGCCGCCGCGAGATCCAGGAAAAACCCTCTCAGCATCATCCAACCTCCACGTCTGCATCAGTCTCAATATGGCCAACGCTTCATCGCACAACGGTACACGATGCTCGCACTCAGCCTTCATTCTCGAACCTGGTATCGTCCAGATTCCGGCATTCAGGTCCATCTCACGCCAAAGAGCGCCCCGTGTTTCACCCGATCTAGTGGCAGTTAACACGGTAAATCTTAGGCAATAGGCGGACAAAAAATCTTTTTCGCGTAAGACATCCATTATTCGAGGGACATCGGGGTAGGGGGCCGCAGCGTGGTGTACTCGCTTGGTCACTTTTCTTGCTGCCGGCAATACCTTGTCCAGGTTGCCTTTCCAACGTGCGGGATTACGCCGGTCAATTCCATCATGGACGGCCGCGTAGTCCAGTACAGCTTCAATACGTTGGCGCAAGCGTGTTGCTGTTTCGGTTTTGGTTGCCCAGAGTGGTAACAATATCGCCTTAACATCAAGAAGGGTTATATCGGCCGGTAATTTCGATCCGATGCTGGGGTAGGCATAATGCGCTAACGTATTTTCCCACTGCTGGGCATGCTTGGCGTTGCGCCAGCCAGCTCGCTTAATTTGGATCAACTCAAGGGCGCAGTCCCTGAACGTCTTTGCTGTGAGTTCGAATCTCTGTTTGAGTACAGATACCGGGTCTTTGCCATCGGCGAGTGCAGTGCGCATTTTCCCCGCCAAGTCCCTAGCCTGAGCGAGAGTACGGTCCTTTCTTGACCCAATACCGAGTTCGGTAACCTTGCCATTTTTCTTATAGCGGAACACCCAGCTACGGGCACCAGTTTCCTTCACCCGCAGGTACAAGTTGCCACCGTCAGCGTGGAACCCTGCCGGCAGAGTATCCACCTGGCGGGCAATCATTAGGCTTGTCGTTTTCGCCACACCCGTCCCCCTCGTTCTTACCCTTGTTCTTACCCAAAAACATGGATTATAGCAAACTTGAGTGAACGCGGGTGGACGGAAATGGGCGGTATAATTAAATGAGACAACGGGTTATAGAACAAATGTGGAAATTGACGAATGTAGGGTTGGGGGACACCCTCTCCGCCAACTCAACGTCCTAACTCTTCCTGTAACTAAAAGCCAATAAATACCTAGCTTCTATCCTTGTTTATCATTCAGGCTAGCGTGGTAACGTCCTGTTGAGTCCGGCCCCAACCGTGGTAATTTACGTGGTAGAAAATTTATCACGGTGGAAAGTTACCACGATGGCCACGAATCTATTATCCGCTGCCGAATGCAAGAACGCGAATAGCATGGCGCAAGTGTCCGCAAGCTCATCGATGGTAATGGCCTTATTCGTGAAGAAGAAACTATGGACAGCGCCCGAATTGAGAAGTCTCTGACTGGAAGGTGCTTCCGGCACATGCTCAGAGACGGCAGGGGAATAGTTCCCGGCAGGGGTTGGTCTGAATGGTCGGCTGAAAATGGAAAGAAACAGCCTCGGTAATCATGCATGCGAGGCCGCGGCTCAGCATACCAACATGAGCACAGGGCCGCACTCCGCTCACCGCCACGATGATCATTAAACCCTTCCTTCACGCGATGATGGCAGTTCAAGCCCGGCGCCGCACTGCCAGCAAACCTGAAAATTAAACGGGTTTTCCTCATGGCACGCGCGGCAGAATACTACTCGGGTCTCGACCGGGGTTTTTTCAAATTCGTTAACAATGGCTTGCCCCCGCTCAAAATCACTGTCCCGAATAACCCACACCTCTGGATAAGCGTGGGTAAACGGAATATCCCCCAGTCCCCCCTGGGCATGCTCATTAAATAGCTTCGCCGAGATACAATTGTGGTCGAGCAGATCGAGCATGATCTGCGCTTCCATAATGCTTGAGGCTGAACAAATTTTTTTCATTATTTCATAATACTGATAAAAGCCGCTCTTACAACCATTGATGTTGTTTCCTGAACCATTAACCTGGCGCTTCTCATGTTCGGTTTTGGTTGGCGCTGCTCCAAACGGCAGTCGGCAGCCGCGCATATCGCGCAGACCCGATCAATTCCGACAGACAGTTCGCGTGGTGGAAAGCTGACCCGGGCGGCGAACCGGGCAGATCCGAGCAACAACGGCAAGCACTTGCTAGTGCCTATAAGCGGGAGCGCCTGAAACTGATGGCGCTTTACCGCCGGTGGTCGTTACTTTCCGCCGCCATTGACCGCCGCCTTAAGCGCTACACCTGGTTTGAATGCTGCGACCCTCGATGCGGCAATCTTCAGTTCCTCACCGGTCCTGGGATTGCGGCCAGTTCGTGCCGCACGCTCACGTACTTCGAACGTTCCAAAGCCCGGCAACGTCAGTGAATCCCCTTTTCTCAGCGTATCGGAAATAATTTCCACCAGTGCGCTTACCGCGCGGTCGGCGGCAGCGCCGCTGGAGTCAGTCTTTGCACCCAGTGCATCAACGAGTTCTTTTTTAGTCATGTTTTTAATCCGTTTCCAATTAGTTAATCGGGGCACCATTATAACGGGCAAGGAGCTGGAGGACTGGCATTAACAGGATGTGGTAATTCTTGGTCCTCCAGTTCCCAGTGTCCTTGATGAAGGTCTTCGTATGAAACCTTCCTGTCTGCCAGGGCGCATAAAGAGGTTAGTTTTGCGTTCATGTAGCGATTGTTACGCAAGCTTCGGATCAATAGAGAAGGAATCTGGACTGGTTGCCAAGAAAGCACTCTCTTCACAAAGAGCTAACAAATAAGTTACAATTTTTTCACAGTTGTTCGTACTTTTACTATACCTGTGCTCAACTAACGACAGAGGACGATAATGAAAATAGGAAAACTTGTCGCCATTTCATATTTCCTGGGTATGGGGGCGGCCCTGCTGGTTCTGGTTTTTGTTCTTAATTCTTGAATCCTTTCGGAATTCTGGATAACTTGCAAAAAGGGAGTTAGTTATGGGTCTACAACGACACTTGGGAACAAAGCTACAGATAAAGCAGCGTAGGCAATTGCTTCCCGCAAAGCCTTTATTGGCATGGGTTTCGGCCTCCTATAAGCGTTCCTAGAATATATGAACGCACCCAGTTTTTGCATCGAATTACCTGGGCTACCTGGGCTGTACGGTAGAAGTTGGGCTAAACCCAAGTCGGGATTTATCTAAAATAGCGTAACTGACCGGGGTCAGTATCAGGCTGGCAGTCATTCCAATCAACAGGCCGACTGTTAATGATAAGGTCATCGGGACCAGAAACTGGGCTTGCTCGCTTGTTTCCAGCAGAATGGGGAGAAACCCCACAAAATTAGTGAGGAAGGCCAACAGAATGGGCCGGAACCGAGCGGTGCAGGCTTCTACGATGAGGTCTGCCATAGATACGTCGGTTGCCCCTTCTCGTTGCTTGACATAATCCAGGAGCACGAGGCTGTCGTTTACAACCACGCCACTCGCCGCAATCATGCCGACCAAAGATTCCATGGATAACGGCAGGCCAATCAGCCAGTGTGCCCACACTGCTCCTGCCCAGGCCACCGGGGCTCCCATTAAAAAGATGAGCGGTTTTACATAAGACTCGAAGGGAATCGCGATCAAGGCATAGATTAAGGTTAAAGCAATCGCGGTTAAGAATATCAGGGTGCGGGCAGTATCTTCCTGTTCCTGGCGTTCTTCGCCGATATTGATATCCAGCCCGGGGAACTGCCGTTTGAGTTGTGGAATTTCTTCAGCGGCCAAAC
The DNA here is from genome assembly GCF_033095785.1 of Nitrosospira sp. Is2. GTDB lineage: Bacteria > Pseudomonadota > Gammaproteobacteria > Burkholderiales > Nitrosomonadaceae > Nitrosospira. The sequence continues at coordinate 1,051,888 of NZ_CP137134.1, read as the reverse complement.
TGGCGTGGAGCGCATTGAGGTCCGTCAACTTGGAATCCATCTGTGCTTGAACTTTGAGAATACGCTGCCGGTCCTGGCGTATCAGCATGGACTGGCCGGGTACGAGATCGATTTCGGCAAGGGTTCCCAAAGGTGCCTGACCCCCGTTGGGCAGTCGTATGGGAAGACTGGACAGGCCATGCAAGGAATCCCGCTCGTTGCGAGGCAGGCGCACCATTACTTTTACCTCGTTACGACCCCTCTGGAACCGGTGCACTTCATCCCCGTAGTACGCGTGCCGCGTTTGTTCGGCAAGATCCTCCAGACGAAGGCCCAGGTGTTCCGCTTCCGGTTTCACTCGAAGACGAACTTCCGGTTTGCCGGGCTCGGCCGAGTCTATGACATCATATACGCCAGGGTAGCCCGCCAGCTTTTGCTTTAACTGGGCGGCCGCCAGGGACAGAACAGCTGGGTCGGAGTGTCCCAGATCAAATTCCATATCGAAGGGGAGGTCGCCCTCTTTATACAGGAACTCGATCTTGGCGCGGCCGATGTCTCCAATGCGCTTCCGCCATTCGCGCACGAATTCCTCCACAACAATATGTTTTCGTCCCGTGGGTGATAGTTCCGTCCAGAAACCGGCCTCGTGTTCCGCGATGATGGTTTCCACTCCGACGATGACGCTTTGCTGGATATGAGGATCGCGAATTCGGGCTTCCCTGTCCAGTTTGTCTCGAACTTCCAGGAGTGCCCGTTCCACTTTTTCTGCGATGCGGCGGGTTTCACTGTACGGAAGGTCTTTGGGTAATTTCAGAGCGACCCAGAAGCTGTCTTTCGTTACATCAGCCTGTAGGGAAAGCCGGACATAGCCGCCCGCGACCAACGCAGCGGCCAGCATCAGGATCACGGCAAATGTCGCAATGGTGAGGTAGCGCCAAGCCAGGGCTTTTTCCAGCAAAGGTCTATAAACACCATGGATGAAACGCTTTAAGCCGCGATTAAGGCTGGCTCGCACCTTCGCCAGTGGAGTAAGCGCAACCGGTTTGGGGGGCGTGGCAAGATGAGAAGGTAAGATCAGAAGTGCTTCAACCAGTGAAAACACGAGGGTGAGAATCATTACCAGGCAGATGGGCTTCATCATCTGGCCAGCCCATCCCGGCAGGAACAAGCCGGGCAGGAAGGCGACGAGAACGATCATGACAGCGACGATTACCGGCAAGGAAACCTCGCGGGCACCGGAAATCGCCGCCTCAAGATACGCTATTTTTCTTTTGCCGGCTTCCAGGAACGCTGCCTCAGTTCCTTGTTTCGACGAACCGGGAACAACTACCGCTTCCTGTTTCGCATGGATGGATTCGCCGATAATGATGGCGTCATCTACGAGTACACCCATAGCCAGAAGAAAGCCGAACAGGGATAGCATGTTGAGTGACACATCCAGCGCTGGCATGAGCCAGAATGCGCCAAAAATGGACGTCAGAATGCCGATACCCGCCCAGATGGCGACCTTGAAATCGAGAAATAAAGTCAATATCAGGCAAACGAGCACAAAGCCGGTCAGCCCATCCTCGAGCAGCGTTCCGATGCGTTCCTCGTAGGCTTGAGAATCGTCCCACCAGCTAATAAGCCCTATTCCAGGCGGCAGCTGGGTTTGCATTTCCGACACGTATGCTTTGACCCGCCGTGCCACTTCAACCGTATCTCGTTCGGCGTGAATCTCCCAGCCCTGCGCAGTCTCTCCGTTATGGTGCCATTCCGACAGGCGCTCCTCGAGACCGTCCTTGATCTCTGCCACGTCACGGAGTAGTACCCGGCTGCCGTCCGTGTTGGTTTTCACCACCAGGGTTCCGACTGAGACGTTGTCCTGCGCTTTACCCTTGACGCGAAGCAACAGTTCCCCCATCGGGTTTTTTATTACCCCGCCGGGTAGATCTATCGAGGCGCGCCTTATCGTTTCGGTGACTTCGTTGAGCGATACACGAAACTGGCGCAACCGCTCGGATGAAACCTCGATAGCGAGTTCATAGGGAAGGTCATAGTAGTTGTGCGCGCGAGTAACACCCGGGATCTGGGACAGGTCGCCCTGAATACGGTCGCTAAGACGCTTCAGCGTAAGGGCATCGGTAGGTCCGTGCAATGCTACCCAGATAACGCCGTCATCCCCGATGCGATGACCTGGAAGAACCTCGATCCTCTCCAACCCCTTGGGCAGACGGGGTATGGCTTGAACACGTCCCTGAATCGTGTTCATTACCTGGTTTTTATCGTGATCGGGGAGGATAACGACCTTGACGGTGCATTCGCCTTCTATGATTTCCGTTTTAAGTCGCTTTACGCCAGATAAATTATAAATGGCCTCTTCAATCCGGACACAAACCGACTCCTCGATTTCCAGTGGACCTGCTCCCGGATAGACAGCTTTGACGTCGATCTGGTGAGGCGTAAATCGAGGGAATACTTCCTTATCCATGAGCAACAGACTGCCACCTCCGCCGATGAGGATGAGTAGCATTAGCAGATTGGCGGCAATCGGATTAGAAGCAAACCAGGCGACCAAGCCGGAGGGCGGCACGGTAGAAAGTATCGGCCTCACTTTGGTTTTTCCTCGCAGGGGCGCGGCGAGGGGAAGTGACAGGGGGAGAGGGAGAAAAGATTCATCACATTGCTTGGTCAGGCATCGACGTATCCGCCAGCGTCTTTGCGGACGTCAATCCGGGTGACACGATTTCCGGCCGTAGCTTCATTCCTTCCACAGGCACCTGAATCCCGGAGATGACGACGCGATCTCCAGTGTCAAGACCACTTTTTACCAGAACACGGTCGGGCTCGCGGCGCAGGATACTTACCTGGCGGATACGCAGGCGGTCTTCTCTATCAACCCATAACACTTTATGAGAGGTGTTGACTGCTCCGGAGGGCAGGACGAATACATCGGATTGATCTCTACCCTCGATTTCCGCATTTACGAACAGCCCGGGCATAAGCGGGGATTGGCCTGCTTTTACCGTATACGGATCTCGTACTTCCGCGACCGCATGTAGAAGGCCCGTTTCTTCATCCAAGGCGCCTTCAGCGCGGACGATGTGTCCTTCCCACGACTGCATCGCCCCCGCGAAGTGGGTGCTAAAAATGACTTTGGGACCTGTCTCTGATTTGCTTTTCCGGTGGGCCAGCAGCAGATCAAAGTAGGTGAACTGATCGGTCGCCAAGGGCAGGCGCACCTGGACGACGTCAATGGCATAGATGCGCGCCAGTTTTTCGCCGGGTTGAACATATTGTCCGAGACCAGTATGCCGTTCCCTGACCCTTCCGGCGAAGGGTGCCCGCCACTCGCATCGGCTACGCTGCAGGCGGGCCTTGGTCAGATCGGCCTCGGCGGCTTTCAATTTTGCACGTGCTTCAGCCAATTGCGGCTGGCGCAAGGTCAGAGCCGAGGGTTCTCCTTCCCCTAGCGAGTGCCATTCGTTGCGAGCCTGCTCCGCCTGCGCTTCTTCCGTCATGACTTGGCGTTCCGCCTCGGCAATGCGGGCATGCGCCTCAGCGATTGCATAATCGTAGTTGCGCGCATCTATTTTTATCAGTACATCCCCAGGCTCAAAGAATCCTCCCGCTACGAGACTCGGATGCAGTTGAACGATCTGGCCGGCTACTTCCGGCACCAGATCAATCTCGGTGCGAGGCACCACCACGCCCTGAGAGCGGATATTCAGCTTGACGGTCTGCGGTTCAACTTTGACGACCTGCACCAGCGGCGCTTCATCATTTAGTATTTGTGACGTTGGCTGCGGTTTGTGGACTACGATGGCCCACGAAATACTGATACCCGTCAGTACCACAACGACGGGGGCGATGATTTTCAGCGCAGCTTTGCTTTTAAAGTTTTTCAGCATGTTTTCGCGGAGCTATTGGACGAGTTGTCCCTGAAACGCTCGACCAGTGTTACGGACACTTGACCGCTGCGCATGCAAGGTATCCGGTGGCTAATGGTAAAGCCGGCCATGTTTGTCCTACCCTTTTTTCCGCAATGAATCTTCGTCGCCGCCGCGTTCCTGGACCGCTTTTTTTTCCTGCTAAAAAAGTCGTTGGGTTCAGAGATTTCTGTTATCAAACGCCGCCTCCCAATGCAAGAAAAAGATTGATTCGGTTATTCAGCAACTGCCGTTTTACAGAAATATGAGCGCTTTGCGCATTCAATGTGCTGCGGTAACTGTCCAACAGCGTGAGAATTTCGATCATACCAAGCTGGTAGGAGTAGACGGCCAGCTTGCGGCTCGCCTCTGTTTGTTCAACGGCCTGCCTTAATGCCTTTTCTTGTTCCCGCAACCATTCATCTGCAGCCAGTACCTGTTCCACTTCGCGAAATGCGTTTAGCGCCGTGCTTTTGTAAAGGTTCAGCGCTTCCTCCGCACGGGCCTCGTTCAGCTGAATCTCGCCGCGAATGCGGCCGCCGGTAAACAGGGGCTGCATCATGCCTATTACAACATTCCAGGCGAGCGCGCGGGGGTCGACCAGATCGGTCAATGCTGTGCTGCGCGTGCCTCCCGCGGCGGTTAGGACGATCCGTGGCAAGAGAAGTTTTTTTGCGCTTTGCACTCGGGAGTCGGCTGCTACCAGGCGGTCGAAAGCAGCGACAAGATCGGGCCGCCGCTCCAACAGTTCGGACGGTAATCCGGAGGGGAGGCCCGATGGCGGCTCCGGTAGTGTCGAAGCTTCGGTCAGGCGCCCTGCCGGATAACGCCCAAGCAGCACCTCAAGCCGGCGGTTAATCAACTGGATCTGGTTGCGGGCCTCCGAGAGCTCCGCCTCGGCGGTGGCAAGGTCGGTAAGCGCGAGGCGCAAATCAAGCGCGTTCGTTATGCCCCGCGCAAAACGTCCCCGTACAAGCTGAACAATTGTGCGCCGGTCTTTGACCGACTGCTCCGCTACCTCTGACTGAAGCCTCGCCTCGGTCAGCTCGAAATAACTTTGCGCAATCCTCGCCGCCAGGGAAAGCCGCGCGCCGTTAAGATCCGACGCTACCGCACCGGCCTCCAGAAGGGCGGCCTGCCTGACATCCCTGATTCTGCCCCATACATCCAGCTCCCAGCTGAGGCTGAAGATGGCATCGAAGACGCCGAACCTTGCTGACCCGAATCCTGCTTCCCTAACCTGTACTTGTTGATGATCGGAGGTGAAGAATATTTGAGGAAATAGACCGGACCCATCGATCCGAGCCTGAGCGATGGCGGCATCCAGCCGTGTCGCCGCTGCTTTCAGGTCGTAGTTGTTGGCCAGAGCGCTTTGCACCAGTGCGCTCAGGTTGGGGTCATCAAATGTTTCCACCCAATGTTGGGGTGCCGGTCGAGAGATTTCGCGATTTGCGCCCCATTCCGCAGGAATTGCGGCTCCAACATCCGAGACGTGCCTTTGCGGTATTGTCCAGCAGCCGCCAACGCATACCAGAACGATCGACAAAAGGGTTAGCGCGAGGAGCTGTGGCACTTCATACCTTCCATACTTTGCGTTGATTAGGAACTGTCCTTGGAAAAGCTCGATCCCAACTGAACCCGGACTTATCCATATTGTAAAAGAAAAACTATTATATGATAATACGAATCGTTCTCGTTTTTGTTATTATAAGCTTTTGCAGGAGTGCGGGGGATGACTGTTGAGAAACAGCTTGACCTGGGGGAAGTATTCATGGCTCATCGGTCGCAATTGCGCTGGGCGGCGCTGAAGATTCTGGGAAATCCCGAGCGTGCCGAAGATGTGGTGCAGGACGCCTACCTCAAGGTTTCAGAAGCGGCTGCGGTATTTGATATCAAGCAACCGCTGGCCTACCTGTACCAGATGGTGCGCAATCTGGCCATCGACCATCATCGGCGTCTTTCGCTCGAAATGAATCTTTTCGAGGCTGAGGATGATGGACTTCATGTGGCTGCTCATACCGGACTGCCTGAAGCTATCGCAATCAGTCGTCAGCACCTTACGCTGATTGCCACAGCCCTGTCCGAACTTCCGGAACGGACGAGGCGCGTTTTCGAACTCCATCGGCTGGAAGGGCAAACCCATCGTACCATTGCCGCGGAGCTGAATATCTCGACATCTCTGGTAAATATCCTGATTCACGAAGCGATGGATCATTGCCGCGCTGTTCTTCGTTCCTAATCGCGTTTTCCAATCTGCCGCGATCCGCTATACTGATCCCGTTTTGGCCGTCGCAGGCGGACCGAAATCGATGAATCCAAGGCTCGGATAATCGAACCCCAATCGTTGTAACCGTAGATGTTGTGACAGATCCGCAATGGCAAGATCAGGTGTGGGGAACGGCGGTCGAGTGGGTAATGCGCACCCACGGAACGATGAACCCGGCCGATCTGAAAGAATTATCGAAGTGGCTGAAGGCGCACCCGTCTCACCGGGAGGCCTATGAAGAGGCTGCGCGTGTCTGGTTGCTCACCGGGCTGGTCCCGCCCTCCAATCCTCCTTCAGGGGATGAATAGTGTCAACCCCCATCATCGTCTGACCGTTTCGCCGGATAAATTATTATTCTGATTGTTGATCGCGTTCTCCCAAGCACCCTATGACCTGGGAAAGCTGCCAGGTTAGCGTGCTTGGATGAGCAATGAGATTCGGCCCGGCGCCTCCTGCCGAGTTTATTTCGCCGCTCCCGCAAGACCTCGTCCATTTATTTCTGAATTCTTCACATCCTCGTTCGTCTAGCTAAATACGATTAAGACTCATTCCTAATCATTCGATTGGAATTACTTGCTTAAAAGGAAAAAGTGATGACGAGTTGTTTTGACCGCGAAGATGGGACTTTTCGAGTTCTGGTTAATCATGAGGAGCAATATTCAATTTGGCCGGACTGGAAGGCGGTTCCAGGGGGCTGGAACGATGTCGGAATAAGAGGCGATAAGAAAACCTGCCTTGAATATATCGAGAAGACATGGACCGATATGCGTCCGCTCAGTCTGAGGCGCTTCATGGACGGACCGTCTACAGTGGACGGGCGATAATGCCCCCTTCCCTGACTGTTTTCAGCCTGCCTTGTGCTGGCGCAAGTGCGGTCACGTACCTACGTTGGCGCCGCAGACTTCCGGCCTGGGTGCAGATCGAGCCGGTCGAACTACCTGGCCGTGGTGGACGCTTGCATGAGTCGACCGAAGAGGGCTTCGATGCGCTGGCTGCGCGCTTGTGTGATGAACTGGAGAATGATCCCCCGCAGCGATATGCGCTCTATGGACATAGCATGGGGGCCCTGCTGGCGTACCGGATTGCACATTGCCTGCGCATGAGAAAGCGGCAGATGCCCCTGGCACTGCTGGTATCGGCTTGCGCCGCCCCGTCTCAACAGGATTGGAGGCGTTATGCCAATAGAGACTCCGCTGCGCTACTTGTCACCGAATTGCGGAAACAGAACGGGACGCCCGAGGAGGTGTTCGAGAATCCCGAACTGCTTTCCATGACATTGAGTTTGCTCCGCTCGGATTTTCGTGTCTGCGCAAGCTTCCGCTACGAGGCGTCAGCGCCGCTATCGATACCTATTCACGCTTTCGGGGGACGCGCCGATGAGATTCTCCCATCCAGACTGGAAGCATGGCGGTACGAAAGCACCGCGGAATTTTCCTTGAATTGGTTCGACGGGGGCCACTTCTTTATCCGGCAGCAGGAAGAGGTGTTTCTTTCCACCCTGGTGCAACGCCTGGCCGGTGAAACCGTCGAGATATCCGATGCGGCGCTTACCTCTGCCTGAGTCGGTTCCCCCTGGCATCGAAGTGTGGCTGCTCCCCTTAGATTTGAACATGCCTTTATCGAAGCGAGATTTGGCGTTGTTAAATCGCGATGAGCGTTCACATGCGTTGCGGTTCCGCAGGCACGAAGACCGGGTTCGTTCGGTTATGGCGCGGGCGGCGCTCAGGCAAATTTTGTCGTCCCGGACGGGCGTGCTGCCGGACAAGCTACGGTTCTTCGTCAACGATTATGGAAAGCCGAGCGTAGTTGGGAACTGGGGACTCGAATTCAATATTTCGCACTCGGGATGCTTCGCGCTGATCGCACTTTCAACGAGCGGCCAAGTTGGGGTGGATATCGAGTGTCGCGACCGCGACCTCGACATCGAAGAGCTGAGTATGCACGTCTTTTCGCCGCTTGAGCGCCGGTCCGGACTGCAGACAACTGAAGCGTTCTTTGACCGCTGGGTTGCAAAAGAATCGGTGCTTAAGGCGCTGGGGCTGGGGATTTCCCAGCACTTGCAAGTGCTTTCGATCCTTCCTCGCGATAACGCGGGTTATGAAATTGTGCATGACCAGCCAGAGTGGGCGGACGTAAGCGCCTGGCCCATCAAGGCGCCTGATAATTATGCTGCGGCACTCGCATGGAAAAGTCGACAAGACGGGAAGTGCGCCCGAAGCTCTCCAGTTGCTCTGCAGACAGTAGGCTCAAGACTGGAAGCCAGCTAAGTACTGGATGGACTACTGCAAATTTGCATGATCAGTTTGATTTCCACTTACATCCCGCTTATCGCCGCAGGCGCCAGCGCTTTAGGGGATTCGGTGGGCACCTTAAGGGAAGGGTTACGATGAACGCAAGATTGATTTCACTGCGCGGGTTTCCGCGCGACATGGTTACGCACCTCCGTATGCTGGCAGCAGAGCGCCCGGGCGATACGGCGTTGATCGCAGTGCATCAGGCGGATGATGATGTCCTCGAGAGAAAGCTCGATTATAAAACATTGGATCAGCATGTCCGGGCGCTGGCTGCAGCCCTTCAAGATCGATTTGCAGCAGGGGAACGCGCGCTGCTACTCCTTGAAAATGACGAGCACTATGTCAGTGGGTTTTTTGCGTGCCTTTATGCTGGTCTGATCGCCGTGCCCGTTTTTCCCCCCGAAGCGGTGCGAGAGCGCCACCTGGCGCGACTGCTCGCGATCGCGTCCGACGCGGAGGCACGCTGCATTCTGACCACAACCGAACTCATGCCCCTGATCGGCAATGCGGCCGTAGACCAGTTTTCTTTCGCTACCGTGCTTGCAGTGGACGCCGTGCAGCCCAACGACGCCGGGGCCTGGCGCGCACACATGCCGAAGAACGAGGATATCGCCTTCCTGCAATACACCTCCGGTTCCACCTCTACGCCAAAAGGCGTGATGGTCAGCCATGGGAATCTAATGGTGAATGCGAGGGCCTTCGAACAGAGCATGTCGATAAACGCCGAGGATACATTCGTGAGTTGGCTGCCGCTTTACCACGACCTCGGTCTGATTGGCGGTTTGCTGCAGCCCATCCACCGGGGCATTCCTTCCGTGCTGATGACGCCCAAATTTTTTATCGAGAGGCCGGTCCGCTGGCTGGAAGCGATCTCTCGTCACCGCGCTACCGTCAGCGGCGCACCGAATTTCGCCTTTCAGTTGTGCGTGGAGCGGGTCAGGAACGCGCAGTTGGAGGAACTTGATTTGTCGAGCTGGCGAGTTGCTTTTTGTGGGGCGGAACCCGTAAGACTCAGCACCATGAGCGCATTCAGTGAACGTTTTGCCCCAGTGGGCTTTTCAGCAGAGGCCCTTTATCCCTGCTACGGCTTGGCAGAAGCGACCCTGTTGATCACGGGCGGGGGCCGTGGGGATGGCGCACAGGCGCATTGCTTTTCCGCCGAGATGCTGGCACAAGGCAGAGCCGAGGTGGCGGAGCAGGGACTGCCGGTGGTGGCTTGTGGAATTCCGGTACCCGGCCATATCGTCCGGATCGTAGAGCCCGAGACCTTGGCACAATTGGACGACGGCAATGTCGGTGAGATCTGGATAGGGGGACAAAGCCTTACTCAGGGCTACTGGAGGCGGTCCGCGGAAACGGCAGTAACTTTTGTCCATCAGGACAACAGTCGGTGGCTGCGCACGGGCGATCTTGGCTTTATCCACGACGGGCAAGTCTATATTGCCGGTAGACACAAGGACCTCATCATTATTCGCGGCCAGAATGTTTACCCGCAGGACCTTGAGCAGGTGGTCGAGGAAGAGGTCGAGGCCGTGCGGAAAGGGCGAGTCGCTGCGTTCGCGGTAGAAACAGAGGCGGGAGAAGGTATTGGGATCGCAGTTGAAATATCCCGCGGTATGCAGAAACTTATTCCCGTCGAGGCCCTGGTGCGAGCATTGAGCGAAGCAGTCAGTGGAAGTTGCCATGAACCTCTGTCGGTGGTCGTGCTGCTGAATCCCGGTGCATTGCCCAAGACTTCCAGCGGAAAATTGCAACGTGGCGCCTGTCGCCAGGGATGGCGCGAGCGCACATTGAATGCTTATGCCATTTATGAATTTGGCGGTTTCGTTCTCGGGGGTGGCGCCCATCCGGTGCAAGCAGCCCCGCTTGATGAAACTGAGATAGCGCTGATATCTATCTGGGACGCGGTTCTGAATCGAAAAGGGCTGGGGCGCGAGGACCATTTTTTTGCCAGCGGCGGCAACTCGCTCGCTGCCGTGCAAGCCGCCGCACGTATCGCCGATCGCTGGCAGATCGATTTTCCTCCACGCGGTTTATTTGAGAATCCCCGGTTGCATGAGTGTGCGACCGAAATCAAACGTATTTTATCCACCGGCGCCTCCCTGCACGGCGCGACTGTCAGTATCTTGCCCACCCGGTCCAGCACCGGTCCGGTCAACGCCGCGCCCCTGTCTTTCGGGCAGCATCGTCTATGGTTTCTTTGGCAGCTGGACCCGTCGAGCACCGCGTATCACATCAAACACGCTCTGAGATTCTCGGGATCAATAGATGCGCAGGCGTTGGGAGCAAGTTTCGAAGATATGATTCGCAGGCATGATTCGTTGCGTACGTTTTTTCGCCCGGGAGCGAATGGCGTGGCGGAGCAGGTGGTCCGGCCAGTCGTGCCGTTCGCTATTTCGTCTATTGACCTAAGGGAGACAGTTATCCTGCAGGGAGAAGCGCGAGTTGCGGAAGAGGCGGATCGCTTTGTTTCAACCCCTTTCGATCTCACGCAAGGCCCGCTACTGCGCGTGGCGCTAATACGGGCGGCAGAGGATGAACATATTCTGGTGATGGTGATGCATCACATCATCTCCGATGGTGCTTCAATGCAGATCATGCTCGATGAGTTGGCCACGGGCTATGTCGCCCGCCTTCGAGGTGAAACGGCAGACTTGGACAGGTTGCCCATCCGTTATTCCGACTACGCTGCATGGCAGCGAGAATGGCTGGAAGCTGGAGAAAAAGACAGGCAGCTAGCTTACTGGCGGGGCTACCTGGGTAATGAAGACGCGGTGTTGACTCTTCCCACGGATAATCCTCGGCAGCCGATAGCAAATTACCGGGCTGCGCGATATTCCTTTGACCTGCCGCCGGATGTATTAGATGGATTGCGCCGCCTGGCCCAAGAACGGGGGGCTACGCTCTTCATGACATTATTGGCTGGTTTTCAGGCTTTGCTCTACCGCCATACAGAGCAGCCGGATATTCGTGTGGGCGTGCCGGTGGCCAATCGTAACAGGCTGGAAACCTTGGGCCTGATTGGTTTTTTCGTCAATACACAAGTATTGCGGAGTCGGTTAAATGGCCGCATGGAGCTTGCGAGGCTTTTGGATCAGGCGCGGGAGGCTGCTATCGATGCGCAAGCTAACCAGGACCTGCCGTTCGAGCAACTGGTAGAAGCATTGCAGCCGCAGCGAAGTTTAAGCCATAGCCCGCTCTTTCAGGTGACGATCAACCATCTGGTGATGAATCGTCACAAGCTCCAGCAACTTCCGGGGTTGAAGGTTGCAGATTACCCGCTTACCGAGCAGGCAGCCCAGTTCGAACTGACGCTGGAAACAGTCGAGTCAGCGGACGGCAGCGTACGTGCCAGTTTCATCTATGCCTCCGAGCTGTTTGACCCCGCGACGATGGAGCGGCTGGGCCTGCATTACATTGATGTGCTTCGGGCATTCGCACAACGCCCTGAGCAGGCAGTAGGAGATGTGCCGCTACTGAGTGAACGCGATAAGCTGCGACTGGATGACTGGGGAACGAATAATTCCAGCTTCGTGCCGGTACAAGCCGTGCATCAGCTGATAGCGAGCCGGGCGGAGGAATGTCCGATGGCCACCGCCGTGGTCTTCAGTGACATCAAACTGACTTATGCAGAACTGAATTGCCGGTCGAATCGACTGGCGCATAGATTGATTGGAATGGGCGTCAGGCCAGAAACAAAGGTGGGTATTTCGACAGAACGTTCCATCGAGATGATCATTGGCCTCCTCGCCATCCTCAAGGCCGGAGGAGGATATGTGCCGCTTGATCCCGATTATCCACCGCAGCGGCTAAGCCACATGATGGAAGACAGCGGCATCCAGTTGCTGTTGACGCAAGCCCATGTCAGGGCCCGTATTCCCAATTGCACTGACCTGGAAGTGCTTGAACTTGACGCGCTTGATTTGAAGACGGGGATAGACACCAACCCCGAGGTTCGATTACATGACGATAACCTCGCATATGTTATCTATACGTCTGGATCGACTGGCATGCCTAAAGGTGTCGCGGTTACGCACGGTCCTCTGGCAATGCATCTGGACGCAATTAAGCAGTTCTACGACGTTCGTCCAGGGGACCGGGAGCTAATGTTTTTCTCCATGAACTTCGATGCTGCTGCCGAGCAGTGGATGACCCCCTTGAGCGGCGGCGGCACGCTCGTACTGTCATCCGCCCGCAGCCTTGCAACCGATAGTTTTGCAGATCTGATCACTACTCAGGGAATAACAACGTTGCACTTGCCTCCGGCTTATTTGCGTCTGCTTCTACCGTTGGTGCCCAAAGGCAAATCTTCTGTTCGCGTTTGCATCGCAGGGGGTGAAGCGTGGTTCGCCGCCGACCTCGCCGCGACGCAGGAGGTTTTCGCGGAGGTTCGGCTTGTCAATGCCTACGGTCCGACGGAAACCGTTATCACGCCGGCAGCCTGGATAAGTAATGGCAAAACAAGCGCGGTTGGAGATTACGCGCCTATAGGGCGCCCGGTCGGCCAACGCAGCCTTTATGTGCTGGATAGCGAACTTAATTTCGCGCCCCTGGGCGCGGCAGGCGAACTTTACGTAGGGGGCATGGGTGTGGCGCGCGGTTATCTCAATCGCCCGGCACTTACAGGTGATCGATTCATTCCCGACCCCTTTAATCAGGGAGGAGGCCGGCTCTATCGGACGGGCGATCGGGTGCGTTGGCGGAGCGACGGACAACTGGAATACATTGGCCGGCTTGACCAACAAATCAAGATTCGCGGCTTCCGTGTTGAACTTGGAGAGATTGAGGCCCAGTTGCTGGCGCAGGCCGGTGTGCGCGACGCGGTAGTCGTAGTGCGGGAAAGCCGCAATGGCCCCCGACTGATCGCTTATACAGTGGCTCATGCAGGCGTGGTGCTTAACGTGGGCACAGTGAAAGCAGCGCTACGCGCCGTTCTCCCGGATTACATGCTCCCCAGTTCAATCGTGTTCCTGGAGGCTCTCCCGCTCAGCCCCAACGGCAAGGTTGACCGGAACGCCTTACCTTTGCCCGAGCAATTCGAGGAACAGGATTACGATGCGCCCATCACTCAGATCGAAAAAATGGTTTCCGAAACCTGGGCGGAAATCCTCGAGGTTCCACGCGTCGGGCTGCACAGCAATTTTTTCGACCTTGGCGGCCATTCGCTGCTACTGATCAAAGTCCAATGCAGGCTGGAAGAGCAATTGAATACTCGTATCGCCATTATCGAACTTTTCCGACACACCACGGTTGCCAGCCTCGCAAGGTTTCTCGGCGAGGAACGTGCAGAGAATTCGTCCTTGCTGCGTCATCAGGAGCGGGCGCAGCGGCAACGGGGCACTTTTATTCAACGGAAGCATAGAGCAGGGGGGACGCATTGATGGAACATCCAGAAGAGTTATTGGATAGAGCCGAGCTTGATATCGCCATTATCGGGATGGCAGGCCGTTTCCCAGGTGCAAACGATGTCGACGCGTTCTGGCGCAACCTGCGAGACGGGGTGGAATCAGTGACCTTCTTCACAGAGGAGGAATTGCTTGCTCGCGGCGTCCCAGCCAAGGCGCTGGATGATCCACACTACGTAAAAGCTCGTGCCCATCTGGAAGGGGTGGACCTGTTCGACGCCTCGTTCTTTGGTTACACGCCGCGTGAGGCGGCAGAAACTGACCCCCAGCATCGGCTCTTCCTGGAAGTAGCCTGGCAGGCCCTGGAAGATGCGGGCTATAACGCTTCGACTTACCGTGCTCCCATTGGCGTATACGCAGGGTGCGGGGTAAACACTTATCTTTTGCTGAATCTGTTTCCCAATGGGCGCTTCTCGGACATGCAGGACATCTCCTCACTGCAAGGCTTGATGAACGGCAATAATAAGGACTCGATGACGACCACAGTCTCGTACAAGCTCAATTTGCGCGGGCCCGGCATTACCGTTCAAACGGCTTGCTCGACATCGCTTGCAGCCGTGCACATGGCAAGCCGCGGGCTGCTGAATCACGAGGCGGATATGGCAATGGCCGGCGGGGTGTGGGTAAATCAGTTGCATGATGACGGTTACCGTTACCAGCCCGGCGCGATCCTTTCACCTGATGGGCATTGTCGTGCCTTTGATGCAAGGGCGGCTGGTACCGTTATCGGAAGCGGAGTGGGAATCGTTGTGCTGAAACGGCTCGCGGACGCCCTGGCCGATGGCGACACGATTCACGCGGTGATTAAAGGTTCGGCCATGAATAACGATGGTTCGGCCAAAGTTGGTTATACCGCGCCCAGTGTCGAAGGACAGGCCGAAGTAATCCTCGCCGCGCAGGCGATCGCAGACGTCCCGGCGGACACGATCAGTTATATTGAAGCTCATGGCACCGGAACTACAATGGGCGATCCGATCGAGGTTGCGGCATTGACGCAAGCGTTTCGTGAAAGTACGCAACGGCGTGGCTTTTGCGGCATCGGTTCGGTAAAAACCAACGTTGGTCACTTGGACGCAGCAGCAGGGGTCGCCGGCCTTATCAAAACCGCGCTGGCGCTAAAGCATCGAATTCTGCCACCCAGCCTCAATTATGAGCAGGCTAATCCTCACATCGATTTTTCGTCGAGCCCATTTTACGTCAATACAGCAAGCAAGGTTTGGCCCAGCGGCTCAACTCCGCGTCGGGCCGGTGTAAGCTCCTTTGGCATTGGCGGAACAAATGTTCACGCAATTATTGAAGAGTCTCCGCCGCAGGAACCATCAGGCCCTTCCCGGAAAAATCAGCTTCTTGCGCTTTCGGCGCGCAGCAGTAGTGCGTTGGAGGCAATGGTCACCCGCTTGGGCAACCGGCTCTCGACTCGTCCCGAGCTACCGCTAGCTGATGTTGCCTACACGCTCCTGACCGGTAGAAAAGGCTTCCCCTATCGTGCCGTCGCGCTTTGCTGTGACGGAAATGATGCGATCAGCGTCTTGGAAAACCAGGATCCGCATCGTTTCCTCACCGGCCAGGCGAAGCTTGAAAAGCCCGAGGTGGCTTTTCTTTTTCCAGGTCAGGGAGCCCAATATGTGGATATGGCTCGGGACTTGTATCATGACGAGCCCGTTTTCCGCCGGGAATTCGATCGCTGTGTCGGTCTGCTGAAACCGTATCTTGATTTCGATCTGCTGACGCTGATGTATCAAAGGTCAGACAGCGACGATCAGGCGCAGGTATCGGCCCGGATCGCACAAACCGAAGTGACACAGCCCGCCCTCTTCGTCGTGGAATATGCATTGGCCCGGCTGTGGATGTCATGGAGCATCATCCCGACGGCAATGATAGGGCATAGCGTCGGAGAGTACGTGGCCGCGTGCTTGGCGGGTGTGTTCTCCCTTGAGGACGCGCTCCGCCTCGTGGCGCTGAGGGCGCGCCTGTTACAGCGCATGGAAACCGGCGCCATGCTCTCGGTCATGTTGCCGGAAGCGGAAATTTCGCCCTATTTGAATGCAAATTGTGATCTTGCAGCCGTCAACGGGCCCGAGCTGTGCGTCCTGTCGGGTCTAACGGAGGCAATTGAAGCTGTCGAAGCGGAACTTGGAAATAGAGGGATTGTTACCCGCAGGCTGCATGTTTCTCATGCGTTTCATTCTGCCATGATAGAGCCGATGCTGCCCGCTTTTGTGAATATGGTCGCCAAGACCGAATTGCGTCAGCCCAAAATCCCCTTTCTGTCGAACGTTAGCGGGGACTGGATCACCGCCCAGGAAACAACGGATCCCGATTACTGGGGGCGCCACCTGCGCCGAAC
The DNA here is from genome assembly GCF_033095785.1 of Nitrosospira sp. Is2. Lineage (GTDB taxonomy): Bacteria > Pseudomonadota > Gammaproteobacteria > Burkholderiales > Nitrosomonadaceae > Nitrosospira. The sequence goes on along the minus strand of NZ_CP137134.1, from coordinate 1,035,689 downwards.
GGTGCGTTTTGGTGACGGCCTGCGTGAGTTGCTGAGCAATCCGGGCCGGATCCTGCTGGAGGTTGGGCCCGGCGAGACGCTGACGACGCTTGCAAAGCGTCATCCCAACGCGAAACCGGAACAACTTGTTCTGTCCTCTTTACCGCACCCGGCCAAAGCGCAGTTGGCCCCGAGCCACTTTTACCTTTGCCTTGGCAAACTATGGTTAAGTGGCGTGCCCATCGATTGGGACGCTTTCTATGCCGATGAGCGCCGCCACCGAGTCCCGTTGCCGACCTATCCATTCGAACGTCAGTCCTACTGGGTCAAACCCGAAGGCAGGAGCAACGAAGTCCGCAACAAAGCCTCGAGTCAAGATGGGTTGCACGGGGACGGGCGGACTGAACCTGACGCCCGTTCTCTCGATGACTGGTTCTATGCGCCCTCGTGGCGGCGCGAGAGCGATGCCATGCCGGTTCGCGCATTAACAGACCGGACCGGGTGTGTGGCGATTTTCACGGATGAGCAGCATCTTGGTAGCGGGATGATCACGCATTTGTCAACCGATGGTATCGAGCCTGTCGTAATTTCCCCTGGCGCCACGTTTCGGCGCGAGAATAAGGATCACTTTACGGTGCGGCCTGGCCAACGCGAAGACTATGATCTGCTGCTGCGCGCCATGCGGGATGACGGCAGAACCATAGGCCACATCTTTCATCTCTGGAGCATGACGGCGGATAGCGAGGTGCGGTCGCATGCAGAAAGTCTGACGAAAAACTTCTTTAGCTTGTTCTACCTCGCACAAGCTCTGGAGAGCGTTAAAGGGCTTATTGCTTCTGGTGCAAAGGTCGAAATTACCGTTATTGCCAACCAGTTGGAGGATGTAACCGGCAGTGAACAACTTAGTCCGGAAAAAGCGTCCTTGCTCGGCCCATGCAAAGTTATCCCCCAGGAATACTCCTATCTAACGTGCCGCGTGGTCGATGTCGAATTGCAGGCTTTTGATGAAGCTGCGAAGACGCGCCTCGTTAAACAGGTTCTCGCCGAGGCACAAGCGGATTACGTCCCATCCATAGTTGCCTACCGAGGACCGCACCGGTGGGTCCAGACCTTTGAACCAATCAAGTGCCTTCCGTCTGCTCAAACGCGCCTGAGACAGCACGGCGTCTATTTCATTACCGGCGGACTGGGCGGTATCGGACTGACGCTGGCCGAACATCTGGCCCGCACACAGAAAGCGAAACTGGTCCTCCTGGGGCGTTCTCACATTCCGTCGCGGGAACACTGGCCGAAGGTCCTCTCAACCGCCGAGAAGGCGGACTCAACCCGGCGCAAGATAGAGAAGGTCTTGCTACTGGAGGCGCTCGGTGCGGAAGTGCTGGTGTTGCAAGCCGATGTCGCGATCCAGACCGAGCTGAAAGCGGCTGTTGCTCAGGCACGCCAGCGCTTCGGCAACATTCATGGCGTTATTCATTCAGCCGGCGAAGTCGGCAGCGGGTTGATTTCGGCAAAAACAGAGGACATGGTTGCGGCGGTATTTGCACCCAAACTACAGGGAACACATGCATTGCTAGCCGTATTCAAAAATGAACCCCTTGACTTCATGTTTCTGTGCTCATCGCTTGCATCCATAGCGGGGGGTCTCAGCAAAGTGGATTATTGTGCAGCGAATGCCTACCTTGATGCCGTTGCCCGCGCTGCTTATCGCGACTCCGAGTCACCGGTGATCTCGGTCAATTGGGACAGTTGGCGCGAAGTCGGGATGGCCGCAAGCATGGCCCTGCCGGATGGAGTAGGAATTGCCCCGAACGAGGGTGTGGAAGCTTTCGAGCGCATCGTGAGCAGTGCGGTGAGGCCCCAGGTAATTGTCTCCACCCTCGATTTGAATGCCCGGCTCAGCCAGACTCAGGAGGATCTGATAGCACAGCCTTTTGCATTCACCGCCAGCGAAAAGCAGGCGGAGGAGGGGAGGTACCCAAGGCCGGCATTACAGACTATTTTTATTTCTCCCGACACTGAGTTGGAGAAGAGTATCGCCGAAATTTGGCAGAGTCTGCTCGGGCTGATCGCCGTGGGCACTCATGACAATTTGTTTGAGCTGGGCGGCGATTCCTTGCTGGGTATACAGCTGCTTTCCAGGGTCCGGGCGGCTTTTGGAGTAGACATGCACCCTGCGGATTTCTTCCGGTCTCCCACGGTTGCGGGTCTGGCTGAATTGGTTGAAACGAAATTGCTTGACGAGATCGAGTGCTCATGATCGGCCAGCTTATGTTGGATGGGAACGTTGTGAGGATGATGGTATCTCCCGGATCCGCGTTAAGGCCTCACCTGTCATGAATAGTAGCGATCTTGAACAGAGGCGCGCACGCCTGACCCCCGAACAACGTGCCAGGCTTGCGCTGCGCCTCGGCGGCGCGGATGCGCCAGTGCGTTCCGAGTTCGCCATTTCGCCGCGCCAGCCCTCTGAAACCGTACCACTCTCGTACGCGCAGCAGCGGCACTGGTTTTTATGGCAGCTGGAGCCATTGAGCACTGCGTATCATTTGAGCGGCGGGTTACGATTGGTGGGCAAGCTGGATATGGAGGCGCTGGTTTGGAGCTTCCAGGCGCTGGTATCGCGGCATGAGTCACTGCGCACGGTTTTTCGGGCGAATGCAGAAGGGCTGCCCGAGCAAGTCATTGAGACGGAACGGAAGGTCGATATTCCCGTGATTGACCTGTCGGGCCTGCCGGCTGGGCAAGGGGTTGCACGTGCGCATGAGGAAGCCAGCAGGATAAATGGCACGCCATTTGATCTGACACAAGGTCCGCTGCTGCGGCTTGCGCTCATCCGCATTGCGCCGGAAGACCACCTTCTCGTGGTGGTGATGCATCACATCATATCGGACGCCTGGTCAAACCGTATCGTAATTGACGAATTTGCTGCCCAGTACCGGGCACGGATCAAGGGACGTGGAGATGGAGAGGAACTTTCTCTCCCATCGCTCCCGATACAGTATGCCGATTATGCGATATGGCAGCGCAACTGGCTGGAAGCGGGAGAAAAGGAGCGGCAACTGTCCTACTGGCGCAGCCAGCTAGGGGAAGAGCATCCCGTATTGCAGCTTCCGACGGATCATCCACGGCCGTCTGGGGCCAACTATCGTGCTGCACGTCATGCTTTCGCGTTACCGGCCGCGCTGGTTGCGCGTTTGCAGCGCCAGGCCCAGAGCCAGGGCGCTACCCTCTTCATGGCGTTACTGGCGGGCTTCCATGCATTGCTGCAACGCTATACCGGACAGAACGACATTCGCGTTGGCGTTCCGATTGCCAACCGTCATCGGGTTGAAATAGAGAATATTGTCGGTTTCTTCGTGAATACCCAGGTGCTGCGTAACCGCATCAACAGTCGCATGCCGCTCAAAGCCGTTCTCGACCAGGCCCGTGAAGCGGCGCTTGGCGCCCAGACACATCAGGACTTGCCGTTCGAGCAACTGGTTGAAGCGCTGCAGCCCGAACGCAACCTGAATCAGAATCCGCTATTTCAGGTCATGTACAACCATCTGCGCGAGAACTACCGCGCGTTGGAGCACTTGCCTGGCCTCACTGTGGAAAACCACGAGCTGGGTGAGCAGTCGGCCCAGTTCGAATTGACTCTGGACACCATCGAGCAGCCGGACGGCCAGCTGATAGCCACTTTGACTTATGCCAGGGAATTGTTCGAGCCGGAGACCATCAGGCGACTGGGCGGGCACTACCTTCATCTTCTTCAGCAACTGGCCGAGCATCCTGAACGCAGCCTTGGCGACATCGATATTCTGACCGAAGGCGAGCAGGCGCAGCTCAGGGCCTGGGGCGTGAACGAGCAGCGTTATGTGAATAGCGAGCCTGTTCATTGCCTGATCGAGCGGCAGGTTGAGGCGCGGCCTGAGGCGGTGGCGCTGATCTTCGGGGATAGCGAGCTGAGCTATGCCGAGTTGAATCGGCGGGCAAATCGCCTTGCGCACCGGCTGATTTCCCATGGCGTGAGACCTGAAGTCAAGGTGGGCATTGCGGTTGAACGCTCCATTGACATGATCGTTGGGCTTTTGGCGATACTCAAGGCAGGCGGGGCTTATGTGCCGCTGGACCCGGAGTATCCGCAGGAGCGCCTGAATTACATGGTGACAGACAGCGCGATCGGTTTGCTGCTGACGCAAAGCCATATCAGGGGGCGCATTCCGCAGTCGGCGCAATGCGAGGTGCTGGAACTGGACATGCTGGACCTCGATGGCGAGTCCGAATGCAACCCTGCGGTATCCCTGCATGGCGACAACCTCGCCTATGTCATCTATACCTCCGGCTCTACCGGTAAACCAAAGGGAGTGGCGATTCATCACCATGCGCTCAGTCATTTCCTAACCAGCATGAGTGATACTCCTGGGATGGATGCCGACGATACGCTGGTGTCTGTAACCGCACTATCTTTTGACATTGCCGGGCTGGAGTTGTATCTGCCCTTGAGCGTTGGGGCCCGCGTCGTGATTGCTCCGAAAGCGGTGAGCCGCGATGGTTTTGCTCTCACGCAATTCGTATCGACGCACCACGCTACCGTTATGCAATCTACTCCGGCTGGCTGGCGCATGTTACTTGGCGCAGGTTGGAATGGTTCGCAGCGTGAAGACGGAAAACCTCTGAAGGCATTATGTGGGGGCGAAGCCCTTCAAATCGATTTGGCGGATCACTTGCGGGGGTTGGGGGTCGAACTGTGGAATATGTATGGTCCCACCGAAACTACCGTCTGGTCTGCTGTGGGGAGGATAGACGACGATACCACTCCACTGGGGAGACCCATTGCTTCCACTCAAGCCTACCTACTTGACCCTGATTTGAAGCCGGTTCCACAGGGTGTGGCTGGAGAACTTTATCTTGGGGGTGTCGGATTGGCACGCGGTTATCTGAACCGTGGGGACCTGACCGCGGAGCGTTTCATAGCCGATCCTTTCGGCGAGAAGGGAGGGCGCCTGTACCGTACTGGGGACCTGGCGAGATGGCGGGGGGATGGGCAGATCGAATATCTGGGGCGCCTTGACCATCAGGTCAAGGTGCGGGGTTTTCGCATTGAGCTGGGTGAAATCGAAGCGCAACTGCTCGCACAGCCGGAGGTGCGGGAGGCGGTGGTGGTTGCTGGCGAAGGGCCAAGCGGAGCACGGCTGGTGGGATATGTCTCCCTGCACCCGGGGAAGAGCGCGGATACTGCCAGTTTGCGTGAAGCGATTGCAAGGACGCTGCCGGACTACATGATTCCATCTGCGATTGTCGTTGTGGAGAGCCTGCCGCTGAATCCGAACGGCAAGGTGGATCGCAAGGCGCTGCCGGAGCCCGAATTTGTAGATAGTGACAACTACGAGACCCCGCAAGGTGAAGCGGAAGAAGTGCTGGCCCGCATCTGGGCGCAAGTGCTGGGCATCGGGCAGGTGGGGCGAAACGACAGCTTCTTCGAACTGGGCGGCCACTCTCTCGCGATCCTGCAAGTGCAGCAGAAGTTGCAACAGGCTTTGTCGGTCTCATTGCCTTTGCGCTTGCATTTTGAAAATCCCTTGCTGAGAAACCTCGCTTCCGAAATAGACGAAAAACGTTCTCTGATGTCGGGGGAATACTCCGGTCAGGCAGAACTGCTGGGAATGCTGGAGTTGCTCGATTCACTGGAGAGATGAATGGAATTGAACAAGCACGATATCGGCGAGCGGTTTTCGGCACTCCATCCCGAAAAACAAAAAGAATTTCTTAGCGCGCTGAAGAAGCGGGGGCTCGATTTTTCTCTGCTCCCGATTGTCCGGCAAAAAGCAGGAAATCGCAGCACACTCTCGTACGCGCAGCAGCGGCACTGGTTTTTATGGCAGCTGGAGCCATTGAGCACTGCGTATCATTTGAGCGGCGGGTTACGATTGGTGGGCAAGCTGGATATGGAGGCGCTGGTTTGGAGCTTCCAGGCGCTGGTATCGCGGCATGAGTCACTGCGCACGGTTTTTCGGGCGAATGCAGAAGGGCTGCCCGAGCAAGTCATTGAGACGGAACGGAAGGTCGATATTCCCGTGATTGACCTGTCGGGCCTGCCGGCTGGGCAAGGGGTTGCACGTGCGCATGAGGAAGCCAGCAGGATAAATGGCACGCCATTTGATCTGACACAAGGTCCGCTGCTGCGGCTTGCGCTCATCCGCATTGCGCCGGAAGACCACCTTCTCGTGGTGGTGATGCATCACATCATATCGGACGCCTGGTCAAACCGTATCGTAATTGACGAATTTGCTGCCCAGTACCGGGCACGGATCAAGGGACGTGGAGATGGAGAGGAACTTTCTCTCCCATCGCTCCCGATACAGTATGCCGATTATGCGATATGGCAGCGCAACTGGCTGGAAGCGGGAGAAAAGGAGCGGCAACTGTCCTACTGGCGCAGCCAGCTAGGGGAAGAGCATCCCGTATTGCAGCTTCCGACGGATCATCCACGGCCGTCTGGGGCCAACTATCGTGCTGCACGTCATGCTTTCGCGTTACCGGCCGCGCTGGTTGCGCGTTTGCAGCGCCAGGCCCAGAGCCAGGGCGCTACCCTCTTCATGGCGTTACTGGCGGGCTTCCATGCATTGCTGCAACGCTATACCGGACAGAACGACATTCGCGTTGGCGTTCCGATTGCCAACCGTCATCGGGTTGAAATAGAGAATATTGTCGGTTTCTTCGTGAATACCCAGGTGCTGCGTAACCGCATCAACAGTCGCATGCCGCTCAAAGCCGTTCTCGACCAGGCCCGTGAAGCGGCGCTTGGCGCCCAGACACATCAGGACTTGCCGTTCGAGCAACTGGTTGAAGCGCTGCAGCCCGAACGCAACCTGAATCAGAATCCGCTATTTCAGGTCATGTACAACCATCTGCGCGAGAACTACCGCGCGTTGGAGCACTTGCCTGGCCTCACTGTGGAAAACCACGAGCTGGGTGAGCAGTCGGCCCAGTTCGAATTGACTCTGGACACCATCGAGCAGCCGGACGGCCAGCTGATAGCCACTTTGACTTATGCCAGGGAATTGTTCGAGCCGGAGACCATCAGGCGACTGGGCGGGCACTACCTTCATCTTCTTCAGCAACTGGCCGAGCATCCTGAACGCAGCCTTGGCGACATCGATATTCTGACCGAAGGCGAGCAGGCGCAGCTCAGGGCCTGGGGCGTGAACGAGCAGCGTTATGTGAATAGCGAGCCTGTTCATTGCCTGATCGAGCGGCAGGTTGAGGCGCGGCCTGAGGCGGTGGCGCTGATCTTCGGGGATAGCGAGCTGAGCTATGCCGAGTTGAATCGGCGGGCAAATCGCCTTGCGCACCGGCTGATTTCCCATGGCGTGAGACCTGAAGTCAAGGTGGGCATTGCGGTTGAACGCTCCATTGACATGATCGTTGGGCTTTTGGCGATACTCAAGGCAGGCGGGGCTTATGTGCCGCTGGACCCGGAGTATCCGCAGGAGCGCCTGAATTACATGGTGACAGACAGCGCGATCGGTTTGCTGCTGACGCAAAGCCATATCAGGGGGCGCATTCCGCAGTCGGCGCAATGCGAGGTGCTGGAACTGGACATGCTGGACCTCGATGGCGAGTCCGAATGCAACCCTGCGGTATCCCTGCATGGCGACAACCTCGCCTATGTCATCTATACCTCCGGCTCTACCGGTAAACCAAAGGGAGTGGCGGCCACCCATGCGCCGCTGTCTATGCATGTCCAAGCCATCGGCGAAGTTTACGGTATGACGGCAGCCGACCGTGAACTCCAGTTTGCATCGATTAATTTTGACGGCGCACACGAGCGCTGGCTGGTACCTTTGGCCTTCGGCGGTGCATTGATGCCGCGTGACAACGAGCTGTGGCCAGTTGATCGCACGGTTGCTGAAATAGCCAGGCATGGCATTACCATCGCCTGCTTTACCCCAGGCTACTTGCATCAATTGGCGGAACTGACAGGCAGCGCCGGTCAAGGTTTGCCGATCCGTTCCTATACAGTGGGTGGCGAAGCGATGAGTCGGGCGAGCTTTGATTTCGTGCAGGAAACGCTGCAGCCGCCCCGTATCGTCAACGGTTACGGCCCCACGGAAACAATCATCACGCCGCTAATTTCCAAAGCTTATCCCGGAACGTCGTTCGAATCCGCCTATATGCCGATTGGCAATCCCGTCGGGGACCGGCAAGCCTACCTACTTGACCCTGATTTGAAGCCGGTTCCACAGGGTGTGGCTGGAGAACTTTATCTTGGGGGTGTCGGATTGGCACGCGGTTATCTGAACCGTGGGGACCTGACCGCGGAGCGTTTCATAGCCGATCCTTTCGGCGAGAAGGGAGGGCGCCTGTACCGTACTGGGGACCTGGCGAGATGGCGGGGGGATGGGCAGATCGAATATCTGGGGCGCCTTGACCATCAGGTCAAGGTGCGGGGTTTTCGCATTGAGCTGGGGGAAATCGAAACGCAACTGCTCGCACAGCCGGAGGTGCGGGAGGCGGTGGTGGTTGCTGGCGAAGGGCCAAGCGGAGCACGGCTGGTGGGATATGTCTCCCTGCACCCGGGGAAGAGCGCGGATACTGCCAGTTTGCGTGAAGCGATTGCAAGGACGCTGCCGGACTACATGATTCCATCTGCGATTGTCGTTGTGGAGAGCCTGCCGCTGAATCCGAACGGCAAGGTGGATCGCAAGGCGCTGCCGGAGCCCGAATTTGTAGATAGTGACAACTACGAGACCCCGCAAGGTGAAGCGGAAGAAGTGCTGGCCCGCATCTGGGCGCAAGTGCTGGGCATCGGGCAGGTGGGGCGAAACGCCAACTTCTTTGAACTGGGCGGCGATTCCATTCTCAGCCTTCAGATTGTGACTAAGGCGCGCCGGGCAGGCTGGAAAATAACGCCCCGTCAATTGTTCGAACGTCAAACTGTTGCGGCGCTGGCCTCCGTGGCTACTTCTACACAGGAAGCGACCGAATCAATAAGCAATAACCTTCCGGCTGCCGTCGATGCCACCGGGCTGGTGCCGCTGCTTCCCATTCAAGCCGATTACTTTGAGCAGGAGATCCCCGCGCGACATCATTGGAACCAGGCTGTTCTGTTTAAAAGCACGCAGGGCCTGGAGATGCGGCATCTCGCTCAAGCGTTGGAAGCCGTGATGAATCATCACGAGGCGCTCCGTTTCCGCTATAGAAGGCAAGCCGCCGGCGATTGGCAGCAGACGCCCGCTGAACCGGCTGCCCACCGTGGGGAGGAATTGCTATGGCGACGCCACGCTGCCAACGCCGAACAGTTCGAGGCGCTGTGCAACGAGGCGCAACGCAGTTTGAATCTGACCGAAGGACCGCTGATGCGCGCCCTGGTCATCGACATGGTTAACGGTGACCAGCGTTTGCTATTGGTTATTCATCACTTGGTAATAGACGGGGTTTCGTGGCGCATTCTTCTCGAAGACTTAGAGGCCGCCTATAGCAAGGCTCGGGATAGCGATAAAATTGAGCTTTCCGGCAAAACGACGAGATATCAGAGCTGGGGCCGGAGATTGGAGAATTATGTACTCGAAAACTCTGACGAGCTGAGTTACTGGCAACGGTTGGTAAATGTGCCTGTTTCCCTTCCCAGGGACAACCCCACCGGGGCAAACACAGTTCGTCAACACAGCAGCGTCGGCATTAAACTCGACCGGGTACAAACGCAGGCATTGCTCAAGCAGGCACCCGCAGCCTACCGCACACAGGTGAATGATCTCCTCCTTACCGCGCTGGGAAGCGCCTTATGCCAGTGGAGCGGGCATGACAAGCTTCTGATCGATCTGGAGGGGCATGGTCGGGAGGATCTCTACGCAGATATTGATCTTTCCCAAACCGTCGGGTGGTTCACCATCCTTTACCCGGTGGTGCTTGATCCAGCCGGGGACCTGGATCAGAGAATCAAGCGTATCAAGGAGAATATCCGAAAAATACCGAATAAAGGACTGGGTTACGGATTATTTAGACGTCATGGAACGTCCGAACAGCGGCAGGCGCTGGCCTGCCTGCCGAAGGCTGAGGTGGTATTCAACTATCTGGGGCAATTCGATTCCAGTTTCGATGAGAAGAGTTTATGGACGCTGGCGTCCGAGCCCATCGGGGATTTAATGGATGGCGCTGCGTCGCTCAGTCACGATCTCTCTATAAATGGCCACGTTCATGATGGGGAACTAAGCCTTGAAGTCAGTTACAGCAAGGCTCGCTATTCTCAAAGCACCATCGAGGCTTTTGTAAAAAGCTACCAGCTTGAGCTCGAAGGGCTGATCTCGCATTGCACCAGCGGTGCATACGGGTTTACTCCGTCAGATTTTCCGTTAACACAGCTTACACAGCATGAGTTGGACGACTTGCCAATACCGGCGGCGCGGCTTGAGGATCTTTATCCGCTCTCGCCAATGCAATCGGGAATGTTGTTCCATAGCGTATTTGATACCGCACCTGACGTCTACGTCAACCAGCTGAGAGTGGATATTGAGGCATTGGACGTGACACGCTTCAAAGCCGCGTGGCGGGCTGCAGTGGACAGACATGAAATATTACGCACAGGTTTTTTGCACGAAGGTAAAACTGCTCTGCAGTGGGTGGCAAAAGTCGCTGAACTGCCGGTAGTGGAATACGATTGGCGGGATCGCGCAGGACATGCCCCTGAAAATAAGGAGCGCGATCTTGAGATTCTGGCTGAGGCGGAACATGCTTTCGGTTTCGATCTGGCAACTCCCCCGCTTATGCGCGTGGCATTGGTGCGCGTCGCGGACAACAGGCATCACTTCATCTGGACGATTCATCATCTGCTGCTGGACGGCTGGAGTACTTCCCGGCTGATGGGTGAGGTGTTGGGCCAGTATTGCGACAGTGAGTTGGTGTTCTCCCAAGTAGGCCAAGGCCGCTATCGGACCTTCATCGAATGGTTGCAGAATCGCGATGCGAATGCATCTGAACGATACTGGAGAGAGCAATTACACAATATAGGAGAGCCTACTCGTCTGGCCGATTTTTGCTCCATTGCAGAAAAGGATGCGGGTTACGGAGAACATATCAGCGAACTTGACAGCGTTTTTACTGAAGGCTTAGTTCAGTTCGCAAAGCGCGAACGCATCACGCTCAACACCCTCTTGCAGGCCGCGTGGGCGCTTCTGCTAAATCGCTATACCGGACAGCAAACAATCGGGTTTGGGGCGACCGTTGCAGGCAGGCCAGCGGACTTGCCAGGAGCGGAGCGGCTGCTGGGCTTGTTCATTAATACCCTGCCCGTGATCGTAACTCTCCGGCCGGAGCAGGAAACCGGTGCGTGGCTGCGCGATTTGCAGGCGCAAAACATCGCCTCCCGCGAGCATGAACATACGCCATTGTATGATATTCAGCGATGGGGAGGTCACAGCGGAAGCGGATTGTTCGACAGTATTCTGGTGTTTGAGAACTACCCGATGGATGAGACGCTGCAGCAGTCAATGGCTCGCGGACTCGTCTTCTCCGAAGTGCAAAGCCGCGAGGTTACTAATTATCCGATGACTGTGTCGATCGTCCTGGCGAACACGCTGTGTCTACACTACAGTTACGCTCGTGAGCATTTTTCCAGCAGTGCCGTCAGTTGCATTGGGGCGCAAGTTAACAGACTACTGCACGAGATTGCGCGGAGTTCAATTCGTCCACTGGCTGACATCGATATTCTGACTGAAGGCGAGCAGGCGCAGCTTAGGGCCTGGGGCGTGAACGAGCAGCGTTATGCCAATACCGAGCCTGTTCATTGCCTGATCGAGCGGCAGGTTGAGGCGCGGCCGGAGGCGGTGGCGCTGATCTTCGGGGATAGCGAGCTGAGCTATGCGGAGTTGAACCGGCGGGCAAATCGCCTTGCGCACCGGCTGATTGCTCATGGCGTGAGACCTGAAGTCAAGGTGGGCATTGCGGTTGAACGCTCCATTGACATGATCGTTGGGCTTTTGGCGATACTCAAGGCAGGCGGGGCTTATGTGCCGCTGGACCCTGAGTATCCGCAGGAGCGCCTGAATTACATGGTGACAGACAGCGCGATCGGTTTGCTGCTGACGCAAAGCCATATCAGGGGGCGCATTCCGCACCCGGCGCAATGCGAGGTGCTGGAACTGGACATGCTGGACCTCGATGGCGAGCCCGAATGCAATCCTGCGGTATCCCTGCATGGCGACAACCTCGCCTATGTCATCTATACCTCCGGCTCCACCGGCAAGCCTAAGGGTGTTGGCGTGCCCCATCATGCCCTTACCGAACATGCTCAGGTTGCAGTTGGGTTCTTCTGTCTCGGTTCCTCGGACCGGATGCTGCAATTTTCGACGATCAATTTTGACGGCTTTATCGAACAGCTTTTTCCGCCCCTATGCGTCGGTGCAGGGATTGTCTTGCGTGGCCCCCTGCTATGGGACAGTGATACCTTCTACCGCGAACTGATCAATAAGCGGATAACGGTGGCGGATCTGACCACAGCATACTGGCTTCTTCTGGTGCAGGACTTCGCCAGGATCGGACCGCGCGACTATGGCTTATTGCGGCAGGTTCACGCAGGGGGCGAAGCGATGTCCCCCGAGGGGCTTATGGCCTGGCACCAGGCTGGATTTGACGGGGTCATCCTCCTTAATACCTACGGACCCACCGAGGCAGCCGTGACAGCCACCGCTTGCAACTGCAGCAATTATTTGCGTGGTAACCAGGCAGTACCGGCGCAAGTAGCCATCGGCAAGCCGCTTGCTGGCCGCAATATTTACTTGCTGGATGCCAATCTCACTCCTGTCCCATCGGGGATTCCGGGGGAGCTGTGCATTGGAGGAGATCTGCTGGCACGCGGTTATCTCAACCGTGGGGACCTGACCGGGGAGCGTTTCATAGCCGATCCTTTCGACGAGAAGGGAGGGCGCCTGTACCGTACTGGGGACCTGGCGAGATGGCGGGGGGATGGGCAGATCGAATATCTGGGGCGCCTTGACCATCAGGTCAAGGTGCGGGGTTTTCGCATTGAGCTGGGGGAAATCGAAGCGCAGCTGCTCGCACAGCCGGAGGTGCGGGAGGCCGTCGTGGTTGCTGGCGAAGGGCCAAGCGGAGCACGGCTGGTGGGATATGTCTCCCTGCACCCGGGGACGAGCGCGGAGACTGCCAGCTTGCGTGAAGCGATTGCAAGGACGCTGCCGGACTACATGATTCCATCTGCGATTGTCGTTGTGGAGAGCCTGCCGCTGAATCCGAACGGCAAGGTGGATCGCAAGGCGCTGCCGGAGCCCGAATTTGTAGATAGTGACAACTACGAGGCCCCGCAAGGTGAAGCGGAAGAAGTGCTGGCCGGCATCTGGGCGCAAGTGCTGGGCATCGGGCAGGTGGGGCGAAACGCCAACTTCTTTGAACTGGGCGGCGATTCCATTCTCAGCCTTCAGATTGTGACTAAGGCGCGGCGGGCAGGCTGGAAGATAACGCCCCGTCAATTGTTCGAACGTCAAACTATCGCCGCACTGGCGGAGGTGGTGGAAATTGTGCGCGAGCCTGAGGTCAAGACCGAGAGGCACGGTCGCGGTTATTTGCGCGATTATCTCACCCCCGAGGCGGTTGCCACACTGAAGTTTGGCGACGACGCAATCGAGGATGTCTATCCAATGTCGCCGACGCAGGAAGGAATGTTATTTCATACGCTGGAGGCCCCAGGCACCGGCCTTTATGTGAACCAGTTCAGTGTTGAAGTAACCGGTCTTGCGCCTGTGCGCCTGGCGCATGCATGGCGGGCAATGGTGGCACGTCATCCTGTCCTGCGGACCGGTTTCCTGTGGCAGGGGGGATTGACACGTCCGGTGCAAGTGGTGTTCAGACAAATTGAAGTCCCCGTGGTACACCTTGATTGGCGGGACCTGGATCAGCAGCAATCCCGCATTTCCGCCTACCTCGAAGAAGATCTGAAACAGGAATTTGATTTTCTCGCGGCACCGCTTGTCCGGCTGAGCTTGGTGCGTTTGGACGAAGACCGCTATCAGCTGGTGTGGACGATGCACCATATATTGATGGACGGTTGGAGTGAGTCGATCCTGGTCAACGAATGGCTGCGTAGTTATGCTGGCGAAATGCTTGCAGCGCCAGGACCGGATTATGGGCACTACATCCACTGGCTTGCCCAACAGGACCGCCAGGCGACCAAAGCGTTTTGGAAAGCTGAGCTTGGTGGCGTCGACGGCGCCACCCTACTGTCGTCGCCCGTTTCCAACGCCGCCGTGGCAGAACAGCGTGCGGGCTATGCGCAGATTTATTCCCGCCTGGATCAAGAGGAAACCCGTCAGTTGCGGCTTTTTGCGCAACAGCAGCGGGTAACGCTTAATACTTTTGTGCAGGCGGCTTGGGCGCTGCTTTTGCAACGGCACACGCGCAGGGATACGGTCGTATTTGGCGCGACCATAGCAGGACGGCCTCCTGGTCTGGAACGGGCGGATGAGATCGTCGGCCTGTTCATCAATACCATTCCCGTGCCTGTGAAGCAGCGGAGTGACCTGACGGTGGCAGAATATCTCAGCTCGCTGCAGGAAACCAATGCCAAGCTGCGCGAATACGAGCATGCATCTCTCGCGGACATTCAGCGCTGGGCGGGATCATCAGGCCGGCCGCTTTTCGACAGTATTGTCGTCTTTGAAAACTTTCCTATTGTCGAGACGCTGCGCAGCAACGAATTTTATGGACTTCGTTTCGGTGAAATGGAAGGCACGGGGCTCACCGGCTACGCGATGGATTTACAGGTCACTATCGGCGACAGGCTGGAAATCGAATATGCGTACGGCCGGAAGGATTTTACGGACGAATTCGTACTCGACCTCCGCAGGCAGATGGAATTCGTGATGCGGGAAATGATGGCAAATCCCCGCCTGCCGGTGGGGGAGTTGGGGTGGATGGATAGGAAAAGTCTCGATGACCTGTTTTCGCTGGGGCGCCCTTCCTCAGTCGCGGCACAGCCGCGTCAACGCGTTCATTGCCTGATCGAGCGCAACGCGCGGATACAGCCCAACGCCATCGCGCTGCTGATGGGTGAACAGGAGCTTTCATATGCGGAGCTGAACCTTCGGGCAAATCGTCTTGCTCACTACCTCATCAGTATGGGCGTCGGGCTGGAAGCCCGCGTGGGCATTGCCATGGAGCGTTCGCTCGACCTGATAGTAGCGCTGCTTGCCGTGCTGAAAGCCGGAGCCGCCTATGTGCCGCTCGATCCGGAATATCCGGCTGACCGGCTTTCCTTCATGGCGGAAGACAGCGTACTGGCGCTCGTTATTACCCAACGGAAGTTGCTGCCCAAGCTTGCCGGTATTACCAGGGCGGGGCGAACGTTGGTGCTGGATTCGGTCGATCTCTCGGTTGAGCCTGGTTCGAACCCCGATGTTCCGCTCCATGAACATAGTCTTGCCTACATAATCTACACGTCGGGCTCCACAGGACTTCCGAAAGGAGTAGCGGTAACGCACGGTCCCCTCGCGATGCACTGCCGGGCTACCGCCGACATTTACGGGATGAATACCCAGTCATGCGAGCTGCTTTTCATGTCATTCTCATTTGACGGCGCACATGAGCGCTGGCTGACAGCGCTCACTGTCGGCGCCGGGTTGGCGGTTCGAGACCAGGAACTCTGGACGGCCGAACGGACGTACAAAGCTCTTCATAGCTACGGCATTACCAACGCTGCGTTCCCGCCTGCCTATCTTGGTCAAGTAGCGGAATGGGCTGCGTCACTCAGTGATCCGCCCCCCGTAGAACTTTACGTATTCGGCGGCGAAGCCATGCCCAAGGCCTCGTACGACCTGATCCGCCGCACGCTGCGGCCACGTATCCTCATCAATGGTTACGGGCCAACCGAGACTGTGGTGACGCCCCTGATATGGAAGACCGATGCAACAAACAGTTTCGATTGTACCTATGCCCCCATAGGACGCCCGGTGGGTGAGCGCACCGCGTATGTACTCGACACTAACATG
The DNA here is from genome assembly GCF_033095785.1 of Nitrosospira sp. Is2. GTDB lineage: Bacteria > Pseudomonadota > Gammaproteobacteria > Burkholderiales > Nitrosomonadaceae > Nitrosospira. The sequence continues at coordinate 1,019,736 of NZ_CP137134.1, read as the reverse complement.
CAGCCGGTTCCCAAGGGCGTCGTCGGTGAGCTGTACATCGGGGGATACGGATTGGCGCGGGGCTACCTTGGCCGGGCCGGCCTCACGGCGGAGCGTTTTGTGGCGGACCCCTTCGATGCCAACGGCGGCCGACTCTACCGCACGGGCGACCTTGTGAGGTGGATGAATGACGGCAATATCGAGTATATCGGTCGCGTCGACCATCAGGTTAAAATTCGAGGTTTTCGTGTAGAACTGGGTGAAATCGAGGCATCCGTACGTGCACTGCCGGAAATAGCTGACGCAGCAGTCGTGGTTTACGACGCTGTCGCAGGCCCGCAACTGGCGGCTTATGTGGTGTGTCATCCGCGAAAAGGGAGCATTGCGCCTGATGGGCTGGCGGCCCGCCTCAAACGGGAACTTGGCATGAAGCTTCCGGAATACATGCTGCCCACGCATGTCATGGAGCTTGAGATTTTGCCCCGCCTGCCAAGCGGCAAGCTGGACCGTGCCGCCTTGCCGGAGCCGGGTGCTCCCGCGGTGGACACCTTCCGATCGCCATCCACCCATGAAGCAAAATTGCTGGCAGACATCTGGCAAGAGGTGCTCGGCATAGAACGAGTAGGCGAAACTGATAATTTCTTTGCCCTTGGGGGAGATTCCCTATCTAGCCTGAAAGTAATGGCGCGTGCGCGTAATTTGCGGGAAGCCAATTTCGACTTCAAGCTCCGTGACCTGATGCAGCGACCAACTATTGCAGGTTTGCTTGGACTGGAGTTTCAGGCGTCCGAGGGACCGCAGGCACTGATCGCACTCAACCAGTCTTGTGAAGAACGGAACCCCCCGTTGTTCTGTATTCACGCTGGACTAGGCACGGTGTTCGATTACCAGCCCTTGGCCCGGCAACTGGAGGGCAAGCGGGCGGTGTATGGTTTGCCCTGCCGTATGCTTTCAGATCCGGCGCACTGCGATACCTCCCTTGATCAAATGGCTGCCGATTACTGCGCGATGATCCGAGATCTGCAGCAGGAAGGGTCATACTACCTGCTGGGCTGGTCGCTCGGAGGGACGTTGGCAGCCATGGTTGCTGCCTTACTGGAGGCCGATGGGCACGCCATCGCCTTCCTCGGCTTGATCGATCCCTTCGTTCCCGGCACCGAGCCGCCAGAGCCCGATAACTGGCGGCGGGACTTTGCCGATTTTGTTTCCGTGGTCATACCCGGTGTGCAACCTCCAGACGTGACTCAAAGCGAAGTTCATCATGCAGAACCGGGAGAATCGAAACAGGAAATTGCAGGCCTGCTGGAAGGGCTTATATCAACAGAGCGAATGAGGGTAAAAAAGGAAGGAGCGGGCGACGCCGAGAGCGGCAGTTATGCAGATTTGGGAGCAGAAGAACTTGCACAGATTTTTCTTGTGGCAAGGCGCCTGAAGGCACTGGCGCTGAAAACGCCCTTGCTGGGTAGTCTCAAGAACCAGGGAAATTGCTGGTGGGCGGTAGCGCGCCCTACCGAGGACAGATTGGCGCTATCTTTACAACTGAAGCAGGCGCCGCGGTCCGCCGATGTGGAGGCAGATCATTTTTGCATCGTGCGCACAAGGTCCCTACTTCTGGAAATCGAGGCTGTTCTCTCAACTAAATTACTGCCGCCTGCAGAGACTGAGACAAGTGTGCGGTAGCCCCCGCCAACTCATCCATTGTGGGACGCGTTTAAGCTTGGGCGCGTCCGTCGTTAGGGGGTACAGTTCGTGTCTCGGCAAAGGCGCGGCGGCGCTCGCGGTGGAGAAGGCTGAATGTACCGTTAGCTCGACTGAAAGGCGCTGGCGAGCATGCTCGCGATGTCTCTACGTACCTGCGCCCCTTCCGCGACAATATTGCCGAGGCGGGCGAAGTCATGGGTCATCCCGGGATAAACCCGGAGCTGAGTGGTGACGCCCGCCGCTTTCAGCTTATCAGCATATTTCATGCCTTCATCCACCAGCGGATCATATTCCGCCAAGGCAATGAATGCAGGGGCGACCCCTGTTAGATCGGGCGTTTCGAGGGGGGCGAAACGCCAGTCTTTCCGGTCGGCTTCGTTCGCCAGGTAATTGCTGAACATCCATTGCAGCGTCGGAGCTTCCAGAAGATAGCCCCCCGCTAGACGTCGATGCGATTCCGTATCCTGCGAGGCGCTGGTGCAAGGGTAAAGCAGCACCTGCAGTTTCGGCTGCGGCCCGCCTGAATCACGGAGGGTGATCGTAATGACTGTTGCCAGCGTTCCACCTGCGCTGTCCCCTCCCACAGCGATATTTTGCGTATCGATTCCCGACGCAGGTCCGTTTGCGAGAAGCCATTGGTAGGCATCCTGGGCGTCATGGACGGCAGTCGGGAATGGATGTTCGGGCGCCAACCGGTAAGCTACGCTTAGAACGCAGCAGGGGGTTAAAGCGGCCAGCGTCCTGCAGAGGGAGTCATGCGAGTCAAGGCTTCCAACGCAATAGCCGCCCCCGTGAAAGTACAGCAGCGCGGGTAACAGTCGCCCGGGTGAAGGTACAGCCGGCACATAAAGCCGAGCATCAATCTCCTTGCCATCCCGAGAGCGGATGCAGATTGAACTGACGCTTGCGACTTCCATCCCCTCAGAATCCAGGGCAAGTGTGGAAGCGTCATATTGCAGGCGAGCGTCGGAGACCGGCATCTCATGCAACGGCCGGGCACCGTTGCCGATGCCAGCATCGACCAACTCAAGAAATGCGGCGAGATCCGGGTCGAGCGGCATCGTGTATATCTCCGATAGAACGTTAGTGAGGAGTTAAAAATTAAGTTTCAACGTCCCGATAACCGAGCGTTCCGTGCCACGGAAGAAATTTCCTCCGGAGCTTGCGGAATAGTATTTTTCGTTGAATATGTTGTTAGCATTGAGGAAAAAGCGCCAGGGGCCGTGATCGTAGCGGAAAACCGCGTCGAACAAGGTGAAAGACGGGGTGATGCTCGTATTAGCGTCGTCGTTGAACACGCGTCCGACGTAACGCACGCCGCCACCAATGCCAAAACCCTTCAGCCATCCTATGTTCAATGCGCCCAGACTGTAATCGAGCCAGCCCGACGTGGTCAGATTCGGAACGCGCACCGGCATTTTTCCTACAAAAGCATCGCTTTCAGTGACCTTAACGTCGTTGTAGGTGAACGCGCCAATAAAATTAAGGCCCCTATAGAGTTCAGTCCTTGCCTCCACTTCCGCGCCTCGCGAGCGAATCTCACCCGTTTGGGTGAGGAGACCGCCTACTCGCAGATCGGGAATCAGTACATTCGTTTTCGTCAATTCAAACAGCGCTGCGGTGAACAGGCTTCTAGTTCCGGGTGGCTGGTATTTGATCCCAACTTCATACTGGGCGGCGCGCGTTGGATCGAATGGCCTGCCATCACCGGAACTGATCCCCGACTGAGGCAGGAACGATTGCGAATAGCTCACGTAGGGCGCGACGCCGCTGGAGAAAAGGTAGGTCAAGCCGGCCCTGCCGGTGTACGCGGCATCCCGGTCTCTAACCGCGTCAGGGAGGAAATTAACGGTAGTATTGTTTGAAACCTTGTCATGCCGCCCGCTCAGGGTCATAAGCCAGTTCTGGTATTTGATCTGATCCTGGACATAAAATCCTACCTGGTCGATCTTTTGCGTTCCAGCTAATCCGGGTGAATTTGGCGTGGGTATTGGCTGAAAATATACAGGACTAAATATGTTGATACCTGGAGTACCAGTGGCGTCAAGCCTGCTCAGAGAGGCATTCGTCCGCGTCCAATCAATTCCAACCAGTACGGTATGATTTACCGGCCCAGTATCCACCTTGGCTTGCAGGTGGGTGTCCAGCGCCGTCTGATCCAATCGCTCCCTGGTGGAGAAGGCATTACGAAGTAAAGTTTGTCCATCTGGAGCAAAACGAGTCCCCCTGTCAAAGTCAAAACCGGGCTCTAGATCCCTGAAATGGCCATCCTGCTTCATGAAACGGAAGTTCTGCCTGGCAGTGAAGATGTCGTTGAAGTGATGCTCGATTTTATAGCTGACCGAAGCCTGATGGGTGGAATACCGGGTAAAGCCGGGGTCGGCAAGCAGCGTATTGGTCGGCCCGCCGTCTGGCGTTGCAACGTAAAATGCGCCTGCTCCACTGCGGTTGTTAAGGATATCGCCAAACAGAGTGATGGAAGTCCTGTCGCTGGGGCGCCACGTAAGCGATGGCGCGATGTAAAAGCGCCTGATTCCGGCGCGGTCACCGTCAGTGTTTGGAAACCGGACTTGGGTGTCGGTATCGAGCGCGGAGGTCACGAGCCGGAACATCAACGTACCGTCCGCGTTGACGATGCCAAAATCCGCGGCAATCCGCTTGCGGTCGAAATTGCCGTACTGGATCTCGACTTCACGGATGGGCGTGGCGCTAGGCAGCTTTGTGATGCGGTTGACGATACCGCCAGCATCGCCGCGACCAAACATAACCGAAGTTGGGCCACGCAAAACATCCACCCGTTCAAGGGCATAGGGGTCGGTTAGAAAGGCGCCGAAATAAAGCCCTGTCCCCTGCTGACTCAGGCCGTCTCGGAAGTTGGCCGTAGTCTGGACATTAAAGCCGCGCATGCCAATGTACTCGAAACCTGTTCCATTGAAGCCGAATTGGTCGACTGCTACCCCGGGAACGTAGCGCAGCGCTTCGGTGAAATTGAGGTGCACGCCGCGCATGTCGAGCTCCCTTCGATTGATGATAGAGATCGACTGGGGTATCTCTGTAAGCGGCGTATCCGTCTTTGTCCCGCTGACGGTGCGACTGGTGACATAACCTGCGGTTTGCGCCTTATCCTTGATCACTACCGCTGGCAGAACTGCCGGGCTATCTGCCGCCGCAGATTTCTGCTTGTCGTCCTGCCCATCAACCATACCCGGCACAGCTATTTTTTCTTTCTTATCCGGTTTGGCGGATCCTGGGTCCGCCTGTTGAGCATAAGCGTATCCGTTTACGGATATAGTCAGGAATAGGTACTGCAGTGCAGCTGATAGTGCCACTTTTTTTGATTGTTTCAGCCACTTGTTGGTTTTTATGTAGGCTTTCATGGTTATAGTTGGTGGTAGTTAAGGTAGTTAAAAAACTTGTGGATGCCGTCCGCTGCGTTATCAGATTTAAAAAAACTTCAACGACTTGCAACCGCTCGTATCGGGTTATCCGTTTGCTTGCCTGTTTGCTGGTCTACTGCGCCCAGCAGTGCCTGACCTATCTCATAGGTGCGGACAGCGGTTACCGAAAGTAACGTATCGCTCAGGCCGTGGCTCGATTCGCACGCGCCCTGGAGGAAGATGGCTGGTCTGAAGTTGTCCGTGCTCTGCAAGCGGTATTGACGGTCCACGGTGAAGCCGTCCATATAAGGCGAAAGCTGTCCCAGTAGCGACTTATGATGATCCCGGCTATACCCGGTTGCTAGCACGACCGCATCGTAGGTGGCTAGATGCTCGCTACCATCGTTCAGGTTCCGCAGGAGCAGCCGGATGCCATCCGGCAACGCGTGAGCAGCGGCGACTTCATGACGACGGAGGAACCTATGGCGTGCGTTCCCGGCAACTCTCTGCTGATAGAAAACATTGAAGATCTGCTCGATCAGGACGAGGTCGGGCGCGGCATAGTTGGTGTGCCAGAATTCATCAAGCAGTGCAGCCCGGTCCTGATCCGGGTGGCTAAAAACGAAGTCGGTGAAATCCGGATTGAAAATTTCGTTGACGAATGGACTGTCGTCTGAAGGCTTGATCGCGCGGGCGCGCATGATGAGGTCGACGTGTGGCGCGTTGGGCCTGCCGTGCAGATCCATGAAAATCTCGGATGCACTTTGACCGGCGCCTATGACCGCTATCCTTTCGGCGGATGCGTGCTGTGCGATCTCTCGGAGATAGCTATTGGAATGAAATACCCGAACGTCGTCTTTTAGCGGTGTAAAACATGGTGGGATGCTCGGCACGCCTCCTACGCTGACGATGAGGTTGCGTGCCAAGCGCTCATGGATGGTGTTGCCGGCATCGCGCGAACGAATACGCAGCAGCGCGATTTCGTCATTACGCTTCTCGGGCAGCACTTCCAAAACTTCTTCACCGTATGCGCAGCGGTGGTTGAAATGCGCCGCTGCCCACCCCAAGTAGTCGTTGAACTCGTGACGACTCGGAAAAAACGTTTTCAGATTAATGAAGTCCTGTAGCCTTTGCTTCTGATGGAGGTAATTGATAAACGTGAAATGGCTCGACGGGTTGCGCATGGTCGCCAGATCCTTAAGGAAGGATATCTGCATATGCGTGTTGTCCAGCATCATGTTGGCATGCCAGGCGAAACTCGGCTGTTTTTCGATAAAGAAGGAGTCAACGTTGTAGCCCTCCTGTCTTTTTTCCTCCAAAGTGATGGCAAGGGCGATATTGGAGGGCCCGAAGCCGATACCGATCAGATCGTAAATATGCATGGATATCCTCAGGATAGAGATAGGGAATAGGGAGATGTCGTCGTCTCCCGCGGTACCCACAGCCGGTCCGCGAAAAAGCGTTCCCGTAACAACATGCCCAGCATCGCCCGTTTGTGAGGGAAATCGAACTCCTTGACATGCGCATAGCCGCATTTACCAAGATTACGAACCATCTTGTAGTTATCCGCGCGAGGCTCGATGACAATACGTTGAGTCCTGCAATCGTCTAGAAACAGATAATGCGAGATCGAGGGCAACCATGCAGTAACGAAAGGCTTGCCACGGAAGCGAGGTTCTCCAATGAGTACATGCCAGCCGCGGTCGAAGTCATCCACGTCGTAAAACGGGGCGATGCGGTCCTCCTTTGCCCAGTAGACCTCGAAGTAACCAAAAGCCTCATCATCCAGGCTTGCGATGAGCGCTGTCACATGGGCATCTGCCTCGATGTTCTGCAAATAGGCGCGATGTCTTCCGAGATCGCCTTCTTCGCGCCATGATGCCGCGACGACTGGGTCATTCATCCAGCGGCTGAATGATTCAAGGTCACGGTCAAGGTCCACCGTACTGAAAGACAGCGTTCGCTCAAGCCAGGGGATATAGCGCCGGTAGACCGGACCCATAGGCTTTAGGGGCCGTAGCGGATGCCTCCGACCGTGACAAAACGTGTAGGTAAGCGGGAATACCCCTGGTTGCGATTGAACGAGCCACGGACGAGGCTGCTGCCAGAAAAGCTCGGCTTTAACGCTCATTTGCCCGTTTTCGTCTCTGAGCAAAAAGCCCGAACAAATTAGTTCGTTGACAGCGATGACATGAGCTTTCACGTTGAGCGTCCCGCAATCGGGATAACTAAGGAAACAAGCTTCAATTGCCGCCAGTAGTTCTGCGTTCGCAACTCCGCGAGGTTTAGACGCTATCCTTTCCAGGTTCAGTTGATCTGCCTGTCGATACAAATGCCACTGCGATTTTTCCGCCCCGTCCGCCTTTTGCAAAAGCAAGGTGTCGCCATCAACTGTTGCTGTATAGGCGATCCCATCAGGGCGGCTAATAACTGTCGTGACACGAGCCAATAATTGTTGACCCTGCTCGTGCAGCTTGCCCATTCGTCGAACTCCCGTAATCATGGTTGAGGCGCATGCCCTTATCCCGTATAAAGACGAATGAGAAACGTTATTTTTTAGTAATCAATCTCATTAACAAATTGTTCTGAAACCGTCGTTTCCCAGCCGATCCCCGTGTTTCCGCCATTTCGTACAAAAACGGCGTGACGTTCCAATCGTAAGATGTGGATATTTGCACTGCCCATTCGTCTTTTCCATATCCATTCTCATTCTTATTGCGGGGCATCGTGCTTAAGTATCTCATCAGTCGATCAAAGGTCTTATTAGGTGGCGCTTCGTTAGTGACCGTGGTTCATGGCGCGTGCAGTGTATTTCTGGTGGCGCAGATCAGCTCCGCGCTTACCGCAGCAGAGTCGGAGCGTGGACAAATGGCGCTGATTTTCGGGGTTACTGCGCTCGGCGTAATGCTGACTTACGTGGTTGCCGCCATTCTCTTCGAGCGCCTGGGGCAGCGCGCCCATGCGGAGTTGCGAGGCTTGGTCGCGAGACGTGTGCTTGCGGCTGATTACCGGCACCTGGAATCAATTGGCGCGGCACGCATACAATCTGCGCTCGCCGAGCATTGCTCGCGCGTTGCAGAATTTTTCGAAAGCTTTCCGGTAATCCTGATGAACGCGGTCATCGTCGCCGGATGTCTTATATATATGGCTTTATTGTCCTGGCAGGTATTTCTGCTTGCAGTTGTCGTTGTTGGGTTGGGCTCCGTCGGTTATCACTTTGCGCATTTGCGTGCGATACGCCATCTCAGTGTCGCCGCGGAGGAGCAGGACCGACTATTTGCCTATTTTCGTTCCCTTACCGATGGGGCCAAGGAGCTTCGTCTGAATCGCGAAAAACAGACGGCGTTTTATGATGACGTACTGGCCAAATCGATCGAAACGGTGCGCCGCGAAAGAACCTTCGGGATGTCGGTCTTCGTCGCCTCGGGCGGCTGGGCCCAATTTTTGCTGTATGCGTTTATCGGGTTGGTATTATTCGCACTGGTGGGGAATGTTCCTGACAGGGCGCTCATCATGACCGGCTATGCGCTTGTGTTTGTGTATATGGTCGGGCCGCTGGAGGCACTCCTGCTGAACATTCCGCGAGCCAATCTAGCGCAGGTATCGGCCGCGCGGATCGATGAAATAATACGCGAGATGTCCAGTTCAGAGACGCGAGCGGAGGGTTCTTCTCCGCCCGCATTGCACTCTATTTCGCTGAAGGGGGTAATGCACCGTTATTATCACGAACAGAGCGACGACTTATTCACCCTGGGGCCCATAGACCTGGAGTTTCGGCCCGGAGAGATTACTTTTTTGGTAGGAGGCAATGGTAGCGGCAAGACTACTTTGGCGAAATTGCTGGTGGGCCTCTATCCGCCGGAAGAGGGAAAAATAGTTTTTAACGGCACAACAGTAGACGATATGAATCGCGACCACTATAGGCAGCTGTTTTCTACCATTTTTTCCGACTTTCACCTTTTTGATCGCCTGCTCGAGACAAGTAGCGCCCGTCTGAACAGCGAAGGCAATCGCCTCCTCGAAAAATTGCATTTGCACAACAAGGTTAAAGTGCAGAATGGAGCTTTCACTACCCTCGCGTTATCGCAAGGGCAGCGCAAGCGCCTAGCCCTGGTGGTAGCGTACCTGGAGGACCGCCCATTTTTTATGTTCGACGAATGGGCCGCGGACCAGGATCCGCTATTCAAGGAAGTGTTTTACCGGGAGATCCTTCCCGAACTACGAGCCATGGGCAAGGCCGTGCTAGTAATATCGCATGATGACCGGTACTTTCACCTTGCAGATCAACTTGTACGCATGGAGAGCGGGTGTCTGACTTTCAATAGCCGGGAACGGGTAAAGGACAGTACGGCCAGTGCGCCAAGGAAGGAAAGCAAACCGGCGAAAGACAGCCCGACGGTGCCAGCACCGATTGTATTCAACAGTGCAGTTTGAGGTCTAGAATGAATTATGGCATCTGAAATCTCTGACGTTACCGGAGGATTAGAAAGCCGGAGGACCAGCAAGCAGCGAATCGGGCGCAGCTTGCTGGCCCTGGTGCACCGCTGGGTTGGGCTTTTTCTCGCTGTTTTTCTGTTCATATCAGGGCTTACAGGCGCGATAATCTCTTGGGACCACGAGGTGGACGAGTGGCTCAACCCGCAGTTGTTCGAAGCACAGGGCGAGGGCGTACCTGTTTCCCCGTTGATTCTTGCCGAACAACTGGAAGCAGCCGATCCGCGGCTGCTAATAACCTGGGTTCCCCTAGCGGGGGAATCCGGGCATAACATTGGATTGGGCGTGAGTGCGCGTATCGATCCAGCTACAGGCAAAGCTTTCGAGCTGGATTTCAACCAGGTGACGCTTGATCCTGTGAACGGCGAGGTACGGGGGAAGCGGATGTGGGGGGAGATTTCGCTAAGCCGCGAGAATCTGCTGCCCTTCCTGTATAAGTTGCATTACAGCATGCATATCCCCGATGGGTTCGGGATAGAGCTTGGAATCTGGTTCATGGGCATCCTGGCCATTGTATGGGCACTTGACTGCTTTGTCGCTTTATCAATTTCGTTTCCAAGCGCGAGTGCGTGGTCCAAATCCTTCAGTTTTCGCTGGCATCAAGGGGCCGCCAAGCTCAATTTCGACTTGCATCGCTCCGGTGGCGTTTGGGTATGGGGGATTTTGCTGATTCTTGCGATTACGGCCGTATCGATGAATCTCAATCAGCAGGTGATGCGCCCGCTTGTGTCCCTGTTTTCACCACTAACTCCCAGTCCCTTCACCCGACCTCCCAATCCCCCTGAGCAGCCGATTGAACCTGTGGTGAACCGGCGCGCCATTCTCCAACTGGCCACCGAGGAAGCCAGACAGCTGGGTTGGAGCACGCCGCCCGGGGGCATATTCTATGTGCCAGAGATTGGCGTTTATGGTGTCACTTTTTTTGAGCCAGGGCACGAGCACGGGGACGGGGGGCTCGGTAATGCATCGTTGTATTTCGAGGGGAAAAATGCCGCTTCGGCTGGAGCCAGAATACCAGGGTCTGGAACCATGGGTGACATTTTTATGCAGGCACAATTTCCGTTGCATTCCGGGCGGATCCTCGGTCTTCCGGGCCGCATCATGGTCTCAATGATGGGGCTCCTCGTCGCGATGCTCTCCATTACAGGAGTGATTATCTGGCAAAAAAAACGGTGGGCGCGCAGACGAATGAGTGCGCGAAATTAGAGGCGGTGATAACGGTACTGAACGGCAAGGTTCCGACGGCTGAAATTTCATAAACACAATATTGCTGTGCCGGTGTGATTCCTGCGTGATCAAGCAGAGAAAATTACACAATTCACGAGAATCAAAGAGAACTAATATATCTACGTTTTAACAGCAAACTATTGAAAAACAAAATGTTGGGAAAAATATAGAAGCCATCAGATAATCGCATTTGAATACTGTTAATCCACAGGCCGGATGGGAATGATTTAACGCCTCTCGGCGCAGTAGACGAAAATTACTGCGGCCTGATTTTCCCAATCGAGTCGAGAATCCCCCTTGCACTCTGTCCGTTGAAGTTGATGACGCCGAGTACTGGAGAGTCAACGAGAGCAAGTAGTGCAGCTAGCCCCGATAGTCAAAGCGGTGATGACCGGCAAGCGTCGCACCGACATAGGCGAGCATGGGCCAGATGCGAGGGGCTGATCAAGCCGCAGCTGCCGCTATAGCATGTCGGAAGTTATTTGACGGATGTCATTTGACCACTACAGATCTAGTCCAAGCTAAAAGCCCGCGGCCCATCTTCTTTCTCCATCTTTCTTCACCGCGCCACGAATTCAATCAAGGCCAGCCCTGCAGAAAGAGCGCAGAGATCTCCGGTTCCGGGATGATGCGATGGCGATGACCTGGCCTGCGTTATTAATAGAGGTGACTTCCGATAGAGCAACCCCAGGGGAAGATCAACCAGCGAATTGAGGCCCATCACGCCTGCGCCATTGGAGCCGGTGATGAAAGCATGGGGGGCGCCTCCAGCCGTGGGAAAACCAACCCATCACCTGCCCGGCGTCGTTGATGCCAGAACCGTCGCTGTCAATGCCGCCCAAAGTGCCAAGCTTAGTTTCTGTCTCGCTGTTAGCCTACCGCAAGGGGTTCAATGTTCTTGGTGACGTACTTTCACTATTCCAGCAGCCGTGGTGATCGCCATCGTCAGGGGAGAGGGAGCAATTCTTGGACAACAACATTGCGCTCGGCCCGTCAAAAAACCACTTCAGGGAGTCGGCGCTCCAGCATCGAAATCGATCGGAAGTTACTCTCCCGATGGTAGTTAAAGGAGCGTGTGTTAGCGTGATGCTGATGCACGCATATTCCGCGTGCAAGAAATGCAAGTTTGGAAGAGGGTGTCGGTGCATTACAACTTGAGCGACCTGAGCGATAGGATAGGTGGCCCGCTAAGTGTCGAATGGCCTGGAACATCTGCCTTGACAGCAGCAACCCTTTACGCGAATCTATCGCCAACGCCTGTGGGGCGGATGTGCTTCCGTGCGTGGGAAACCACGTCTTGTCGGTCTTTTTGATGCTGGCGGCACTGCTTCCATCGTGCCAAAGGCATGACTTCGACGCTGGCTAACCCCTTCGTTCCAGCGGACCGCCTTGACCGCTGCTGAACGCAAGCGTTTGAGGTCAAGCAAGTTGTCTTCCGGCGAAGCTTATGGAATTAACCGCTCGTACCAGGTTACCGTCGGGAGATAATGAGGTTAATCGAGAGGAGGATCAGAATATGTCCGACCCCGCCATACAGGATCGAGCCGCCGGCGCCATCATGGGCGCAATAATCGGGGATGCCTTAGGACTCGGCCCCCATTGGTACTACGACCTGTCGGCGCTCCGCCGCGACTACGGTGACTGGATCACGACCTACACCGATCCAAAACCCGGGCGCTACCATAGCAACCTCAAGGCGGGCCAGCTCTCCCAAACGGGCATCCTTCTCCGGCTCATGCTGCGCTCGCTGATCGAGCGCGACGGTTATGACGAAGCGGATTTCTGCCGGCGCATGGATGAGGAAATACTTCCATTGCTCAACGGCTTGCCCGTGAACGGACCGGGCGGGTACACCCAGCAGTCGATCCGGGATGCCTGGCGCAAGCGGGTGCAGCAGAACCTGCCATGGGGGCAAACGGGAGGCCAGGCGGACACTACCGAAGCAATAGGGCGCACGCTGGCCCTGGCGGTTCGTTACGCCCTCCAGCCGGAGGAACTCGCCAGCACCATCTCCAGCAATACCCGGCTCACCCAGATCGACGATACCGTGGTTACCCTGACTGTCGCGTACGGGGCAGTGTTGGGCCTGCTCGTGCAGGGGCACAAGCTCAACAGGAGCCTTTCCGGCAAGCTCATGCGATTGGCAAGGGCGGGAAAATTGCCTTTCCATTCGATGGCGCATACCGACCTGGAGCCGCCAAAGGAGGATCGCCCGCCGGAAAGCGGGCATTTCGTCTCTCCGGACGCCCTGCTCACGCCCTCGTATGTGGCCGCGGCCGCGCTGGACCCGGATATCCGGATCGAGCCCGCATGGAAAGTCTCCATCGTTTATGGCATGACCTGTGCCATTTATCACCAGCTGCCGGCAGCCTACTATCTCACTGCCCGCTTTCCGAACGATTTTGAGTCGGCTGTGCTCCACGCTGTAAATAGCGGCGGCGAAAACCAGGCTCGGGCCACTTTGACGGGCGCGCTGGTCGGAGCCCAAGTCGGACTATCGGGAATACCCCCGCGCTTCCTCGATGGTCTGGAAGAAGGCGAAACGCTCCAGCGCTTTGCGATGGAATTGGCCTCGAAAGTCGGCGCTTTAACCGCCGGTAGGGACAGTTGAAAAACCCGCACGAAACTTGGGAACGGCGAACCCAGGGAAAACGGATTACCGGTATACAGGCATTCCAGGTTAGCGGGATGCCGAGCCGATTCCTTTTTACGGTGCGGGTGGCGGCAGTCTGAGGGGGTCCTTCAGGAGCAAAATATGATGTTCTCCCGAAGCATCTTCGACGTCAATGCTGTGGAGGGTCTCGACATCCTGTTCCACGTATATTTGCTGCGGATGCTGGATGTTGTGCTCAATTCCCTCAAGCATCACCGCCAGAACGTCGCTCTTTGGATCATAGGTCAGACCAATCAGCGGTACCCACTCGACCTCAACCTGGTCGCCCAGTCCCAGGCTGGCGACTTCCAACTCCACCAGCTTCGTGCCCAACATCTTCGAGAGGCGCTCGAAATAGTCTTTCCAACGGGATTTAGCGAGTTGTGTAAGTGCCATGCCTGAACTCCTTTTGAATTATGCGAAGGAACCCACCTCATCCTCATATCGCCCAGCTTACTGCGAGCGGGGCGTAGATGATGCTAGCGCATGCCATCGAAGCGGGGGTTACGAATTTTCTAGCGTTTTTTTAATATAGACCAAGCGTGGCGGGAGCGCACGGTGCGATACGGTTATTTGTCGGAACAGAGCGGTATAGAAAGATTTACGCATGCCGCATGCCTTGAATCTGCGCAGGCTTCTGTTCGAGAACTCATCGCTTAAAAAACCGCAGGGGTTTAAATGTAATGAATGATAAAGGACGCTATCATCTGGTTTTACGCTAGGGACAAGCGGAGGGAGAGCGCACTTCTGGCCTCGCTGTTAAATATTCCTTTTAGCATGAGTTCCGTTACTTCCGAAACAGAGTGGCGCCGGGGACGAGCATGGAAGACAGTTCAAGCTGAATCTCAATGTGGGGCGATTAAGTCCTCTACAAACTGCCTGCATATAAATGCGGCTGTGCTAGCTTATATCGATATGCCGACGATTCCTGCCCTGCAATCTTCTTTCATTCACCGGAATGCCGGAATTGAATGTGCGATAGCCCAAAAAATGGATTTGGATTATTAAAGTAACCCCTTCGCAATCGTTCAGGGGCTTATTACCGGTCGCCGGCCAATAACTCGACCGTTTTGGAAACCAAGAGCCGCGATTGCTTTTTGCCGCCGATTAGCCGGGTGAATTGAGCGCGCTGGTTCTTTTTTTGAAGTCAGTGCCTCGTAGCCCGCTCATTGATCAAAAATTCCTGGCCTAGCCGGATCGTTCAACATCGCGGTGCTGGCCTACCTTTGGCCCTATCTTCTCGCTGTGCTTCCAACCTTCGCAGTCTACTGCTTCGGCGCGAACCTGCGCCCTCTGGTTCATTTCCTCGATTTTTTTTGTGGCCTCAAGTTCAGCGGCAATTACGAGACACCCCATTACTGCGAGCATTAAGTTTCTCATGTCATATTCTCCTGACGCTTCGGCATCGTTAAAGTTCAGGACATGAATTACGAATGGAAAGAATAACATACTGGCCGTGAAGGAATTATGGGGGGTAGGTGATCAATTTGTGAATGTTAAAAGTATTGGAAGTTCAGAAAGTTTGCCCGGAACTAATTGCCATTTCTCACTTTATCGTTCGGTGGCTTTGGTCGTCCCCTAGAGTCACACCCTTCGAAGACAGCTTCACAAACACAGTAAGCCGGTATACGCAAAATGAAAGGAAGACGCAGCTTCCCGAATCGACGGGTTAAGTATAGAAAACCAGCATGGTCTTTACCGGGAATTGATACGGGCTAATGTCGAGTTCGCAATACCCACCGAAAGCCTGCCAAACGAGAACCCGGAGATAGCGTCGAGGGAAATGCGACAAAAAACGCCGGTATTGCTGGGAATAGGATTCTGCCCGGGGGTATAGTACCGCGCGTCTTTCAAGTGAATAAAATTCCTTTTTATAGGTTCAGCCTGATTATTTTCTTGCCGCGCAGCTTCGCTCTTGATCTGCTCAATCATTCCAGCCATGGTAACAATGGCGTTATGTGTAAAATATTTTTTTGCGCTGACGACCGAGCCGGAAATCAGGAAACCCCCGGCCACAAGCGTTACATCGGTCTCGACAGGGACGTCGGCCTCAGCAAGATTGATAACAACTAGAAGTAAAGTGTCGTTCATGTGTTTCCTTAATCCCGTGTGTTATTGTCCAAGCGGGCTCGGGCAGGGCAATAAAACCTCCGTCAGTAGCCGCTTTTTGCTTTGCGTGTGTCAGCAAAGTTTCCTTCGGACACGACGTCATTTTTCTTTTTTTTTGTGAAACAAACAATTGGACTGAAGTACATCCTTGTTAGCTTCAGTTCATCCGGACACTGGAACGCGCCTAAGCATTGTCCTGCGCGAATCAACGACAATTCCGGTAAGAGGGGGAAGAGGGGGAAGAGGCCGAAACGTACCGCGCTTTATGTATTTAAGCCAGCAGATGCTGAGCAAAGCTAGTGGTTGTACGGACCGAATAGCGATTACTCCGCGCCAGAGCTAGGAGACAAGCATTTAGCCCCTTGCAGTTGGGTCATGGATAATATCGCCACCGACATAAAACCATCGCCCGGTCTCATGTACGAAGCGGCTGATTTCGTGCAGGCGATGGGCGCGGCCACCAATCTTGTAACGTGCTACGAACTCCACCAACGCGTTACTCGGTCCTCGCTGTTCATGGTGCTTCACTTCCAGTCCCAGCCATTTGTTGTGTAGCTCACTTACTACGTCGCGCGAGGCTGGACGTGTGCTGGGATGCCATGTTTCCAGCAGATAGCCTTCGCGGCCGAGGGTGTATGCAGCATATCGCGAGCGCATAAATGCTTCCGCGGTGGGAGCAGTTTCGCCCGCGTCAAGGTAGCGACCCGCAGCAGTCTGTGAAGCTTTTATCGCCAGCACCGCATGGGCAAGGGGGAAAAGGAGGGCAGGGAGGCCGAGGCATTGTTCTTGAATTCACTGGTTCCAAAAGATTATGTTGGATGTTTTTGAATTATGCCTGCCATAGCGGCGGCTCATCCATCAACGCAATCTGCTCGCGCAATTCGAGGATACGATCCTGCCAATAGCGCTGGGTATTGAACCATGGGAATGCCTTCTGGAACGCGGGATCATCCCAGCGCGCCGCGAGCCACGCGGCGTAGTGGATAAGGCGCAGGGTGCGTAGTGCCTCGATCAGATGCAATTCGCGTTCGTCGAAATCGGCAAAATCTTCGTACCCGGTGAGGATATCGGTTAACTGCCGCGCCATGTCGGCGCGTTCGCCCGACAATAGCATCCACAAGTCCTGTATTGCCGGACCCATGCGGCTATCATCAAAATCAACAAAGTGGGGCCCTTGCTCTGTCCACAGCACGTTGCCCGGGTGGCAGTCGCCATGCAGGCGTAGCGCTCGCACGTCACCGGCACGTTCAAAGCAGTGTTGAACGCCGTCCAGGGCCTGATTTGCCGCGCTGCGGTAGGCCGCCTCAAGATCGGCGGGAATAAATCCGTGCCCCAGCAGGTAGTCCCGCGGTTGTGCGCCGAAAGTGGCGCTATTAAGAGTAGGGCGTTCGCTAAACGGCCTCAACGAGCCGAGTGCGTGTATGCGCCCGAGGAAACGTCCGATTCGTTCAAGTGTGTTGCGATCTTCCAGTTCCGGCGCGCGCCCGCCGTGTTTTAGAAAAATAGCGAAGCGATAGCCGTCGAAACGGTGCAGCGTCAGCCCGTTCGGCGCCAACGCGCACACCACCGGAATTTCGTGTTCGGCCAGTTCCTGTACAAACGCGTGTTCTTCGAGTATCGCCGCATCGGTCCAGCGCCCCGGACGATAGAATTTCGCTACCAGCGGCGGGCCTTCATCCATGCCCACTTCATAGACACGATTCTCGTAGCTGTTAAGTGCCAGCAACCTGCCATCGCTGCGGAAGCCCACGCTTTCCAGTGCGTTCAGCACGCAATCGGGGTTAAGGGCGGAAAAATTCGTTGGATTTGAATGACTGGTCTGTATCATCTCGGAGCATGAGGACCCGCGGTTCCCGGGTTAGTTTCATACTACCAGTTTTATCCTTCCGGCGTTGTGCCAGTCCAAAAGAAGCACATACTATGACTTCTATCGGGCGTATTACCGAGTAGACATGCGAGTGCGGTGTCCTGGTTAATACTGCGATTTAGTAACGCCCCGCCGTGCGCATTAGGATCCTTTTTATCTGCCCCCGTAAGGCCCAAAAGAAGCTAGCGCACGAGTATACCGTTGGACGTTTGTTCCTGATGAAGGAAACGAAGCACGACGCATTCCAGCTCTTCCTGCATCCCCTCTGCGACGTCTCGCATGCACCTATGAAGAACTCCATTTTGCCAGGCAAGAAACACTGCTGGATTAATGTAGGATTTACGGCAGACCGCCGGGGTATTGCGTAACTCTTCAGCAACTTTTCTCGTCGCAGACAGGATACAGGCATTAAGCGCCCTCTTGCTTGAGGATTCAGGCAATGGCGTGTCCAGCATTAGTTCAAACGCTCTTAGCGTCGCACCCCACGTGCGGAAATCCTTGGCGGTAAACTCGGCATCCATGGTTTCACGCAGGTAGGCGTTCACCTGCTCCGCTCCGATGGGGTGACGTTTACCACTGCCATCCAGGTATTGGAAAAGATGCTGACCGCGCAACTGCTGGCAGTCACGGATGATGTTGACGATGCGCCGATCATCTATCCGGACCTCATGCTCGACACCGCTCTTGCCACGGAATCTCAGCAGTACGTGCCGCCCATTGATGAAGGCCAGATGACGCTTACGCAGCGTGGTCAGCCCAAAACTATTGTTATCGCGGGCATAAGAGAGGTTGCCGATACGGACGCGTGTGCTGTCCAGCAAGCTTACAATGGCGGCAACGACCTTTTTTCGCGGCAAACCTCGTTGCCTCAGGTCCTTCTGCAGGCACTGGCGAAGCCGTGGTAGCGCTTCGCCGAACTCCGCCATTCGACCGAATTTGATATCGTCTCGCGCTTCGCGCCACTCAGGATGATAACGGTACTGCTTACGCTTTCGCGCGTCCAGTCCGGTTGCCTGTAAATGGCCTTGAGGGTCAAGGCAAATCCACACATCGGTATAAGCCGGAGGGATCGCCAACCGAGCAATGCGTTCAAGTTCGGTCTTATCTTTAATTGTTGTTTTATTGGGGTCGATATACCGAAAGCCGCGACCGCAACGTATTCTACGAATCCCAGCATCGCTGTCCGATACATAGATCAGTCCCGCAGCCTCGGCCTGGGCCGCCAGCGCCTCTACCCTGAGCGCGCCCGATTCTGTTCCCTCAGGCCACAAACTCACGGATTATTCCGCTCCATTATTCTCGGCTTGATTGCTTTAGCACCGGATGGATCCCCTAACAAATCGCATGAAAAGGTATGACGAGTAAACCGAGGCTACGGACATAGCGGTCAATGTACCAGTCGCGGGGGGGTTGCAGGATCGAAATCTATCCAGTCCCCATTTTCCCATTTGCCCTGCGCCCGTTCGATGTCCGCGGCGCCGTAACCCCTCAGGCGTTCAATTATCTGTTTTGAATTATCGGTATTCACAACGCGTATCGCAAGCATCATGCCGGCAGACCTCGGACGTGGACCCTTGTTGGTCGCCTCGCCCTGGTCCGGCAGTCCGCCCGCTGTGCCTGCCAGGGAGCCGGTATAGGCGCCCACCGCAGCCGCTACCGCGCCAACGGCCGGGCCGCCAGCCAGCGTCCCAATCGTCCCTGCGACAACGCTTCCGGACGCTGCTCCGGTTGTTGCGCCTTTTGCAGCGCCCTGATCGCCAGTGCTATTGGCATCCCTGGCAGAATCGTGGGCGCCGGGCTGATTGTTAAAAAAAATGCAGATATCGTTCTTGTCCACCAAATCAGCCAGCGACGCGGCAGCTGCCTTTGCCTCGTCGTCCGTTTGAAACCGTGCTGCGATGATGTTATCCATAAAAACCTCCTTATTACGTGGTTATTGACCGTGTTAAGGACCGGTGTCACTTGGCGTTCCAACATGCTTATCCGCGGAATGTAACGCATCTTTGTGTCCGCACATGGATGATGACTGCATACGAGCGATATTTCTGTACGGCATTTCACAATCGTCGTGGTTGACAGAAGTAATCAGCGGTATTCACTTCGCGGCTTTTCCCCTTTATTCTCCCAATTTTTCGCGCGGCTCAGCGCTTCTTTCCAGCGCCCTCGGAGTTCGGCCACGCGGTCGAGCGGCATATGCGGATGGAAGACTTTCTCGATCTGCCAATGTGTCGCGATCGAATCGGTGTTTTGCCAAAAACCGACCGCGAGCCCGGCGAGATAAGCAGCCCCGAGCGCGGTCGTTTCGACCACGGCCGGTCGCACCACGGGCACGCCGAGAAGATCCGCCTGGAACTGCAATAATGGATCGCTACGGGACGCAGCCCCATCTACGCGCAGCTCCTTTAGCTGCGTGCCGGTGTCAGCGCGCATCGCATCCACCAGATCGGCCACCTGGAATGCAATACCTTCCAGCGCGGCCCGGGCCACATGCGCGGCGCTCGTGTCACGCGTGAGGCCGATCAACATACCGCGCGCATAAGGGTCCCAATGAGGCGCCCCTAATCCGGTGAACGCCGGCACCAGGACGACGCCGCCACTATCCGTCACTGATGCTGCAAGCACATCCATCTCCTGTGCGGAGCGGACGAGGCGGAGCCCGTCGCGCAGCCACTGCACGACGGCGCCGCCGACGAAGACGCTGCCCTCCAGCGCGAATTCCTGCTTTTCTCCGATTTTGCAAGCTGCCGTGGTGAGGAGGCGTTGCGTGGATGCAACCGCTTGCGTGCCGATATTCTGTAGCAGGAAACAGCCAGTGCCGTAAGTATTTTTCGCCAGTCCGGGCCGCACGCACATTTGCCCAAAAAGAGCCGCTTGCTGATCACCCGCCGCGCCAGCCACGGTCATATGCGAGAGGCCCGCGATAGCGTCGATTTCGCCATACACTTCGCTCGAAGAGCGCACCGTCGGCAGCATACTTTGCGGGATGCGGAAAAGTTCAAGCAGGCCCGGGTCCCATTTGCCACCATGGATGTTGAACAGCATCGTCCGGGATGCGTTGCTTGGGTCGGTCACATGTATTTTTTTGTTCCCCGTCAGCTTCCAGATGAGCCACGTGTCCACCGTCCCGCATATGAGCCTGCCTGCGTCCGCTTGCGCGCGCGCGCCTGCCACATTATCGAGAATCCAGGCGATCTTCGTCGCGGAAAAATATGGATCGAGGATCAGCCCGGTGAGTTGCTGAATGGCGCCCTCGTGTCCTGCATCGCGCAGCTTGTCGCACATCTGGGCAGTGCGCCGATCCTGCCAAACGATGGCGTTGTATACCGGATCGCCCGTCGCGCGATCCCACACGATGCTGGTCTCGCGCTGATTTGCGATGCCGACCCCAGCGACATCATGGGGCCGAATACCGGCATGATCGAGGGCTTTCTCCGCCACCGCTACCTGCGCCTGCAAGATTTCCTGGGGGTCGTGTTCAACCCAGCCCGGATGGGGAAAAATCTGCTGTATCTCCTTTTGAGCCAGACCGCAGATACGACCATCATAATCGAAGATAATGGCGCGCACGCTGGTGGTGCCCGCATCGAGAGCGAGGATATAAGACATGTGTCGAGCTAAGCTGCCAAATTCGGGTTCGGACATGCTAACACGCGGGTGCTGTCGGGTTAACAAAACAGGTCTTTCGCAGGAGTTGGCAGCGTTCCGCGCTTTTGCCGCTCTGGAATTAAACAGTACCGGTTAACGAAGAATTTCCGGCATAATTCACGGCCTGAATAGAAAAGCGCCGTTTCATGGCGAAGAGTATTTATGAAATTTCCCGTAATAGTTTCATTGATGATCTTATCGCTAACCGGTTGTGCGGGGTCGCGCGTGCAAGACCCGCCTTCAACGACATTAGCGGATGGAACAAGGCATTATTTCATTAAAACTAACTTCAAGCCTTGTCAATCGAGTCGAGACTGGGCGACGACAACATTGACCAGGCGCGCCAATGAGATCTGCAAATCAGGATATGTTCTCGTTAATGAGCAAACCCCTATTAATCTACTACCGCGCGGAACAGGGTTGGCAGAGCAGGAGCTCCAGTGGGAAATCAAATGTAAGAATCCTCCGCGTCCGAAATAGCTAATGGCTTAAGACAAATCAGCGATTTTGCTCGGCATCTGTGTTGGTCGCTCATCCGCGTTCGCGTCGCTCAGTTCACGGGTTTTTATTCGTTCGAGCTTTCGGTGGTACAAGCGCGCCGCGGTTCGCCCGTAGCCCGCGTAAGAACTCCTCGACGAAGGGAACGATTTCGAACAGGAAACCAGCGCCCAAAATGGAAAGCACATAGGTTGCCGGCAATGGCTCTTCCTTCCAGCGGAGTTCGAAGCGCGCAGTTTCCGGACCGAAGCCAAACAGTGCCTGAAACTGGCCCCAATGCAGTGAAATAACAAACAGGATCGCCATCAGCGGGAGCATCTCGAGGAAGCTGTGCACCTGCTGCTCGACCGGCGTCACCTCTCGCACTGTCACGGCATAACTGACGTCCCAAAGGGACGTGGCCTGATGGAGAACCAAGGCAACAATCATGAAGGCAATGATGCCCGCGTTTATCTGAAGGAAAATCGCGGCGAGCAGCGGCAGGCCAATTTCCGCAAACAGAAGCAGGTGGAGCATCGATTCCTTGGCACCACTTGTGGTCTCGATATGCGTGGCCCGGTGACAAAGCCAATCGGCGCAGCCGGCTAGCAGCCAAACCGGCAGGATGAAGTACATCAGTATGAGAACGGCCGGATCGTCGAGCATAATAATCTCCTTAATTCTTTGAGTGCAGCCGGGCCGCTCCGACACGGTGTGCGGCTGGCTGTATGTAGCCTCCCGACCGCCATGTCCTCTTCCTTTCAGACCGGGACGGGTTTAATGCGGGTAGCCGGCCGCAATCAGCGAGGATTCGCCAGGCGGAATGCACCTTTGATGAATCGACCTATGCTGATGTAGACCTTGGCGCAGGTGGACCATCATTCTCACCCTTGGCTCGGACTGGCTTCACGTAGCTTTCTAGAAATGTGCGCGTTCGGCTATCGGGAAAAACAATTGTTACCATGTCATCGGTGGTGCTGACGACCTGACCTTTTCCCACTCCCGGAACCTGAACCGCGGCCCCTGAGGGAAACAGGGGCCGCGGCGGCGCTTTTTTAACCGCCCGACTCTCGCGGCGGTTTTTAATAAGCGTGGGCGTAGGGCGGAGTCTTGTTTGTGGGGGGCTTAAACAGTTATCGCAATGTCCGCAGTGGTCCCATTCCATTTCCTCATGGAAATACTCCAACAGAACCTTCCATCGGCAAAATCCGCTTTGTGCATAAAATACCATCCGCTCAAGCGCGTGCCGGTCATGGGCGTGCTTCCTGCCTGAACTTTCCGCGAGTAGGATAAGTTCATTCGACTTCACATCTTTTTTTAGCAGGCGGTAACCGAGGCGATTGTCGCGCGCAAGGATGCCGCCGTCCTCGAGCAGCTTCAGTATCACCTGAAGGCCGGGAACAGAAAACCGCCCCACCGCTTTATGCAATTGCTTGAACTCCGCCACGACATTGTTCGTTAGAAGGCTTTGTATTTCCTTATAAACTTCATGCAGGTTCTCATAGCCTGGGTAATGGCGAGCCAGAAAGAATTGCTGGATACGCTTATCCTGCACGTCATAAAGCAGAGTGCATGCGGCAGCTTGGCCGTCGCGGCCGGCGCGCCCGGCTTCCTGATAATAGGACTCAAGACTTCCCGGTATCTGAAAGTGCACCACAAATCGGATATCGGGCTTGTCGATGCCCATGCCGAACGCGTTGGTTGCCACCATGATCCTGCTGCGTCCACCCATGAATTCTTCCTGATTGTTGCTGCGCACCTTTTTTGCCAGCCGTCCGTGGTAAAGCGTGACGCTGTGCCCTCCAGCCCGAAGCGCGACCATCAATTCTTCCACTGCTTTGACAGTGGCCGCATAAATTATCCCGCTGCCTTGGCTTTGCTGAACCAGATTATTCAGCTTGCTAAATTTTTCTTCCGCGTTGGTGACATGCAGCACACGGTAGCGCAGGTTCTGGCGATAGATGCCGGTATTGATGATGTGCATGGGGCCTCGTCCAAGCTGTCGCACAATATCGTCAATGACCTCTCGTGTAGCAGTGGCCGTCAAAGCGAGCACGGGCGGGTGGCCAAGTGCGCTGATCGCGCCCCCCAGCCCGAGATAAGCCGGACGAAAGTCGTGCCCCCATTGGGAAATACAATGCGCCTCATCCACGACAAACAGGTTGATATTGATGCGCTGCAGATCGGCGATGAAGTCGGGGTCCGACAGGCGCTCGGGGGTGACGAATACGACATCGCTGCCAGCCCGGCGGATATGTCGCAACGTTTCCGACTCTTCCTGCGAATTTAGCGTACTGTTAACTAGTGCCGCATCAATCCCGACCTCCTCCAGTTTCTCAGCCTGATCCTTCATCAGCGAAATCAACGGAGATACGACAATGGCGGTGCCCGGCAGGTTTAGAGCAGGCAGCTGATAACAGAGCGATTTGCCGCTGCCAGTCGGCATCACTGCCAGCGTGTCGCGTCCCTTCAATACGCTCTGAATAACTTCTTTCTGGCCCGGCCTCAAGTGAGACAGCCCGAACACTTCCTGCAGGCTTTCTTCCAGGGTATCCTCGTCCGATGCGGAAGTGGCGGTATTTAAGGTTTCGGTTGTCATGATCCTGCCTATCGTTACGTTCAATCAAAGACACTGAGCCAGAGGGATGGCACCACAGGTGAGCTTTAGGGGGCGAGCATTAGCCCCGAGCTCAATCGTGCGAGATCATGGATGAGCGGAGCGTACCGGGATGCCGGTCAGGTTATTATGGTTATAAGATCCATATAGTTTCTTCTTTGACGTAACCCTCTACCTCCTGGGCAGAAAGAGTAGAGATGTCTTTCTGAAGTTCTCCGTGGACCATTTTTTTTACTTCATCCGCCAGGCTGGCGCGTATCAGCCCTAAAAATTTGGGCGGCGCAATAAGGTACAAGCGGTTGTAACTGTTTGCTTTGCGGGCGTCGTCGAGATATCGACCCAGGGTATGCGCGAACAAGTCGTTTTCATGCTCAACTGGGGACACCGCCGGCTCTGCGGTATGGCCCTGGTCTCGCTCGCCTTTTCCATAAAAGCGCCCGCGTCCGTCCGTGCGAAGCTCCTTACTGGTTGCCCGGCCTTCGGCATCCACCAAGTCTTCGACTTCCGTCAAGTGTTTCTCGCGCTCTTTTTTCTCGAAAATTCGGGCTCGGCTGCTGTCTGCAATCAAAATCCAGGTGATACGCATCGCTATTCCTCCAAGAAAAGACATCATAAAGCCCAATTTACACATATCAGGGGTAAGTTGACCGACTACCTCGCTGAAACCCCGATCCATGTTCCACGACCCAGTCAAAATCATTTCTTCACTGGGAAAATCCCGACGAGGCGTATTGCTTCTGGCGGCCGGGACAATTCGTATGTCTCCCCGCCTCACACGTCGGTACACCTCCACTTATAACTGTCCGTTCCAGCGCATATCGAACGAAGCATATCGGCCCACTTTGGTTGCGACTGTGCGGAAACATACAGTTATGCGCAAGTTGATTAATTGTTATGATGCAGCTTACCTAACCTTGCCAAACATGAAATGAAGCGCTACACCATTGAACAATTCATGGCGACGACTTCCATGCTGGGGGCCTCGTTCAGCGCCGACGAGAAGCGTATTCTTTTCAGCAGCAATGCGACGGGCATTTTCAATGCCTATACACTGCTGGTAGATGGAAGCGCGCAGCAGCCTCTGACCCACTCTGCAGTTGATAGCCTTTTTTCGGTCAGCTTCTTTCCGCATGACGATCGAGTTCTTTTTACCAAGGATCGGGGTGGCAATGAAAACTTTCACCTTTTCGTGCTTGATCCGGACGGCACGGAGAGGGACTTGAGTCCGGGAGATGGGCTCAAGGCCCAATTCATGGGCTGGCGCCCGGATGGAAGCGCTTTTTACGTTTCAAGCAATGAGCGCGATCAACGATTTTTCGATTTGTACCGTTATGACGCTGAGAGCTACACCCGTACTTTACTTTATAAGAATGAGCAAGGGCTTGATCTGGGGCCCATCAGCCGGGACGAACGGTGGCTGGGGCTAAACAGGGCAAACACAACGTCGGACAGCGACATTTATCTATACGATATTTTAAAACAGGAGATCAAGCACCTGACCCCGCATGAGGGTGCGATTGCTTTTCGGGCGGAGACATTCGACCCTGCATCGCAAAAACTGTTTTTCCTGACCAACGAGGGAACCGAATTCAAGCGATTGTGCACCTATGACTTGTTCACCGGGGCGATGGCCGAACATGAATGCGCAGATTGGGACGTACTCAATACCTATTTCTCCTCGAATGGGAAGTTCCGCATAACCGGGGTCAATCGAGACGGAAGCGTCGTGATCCGGGTGGTGCAAATTGAGGACAAAGAGGAAGGGGTGCGAGAAACGCCGGTGCCGCTACCAGCGTTACCCGAGGGCGAAATACGGGGCGTCGTCTTTTCCCGGACTGGAGCCCGGATGGCTTTTTATGTGAATGGGGACCGTTCTCCCGATAACCTGTTTGTTCACGATTTCAACACCGGCTTCTACAAGCAGCTCACCCAGAGCATGAATAAGGAAATCGATCCCGCGGATCTGGTGGAGGCGAAAGTGGTGCGCTTCCGGTCGTTCGACGGGTTGGTGGTACCCTCCATCTATCACAAGCCCCAGGAGGCCTCGGCAAGCAACAAGGTGCCGGCGATTATTTATGTGCATGGCGGACCTGGCGGTCAAACCATGCGTGGATATAACGCCCAGATTCAATACCTGGCGAATCATGGCTATGCCGTATTGGGCATTAATAACCGCGGCAGTTCCGGCTATGGGAAAACTTTCTTTACAGCGGCTAACCGTAAACATGGGCGCGAGCCGTTGTGGGATTGCATAGAGGCCAAGACCTATCTCGCCAGCCTCGGTTACATCGATCACGAGCGCATCGGCATTATGGGCGCGAGCTACGGCGGGTATATGACGCTGTCAGCTCTGGCTTTTCGGCCCGAAGCGTTCAAGGTGGGTGTGGATATTTTCGGTGTCAGCAACTGGCTTCGAACGCTCGAAAGCATACCGCCCTACTGGGAATCGGTTCGCAAAGCGATTTACGATGAGATCGGGGATCCGGTCAACGATATCGATATCCTGGTTGCCACATCGCCGCTTTTTCATGCAAAGGAGATACGAAAGCCGTTGATGGTCATCCAGGGCGCCAACGACCCGCGGGTAGTCAAGGCCGAAAGCGATGAGATTGTCGAAGCCGTCCGGAAACATAATGTGCCAGTGGAATATATCGTCTTTCCCGATGAAGGCCACAGCTTCACCAAGAAAAAGAATCAGATCGAAGCCAATCGCCGAATACTTGAGTTTCTGGATAAGTATCTGAAAGGCGAAGAAATGAAGCTCGGAATGGGAGAAACAGGCAGAGTGCCCTGAAGATGTTGAACGGCGATTTGCTTATCTCGGCGGAGGAATGGAGGGATCATAGAAAAATTCCCGTATCAGAAAATCCTCCAAACCCTTGCTGTCTTCCGGGCGGGAGGAAAGGGTGACGACCCGGCCGAGACGGTAAGATTCCCAGTTAAAGTCGCCTTTATGGTATTCGCGGATCAGTTCGATCATCCTTCGCGCGACGGCGCGCTGAATGTCGACATCCGGTCCTGCGGTGACTTCAACCACTTCCCGCCTGGTATTGCTGCTATCCATTCTCCAGGCGCGAAATAAAAACTGGGCGCTGCGGGCTCCCATCCGCGTAATTTGAAAAATACCGCTTGCCCCCGGTTCACGCAGGTTGCGTTTGACATTAGCCATTCTGAGTTCTTCTTCAGACGGTTCGCGCTCCACATTTCTTGGTTCGGTAGGCTCATCTTCAAATATCCCCCCTGCGCGACGGCGCTCGCGCGCTTCGTTCATGTAAGCCGTCATATCCTTCGGCGCTTCCGGTTGTGCTCGCGCGGTTGTGGCCGGCGCTTCATCCTTGCGCGCGCCTTTTTTTTCCGGGAGGGGCTGCGCTGGTTTTGATTTTTGAGCACCCAGACGCGGCTGAGGCCTAGGGGGAGGCGGTGTTTTTGGGGCCTTCTGAGGGATAGTCACCGATTTTTGCTGCGGCTTTTCTTCAGGCAGTTCCACAAAGCTGGCTTCAATAGGCGCGGGGGGCGTCATCTCCACCTTCGGCGATGTGAGTAAAAAACCGAATGCCCAGATGATGACCAGCCAAATAATGGCCGCCAGTGGCATGGGCCACCAGACTCGAATTTCCTTCGATCTGGAATTGAGCATGCTCAGGAAATTATTTGTGTTTAACCGCGATCAAAAAGTGTTGCGCGCCGGCAGAGCGGGCACGCAACATGGCTTGAACCACCACGCCCTGCGGCGCATCGTTATCAGCCGAGACGATCAGTTTATGTTCCGAATCCTGAAGTAGCGGTTTGAGCGTTTCAGCGAGCGTCTCGAGTGTAACCGGTGTGCGATTAATGAAGATCTGGCTGTCGCTTGTCAGCGTCAACGTCACAGGGGTTTTGGCCGACAGCTTTTCGGCTTGCCCCTGAGGCAGATTCACTTGCAGGGAATCTAGGTTCTGCATGGATAACGAAGACAGCATGAAGGTCGCAAGCAGAAAGAACATGACGTCGATCATGGGGATGATTTCTATTCGCCCCTTGCGAAATTCCCGGGATCTACGAAGCTTCATGGTTACCCTCCTGGTCCAGGCGAATGTGGTCGATCAGGCGTGTGCCGAGGCGCTCCATCTCATCCATGGTCTGGGATTGCAAACGGGAGAAATAGTTGAAGCCGAACAGCGCAATTAGCGCGATCACCAGGCCGACGACTGTTGCAATAAGTGCTTCTGCCACTCCCCCGGTCACGGCGGTGGGATTGACGATACCCTCACCCCCGATTATTTTGAAAGCCTGCATCATGCCGACAACCGTACCCACGAGGCCGAGCAAGGGTGCAGCGGTAACGATCGTCTCCAGGACCCACAGCCTGCTCGCAAGCGACTTCTCGATCAGCTGAGCCTCATCGGCCGCTCGCGATTCGGTCCACCAGGACGGGCGGTGCCTATTGCTGATCACCACCTCGAAGAAGCGCTTGTAATAGTGACGCTCGTCGAGTCCGGACAGTATTTTTTCGAGGTCGTGCCATGCGAAGCCATAGGTCTCCACCAGGTTCAGCAGGTCGTGCGAGAGGCGGGCATAACGCCAATAGACAAATGCCTTCTCGATCATAATCGCCAACGCAATCACTGCCAGCAAAGACAACGGCAAAATGATAAAACCGCCGAGCTTCAAGGCGGTCCAGGTTGCTTGTAGTTCTTGCATGTTTATCTCCGAATGGGGCGGTATTAACCCCTTTGTTGTTTAAATCTCAGTAATAAGTCATCCCGGCAGCGGCTGTGCCGAAGCACAACGATCGTTCGGCAACGATGGTGTAGCTGAGCATTGCGGGCGCACTCTGCCGGAGCTACTTCAACCGTATCTCGGGGGAATTCATCCATCCTATCAAACCCCTGATCTCTTCCGCTGGGGTCTCAAAAGAATGTCCACGTAATGGACGACCGCAGGTCACTTTCCCTGTTTCAAGTGTGGAGGCCAGACACATGCCATCCTATTTTGTCGTCACCTGTAAAATCTTACAGCTATGCACATCGCTCATTTTAAGGTTTCATAGCTCCGTTATGCCGATAGCGAGCAATTGTTTTTCAACGGCAATGCAGAGCGCGGGCACGTTCCATGCCTGATCAATTTGAGACTCGGAATAATAGCAGTGATACGCATGATAAATTTGGGGCGCGAAGGGTAAAGCCCTCCGTTTTGTTATGAATTCTCGAGTCGAAAACCATACCGGAGGCGCATCTGACGCAAAAAAGGTAAAGGATGACGCCCAGCTTTTACAAAGCGGGGATACGGACGGCAGAGCTCACAGCATTCTTGAGCAGAGTTTGAATGAAATCTACCTTTTTGATGCCCAGACTCTGCGTTTTGAGTATGTAAATCGTGGTGCCCAGTGCAATCTTGGCTATGACATGGCCGCGCTGCGGATGATGACGCCGTTGGACCTCAAGCCCGAATTTGACGAAACATCATTCCGGGCGATGGTTAAACCGCTTCTGTGTGGTGAAAAGGAAGTCATTATTTTCGAAGCTTCGCACTTACGCGCAGACGGCACGCGTTATCCGGTCGAGGTTCACCTGCAGTTATCTACGCAACCGGGCCGCGCGGCATTTCTGGCAATCAGTCTGGATATCACCGCCCGCCGACGCGCCGAGTTGGCGTTGCAGGAGCGTGAGGAATGGTTTCACACCATGGTCAACACCATTCCGCAACTGGCATGGATCGCGAATCCTGATGGGTCACGATCCTGGTACAACCAGCGTTGGTACGATTACACCGGGGCAACACCGGAGGAAATGGAAGGCTGGGGTTGGCAAAAACTGCATGACCCCGAACTGCTGCCCGAGGTAATGGAACGCTGGAATAACGCGATTGCGTCGGAGCAGGTATTCGACATGGAATTTCCACTGCGAGGGGCCGATGGACAATTCCGTATCTTTTTAACGCGGGCGGAGCCGTTGAGAAACAGTGAAGGCCGTATAGTCAATTGGCTTGGAACCAACACGGACGTGCACGACCAGAGGCTCGCGGAACAGGCTAAACGCGAGACCGAGAGGCAACTTCAGGTTGTGATGGAGAACATGAGCGAGGGTCTCGTCGTGTCCGATTTCTCTAGCAGGCTGCTGCACTGGAATCGGGCAGCGCTCAAAATGCACGACATAACCAACGCGGACGAAGCGCTACGCGATATTGACAGTTTTGCGAAGATGTACGAGCTGTCGACACTCGATGGCTCCGTTCTGCCTGGCAAGTTATGGCCATTGATAAGAATTCTTCGGGGCGAGCAGCTTCAAGATCTGGAACTGAGGCTTCGACGCATAGGTACGGGTTGGGTGCGCGTCCTAAGCTATTCCGGCGCCATTTCGCACTACGGCGACGGCAAGGGGTTGGCGTTTCTAACCATTAAAGATATTACCGAGCGTAAGCAGGCAGAAGAAGCGCTGCGAGATGCGAAGATAAATCTTGAGTATAAGGTAAATGAACGTACTGCCCAGCTTGTTGCGAAGAGCAAGGAGCTGGAGAATTTTTGTTATTCCGTCTCTCATGATCTCCGGGCGCCGCTTCGAGGGATCGATGGGTACAGTCGCCTTTTGCTTGAAAGCTACCACGAACGTCTTGATGAGGAAGGGCGGAGTTTTTTAAAGAATATTCGCGCCGCGACGAAACACATGACAGACTTGATAGAAGATCTGCTCGCATATTCGAAGCTCGAACGGCGTATGGCATCTTCCACCCCTGTCAGACTCTCCACGTTTGTATCCAATCTCTTGGGCCAGTTCCAGAATGTTGTCGGTGACGCCCGTTTGACGGTCAAAGTCGACGATTTTCGTGTCAATGCTGACCCGGATGCGCTAGCGATCGCTTTGCGCAATCTGATCGATAACGCGCTCAAGTTCTCCAGACATGCCCCGCAACCAGTCATCGAAATTCTTGCTCAGGCCGGGGATGGCAATTGCACGATCTCTGTACGTGATAATGGAATCGGATTCGATATGCGTTTTTACGACAAGATTTTCGAAATTTTCCAACGCCTTCATCGCGTGGAGGACTACCCGGGTACCGGAATTGGCCTGGCTATGGTCCAGAAGGCCATGGAACGGATGGGTGGGCGAGTATGGGCGGAAAGTCAGCTTGGTGCCGGCGCGGTTTTTTTCCTCCAGCTGCCTTTATCCAGCCGGTCCCAGGAAACAGTTTCCCCGACCGATTAAAGTCTAGTGTGAGTCATACCGTGCCAATTCTACTCATCGAAGACAATCCGATGGATGTGGACCTTACCCGACGTGCCTTTATCCGCCACAACCTGGCCAATCCGCTTAAGGTGGCGCGCGACGGGCAGGAAGCGCTCGATCTCATCGACACATGGCGGGTGGGAGACATCG
This sequence comes from Nitrosospira sp. Is2, assembly GCF_033095785.1. Classification (GTDB taxonomy): domain Bacteria; phylum Pseudomonadota; class Gammaproteobacteria; order Burkholderiales; family Nitrosomonadaceae; genus Nitrosospira. Next base: position 988,238 of record NZ_CP137134.1, on the reverse strand, counting down.
TGCCGTCGGTCATTCTCCTTGATCTGAAGCTACCCAAAATCAGTGGGCTGGATGTCTTGCGTGTTATTCGGGAGCATCCGGTTTTCGGCACTGTTCCCGTCGTAGTGCTGACTTCTTCCGCAGAAGACGGCGATATCAACGAAGCGTATTCGCTTGGGGCCAACTCGTATATCGTGAAACCGGTCGATTTCGATAAGTTTATAGAAGTAGCCAGGCAAATCGAGTTGTACTGGACTGTCCTCAACATGCACAGCTTTCCGAAGCACGCATGAAGGTTCTCTATCTGGAGGACAATGCACTGGACGCCGATCTGGTGCGGATCGAGCTCGGGAAACGCGCACCTGAAATTCAGCTTGATATCGTAAGCACTCTGACCGAAGCACTGGCGAGACTGGAGCTGTTTTATACGGTTTACGGGAGCAGTCAGAAAAGGACGCCGGCGTCGGCACCCGTTCCCGACGCCGATGCAGAAGTTGATCGTTATGAGTTGGTTCTTACCGACCTCAATCTTCCCGACGGAAGCGGTAAAACGTTGCTTGCTCAGGTTCGCTCCTGGCGTCTGCCCCTCCCCGTAGTTGTTCTAACCGGCTCGGGCAGCGAGGAATTGTTACTGGCTTTACTCCGAGCGGGTGCTGATGATTACGTCATCAAGCGAGGCGGTTACCTTGAGACTCTTCCTCTCGTACTGCTGGCAGCGCTTGAAAAATTCCACACCGAAACGTTTTGGCGGGCGGCCGCGCTCAAGGTCGTGTTCGTTGACCCGAATACCCATGATACCGACCTGACGAAACGGGAGCTGGTTGCCTTGGCGCCGCATCTGAATATTGAATCCCTTCAGACAGCTGAACAGGTCTTCCACCGATTTGCCGGTAGCGGCTCACGTACCGATATTGATGTTCTTCTACTTGATTATCGCTTGCCCGGCGCTTCTGCCACCGACATTTTAAAGGAGCTCTGCCAGGTGCGCGGGCTCGATGTGCCTATTGTTCTGGTTATCGGACAAGGGGACGAAGAAATTGCGCGGCAATCGCTCAAGCTGGGAGCCGCCGATTACGTGGTTAAAAGCCCTGGCTATATTCAGCGGTTACCGACGGTCATAGAAAACGTGTGGCTGCGAGCGGAATCGACTCGCAGAGAACGTGTTTTGCTCGAGGAGAGAGCGCGTCTTTCTCTTGCCACCGAGGCTGCGGCAATAGGAATTTGGGAATGGAATATTGCAACCAACGAAATTATCTGGGACGACCGGATGTATGACATCCACGGTGTTCCCCGCGGGACCGCGATCACGTATGAAATCTGGAGTTCGTATGTTCATCCCGACGACCTTACCGCGAAGGAAGCCCAGCTGAACAAGATCAGGGAGGAGAACGGAAGCAGGCAGTTTGATTTCCGCATACTGCAACGGCACGAACAGGTGCGGCATGTTCATATCGCCAAGACGGTGAAATTCGGAAAAAAAAATGAGCTGATTATTGTAGGTACCGCCATCGATATAACCGAGCGCAAGCAGACGGAGCTTGCCATTCAGCAACATGCGATGCAGCAGGAGCTTATCGCGGATTTCGGACAGAAGGCGCTCGCTAGCGCGAATCTTGACGAGTTGTGGCATGAGGCGGCTGTAATCGCATCGGAAGGACTTAACGTTGGTTTCTCCAAAGCTCTCCTGCTTGCTCCGGATATGCGCTCGTTCAACCTTAAGGCGGGTTTTGGGTGGCAGGAGGGTTGGGTAGGCCGTTGCATCTCTTATACATATGAAAACAGCCAGAACCGGTTTATTCTTGCCAGCCATCAAGCCGTAGTGGTGGACGATTTTTGCACTGAAACGCGTTTCAAGCCCTCGAAAATTCTGAAAAGCCACCATATACGCAGCGCTGCGGGCGTGGTGATCTCAGGTGCTGGGGGGCCCTACGGTGTGCTTGGAGCCTATGGCCGTGATGCACATTATTTCAATGCCAGCAGTACCAATTTTCTGCAGAGTCTGGCAAATATTCTTGCGACTGCAATAGATCGCAAGAGAACCGAAGAACACCTCACCTATTTGGCTCAGTTCGATCCCTTGACAGAACTACCCAACCGCAATCTGTTCCTCGATCGACTAAAGAAGGCCATGGAGCATGCACAGCGTAACCAGGAGCGGCTCGCTGTTGTGTTCGCTGATCTTGACCGGTTCAAAATCGTCAACGACACGATGGGCCATAGCACAGGCGACAGGTTGCTCGTTCAAGTCGCGCGACGCTTGCAACAATGCGTGCGTTCCTGCGATACGGTAGCGCGTCTGAGCGGCGACGAGTTCGGGTTTATCCTATGTAACCTCACCCATGCCGATGATGCAACCGTAGTTGCAGAAAAGGTGATTGGCGCGCTCTCGCTATCGTTTGAGCTGGAAGGACAGGAAGTTTACATTTCCGCAAGTCTTGGCATCAGCATTTTCCCTGGCGACGGGGATGACGCGGACAGTCTGCTCAGGAGCGCGGATACCGCGATGTTTCAGGCGAAAGAGCAAGGTCCCGCGATCTATCAGTTTTACCTGCCGCAGATGAATGAGCGCGCAGTGGCCCGACTGAAGATGGAAACGCAATTGCGCGGGGCGCTGGCAAGGCATGAATTCGTGCTCCATTATCAGCCGAAGGCGAGCCTGGTCAATGGCGGGATAACAGGTTTCGAGGCTCTGTTGCGCTGGCAGCATCCAACGCATGGGCTCGTGCCGCCTTTGCAATTCATTTCTGTGCTTGAGGATACCGGCCTCATTGTGCCGGTGGGAGAATGGGTCGTCCAAACAGTATGTGAGCAGATCAGAAAATGGGAGGATCAGGGCCTCCTTCTGCACCCGATTTCGGTAAATCTCTCGGCACGCCAGTTTCAGCAGCAAGACCTTGACGATGTTATTGGAAATACGCTCAAAACGACGGGAATCGATCCACGGTTGCTCGAGTTCGAGTTGACGGAATCAGTGTTAATGGAAGAGGCCGAAGTCGCCACGAATGCACTCCGGAATCTGAAAGCTTTTGGCGTGCAGATATCAATGGATGATTTCGGAACCGGCTATTCAAGCCTGGCCTACCTGAAACGATTTCCACTCGACGTACTCAAGATCGACCGCGCGTTTATCCGCGATGTCACCACGGATCCGGACGATGCAACCATCGCAGTGGCAATGATCAACCTCGCGCACAGTTTGGGGCTAAAGGTAATCGCCGAGGGAGTCGAAACGAGACCGCAACTGGACTTTCTAATTAACCACGGCTGTGACGAGATGCAGGGTTACTATTTTTCGCGGCCCCTTCCGCTTGAGGCTGCAGCCACAGCCCTTATCGAACGTCACAGGCTGCCATTGAGCATTAGAAATTGAAACCTGTAAGGGAGTATGTATCCGACCCCCATTGCGTGACCCTGATGTCCGTTCCGGAACCCCTGTCGTTGCTCGGTACGGCCCCAGCCTAAACTTTCCATCCCGAAAAGGGTAATTCGTTTCGCTGGAATGCAAAAAAGCTCTTTCCCGATCTCGTTATATTTGTTAAGTTATCGTCCGCAACTTCCCAGTCCGCGGGGGGCGGATATGGTTTCCAAAGATATGGAAAGAAGCAAAAAAATGAAAAAGCTTATCGTCGCGGTTTGTATTACGTTTGCATTTACCGGCAGTGCCTTTGCGCAACAGGTCGGGCTAAAGTTAAAATCCCAAGCTGCGCTAATCATGGACGCGCGACAGGAGCGCATTCTTTTTGACAAGAATCCGGACAAGGTAATGCCGATCGCTTCCATTACCAAGCTCATGACGGCGATGGTTGTGCTTGACGCACAATTACCATTGAACGAGGAGATCTTTATAGAAGAGGCCGACGTTGACATTCTCAAGAATACACGTTCGCGCCTGCGCGTCGGAACCAGCCTTAGTCGTGAAGAAATGCTGAGGCTTGCCCTGATGTCATCTGAAAACCGCGCCGCCGCAGCGCTGGGACGGAGCTATCCCGGCGGTGCGCGCGGGTTCGTGGATGCAATGAATCGCAAGGCATTCGAGCTCGGCATGGGCAACAGTTATTTTGTCGATTCCACCGGTTTGAACCGCGCCAACGTTTCCACCGCGCGCGATTTGGCAAAGCTCGTGAGTGCTGCATATGACTACGAGCTCATCCGAGAATTCTCCACAACCCCGGCGCACGCGGTCGAATTCGGGGATGATGATCATAGCGTGCAATTTGTTAACTCGAACAATCTGGTCCGTAGCAGCAGTTGGGAGATTGGCGTATCAAAAACCGGCTTTCTCAGCGAAGCCGGCCGCTGCCTCGTGATGCAGGCCAAAATAACCGGCAGGCCAGTTATTATCGTATTGCTTGACTCCTCGGGGAAGAATACGCGCCTGGGTGATGCAAATAGGGTCAGGAAATGGATGGAGATCGGTTTTGCGCGTAAAGTTCGCGGCTAACATGAACTGTAGATCGTAAGCGAGCGGAAAGGCTCCGTGGTCGGACCGATTGCGCAACAGGCCGAGACTTCCCCCTGAAGGATGCTACTTCGGCACTCAGCAGAAGGATGAATCATGACTTGTATGGAAGCCGGGCATCGGGTGGCAGAGATAGGAGGAAGAGGGTGCTGAATGCCAGCTTTAATCTCACTCTACAGCAACTGGAATGCAAGAACCGCTACGATCGTTGGGGGAAGGGCGGCGACCAGCAGTCCTAAGGGATGGATCGCTTCATCTTTGAATGAACCCTTGAGTATAGAGAAGCCCGCCGGGTTAGGAGCATTGGCAATTACCGTCAGTCCGCCGCCTGCGACAGCCCCGGCGACCAGTGAGTAACGAAATTCAGCTGTGGTTCCTTCCAGCAGGGAACCGAGGTACGTAAGGGCCGCATTATCGGTAATCGCCGTAAGCAGCGTGGCGCCGAAAAACAACACTGTACTGTCCAGTCCCACTAACACCGGTTGCAGCCACCACTTCTGGTGCCCTCCAAGAACAATCAAGCCGGCCAGAAAAAAAGCGACCATTAATCCTTCGCGCAGGATGAGCCGGTCCTGGTATCGTTCATACGCATGGGCAAAACCGACGAAGAAGAGCAGTAAACCGATGAAGATGGCCGGGTGATGGGCAAACACTACCACGCCGGTCAAAAACAATAGATGAACCGCCACTACCCAAGTTGGCGTCTCTGCCTGCAGACCTCGTGCCTCACCGTTTACCGCTGACAGTTCGCGTTGAAACAGCAAAGTCGCCGCCGTTGCGTTCACCAGGACTGCGAGCGCGGCCTTCCAGCCAAACGTGGTCAGCATGAAAGTGGAGTCCCATCCCCACTTCGTGGCCACCATGAGAACCGGAGGGGCTGCAAACGATGTCAATGTTCCGCCGATCGAAATATTGACGAAAAGCACACCGAGAGTCACGTATTTCAAGCGCACGGAAATTTCCCGTGAATAGTAACGCTCAAGGAGGATCAGGCCGGCGAGCGTCATAGCTGCGGGCTCGGTGATAAAAGACCCAAGCAGAGGGACAAAAGACAATGTTACGAAGTAAAACGCCTTGCCGTCCGGCCAGGGAATCAGTCGGGCAAGCGTTTTGACGCAAGTCATGGCAAATTGCAGGATGGGACGACTGCCCGAAATTACCATGATGGCGAATACGAACATGGGTTCGGTAAAGCTTTGCCCATCAATGTAACTGGTTGCAGCTTCCTTCCCGTCCGTAATCAGCATTGCCACCACCAGCACCATTGCCCAGAAGCCGAACACCACCTCGACCTCACCCAGAAAATGCCATATGCCCGCATGTGCCGGATGAGTGTGGGCGAGGCGCTCGAACCATTGTGTCGAGAAAGTGTGAATCAGCGCAATGCCGAACAGCATCGCGCCGATAACTTCAATAGGGGCTGGAGCCATTGTTTGCCGTCTTCAAGCTGATAGGATTGCGCATGCGTTGGCGGGTCTGATGATCAGATCAGGTGCTCGGATCATGTGGTCTGATCGGTGGTGGGATCAGGTAGTCGCATCCGCAGATCGCGAAATCCGCAGACCTTATAATGGGCGAGATTAACGCGAGAAACGTTGCCTATTTCATTGCGTCCAGATTAGCCTGCGCATCCGCATTCCCCTGCGCCGCTGCTTTCTTGAACCATTCCTTGGCTTTGGTCTCGTCTCTCGGCACACCTTCACCTGCGTAATACATCACTCCAAGATTGTTCTGGGCATCGACATTACCCTGCTCGGCCGATTTCTGGAACAACTCGACAGCTTTTGCCGAATCCTTGGAGACGCCTTCCCCGTTCGCATACATCAGCCCGAGGTTAAATTGGGCAGGCGCGTACCCCTGTCCAGCGGCGCGATGAAACCATGCCGCGGCTGTAGCTGGATCATTGCTTAGAATGTTACCTGAAGCGTCCTTGGAAATCGCTTCGCCCGTGTAGTACATCACGCCGAGGCCGGTTTGTGCCTTGGGCTCCCCAGCTTCCGCATCTTTCTTTAATTGAAGAAATTTTTCCTCGGGGGTTGAATCACCTGCTTGGGCTGGCATGATCTGCTTCATTATGTCCGACTTTTCCTCGGGCGTTAGCGCCTCCTCCAGCACCGATGGAATCTGTTTTTCAGAAGTGAATTCATCTGGAAGCTTTGTTTCGGTTTGTGGTTTGGGGGGGCTTACGGGAGGTTTTTCGCCGCATCCGGTAAGTATGAGCAACGGCACGGAGAGCAAGGCAGCAATAAGAATATTCATGAAGTATGATGTCCTATTATGTCCTGCCGCGCCCATAGGGCGGCAGGAGCACTTCCAGAAGAATCATAAACTATAATACATATCAAATTCGACCGGATGGGTCGTCATCCGAAAGCGCGTAACTTCCTCCATCTTGAGTTCGATGTAAGCATCAATCATATCGTTCGAAAAAACCCCCCCGCGAGTAAGAAAATTACGGTCCTTATCCAGACTATCGAGCGCTTCGTCCAATGAAGCGCAAGGATTGGGTATCTTCGCAGCTTCCTCCGGCGGGAGGTCATAGAGATTCTTATCCATCGGGTCGCCCGGGTGGGTCTTGTTCTGGATGCCATCCAGCCCAGCCATCATCAACGCGGTGAATGCAAGATAAGGGTTGGCGGTTGGATCCGGAAAACGCACTTCAATGCGCCGCCCCTTCGGACTATTGGCATAAGGGATGCGGACCGCGGCGGAACGGTTGCTGACCGAATAAGCGAGGTTAATCGGTGCCTCGTAGCCGGGAACGAGGCGTTTATACGAATTTGTGCCGGGATTGGTGATCGCATTGAGGGCCTTGGCGTGTTTGATGATGCCTCCAATGTAATACAGGGCCATTTCGGATAGTCCCGCATACCCGTTTCCGGAGAACAGGTTCTTACCTCCTTTCCAGATTGACTGGTGCACGTGCATTCCTGATCCGTTATCGCCGACAATGGGTTTTGGCATGAACGTCGCCGTTTTCCCATAGGAGTGTGCCACGTTGTGCACCACGTATTTGAATACCTGTGTCCAGTCCGCCCGTTTTACAAGGCTGCTGTATTTTGTTCCGATTTCGCACTGTCCAGCGGTAGCTACCTCGTGGTGGTGCACTTCAACTTCGATTCCCAATTCTTCGAGTGCAAGACACATGGCGGAGCGGATGTCGTGCAGCGAATCAATCGGCGGGACAGGAAAATAACCGCCCTTTATACCAGGACGGTGGCCGGTATTACCTCCCTCGTATTTTTCGCCCGAACTCCAGGCCGCTTCCTCCGATTCAATTTTTACCGAGCAACCGGACATGTCAGCGTGCCAGGTCACGGAATCAAAAATGAAGAACTCGGGTTCAGGGCCAAAATATGCGGTATCGCCGATAGCCGTCGACTTCAGGTAAGCCTCGCCACGTTTTGCCAGCGAGCGTGGATCCCGGTCGTAGCCCTTGCCATCGGAAGGTTCCACCACATCACAGGTCATGAAAAGCGTAGCCTCGTCCATGAAAGGATCCATCTTGGCAGTTTCCGGATCAGGTATCAGCAACATGTCAGACGCCTGAACACCCTTCCAGCCGGCAATGGAAGAACCATCGAACGCGTGGCCATCCTCAAGCTTGTCGGCGTCAACCGCGTGAGCCGGGAGGGTCACATGCTGTTCTTTACCTCGAGTATCAGTAAATCGAAGGTCAACAAATTTGACCTCGTTATCCTGGATCATTTTCAGAACATCGGCTAACGCCATTTTTTTCTCCGAACTACGATTGCAGTTGTACAAAAGATTCGGGAAACCTCCGATGAATCAACGCAGACGCGACGGTAGCGCTGCGCCGAGGTTTGCCGACTGTAAGGGCAACATTATATCAGCAGCAGCGTTCTTCGTTTCTTGAACAGTTCGAGCGCGTTGCGGTCAATGACTGATTTATACCCGGCGACGATGAAACGCATGCGTACGCGAATGCATGAAGCCCAACACCTGCTTAAGAATCGACTACCATTACATCTTCTATCACAACATTGGACAGCGATATGGAATCCATCACTGCGATATTGGAAAGGGCGCAGCAACGCGCCAAAGAAATGAATTTACCATATGAGGGTGCACTCTTTCCCCATGAAGCACTCACCCTTTTGCAGGAAGCCCCGACTGCCAAGCTGGTTGATGTCCGTTCTAGAGCGGAATGGGATTGGGTAGGGAGAATTCCCGGCGCGGTTGAAATCGAGTGGCAGTCCTACCCTGGTATGCGGCATAGCCCCGAGTTCCCTAACTATCTTTCCAGTCAAGTGGATAAGGAATCCCTAGTGATGTTCATCTGCCGCAGCGGAGGCCGATCGCATCAGGCCGCCGCTACCGCCACTGAAATGGGATACACGAGTTGCTATAACATTCTTGAAGGATTTGAGGGCGAGAAGGACGCGAGCGGTCATCGCGGCACCAAAGGCGGCTGGAAGGCTGCGGGGCTTCCCTGGGTGCAGGGTTAAACACTGCGAACCCGGGCACATTATTCCCAGCGTGATGATCCGGCCTAGGCGGCGGACCATTCTACCGCCCCGGAGTAGGCGGTGAGCAGGACCACAATTCCGAATGCGATTCGATACCATGCAAAAACCGTGAAATCGTGGTGACTGATAAAACGCAGTAGTCCCCGCACAGCCAGTAACGCGCTGACGAACGAGGCGACAAACCCGAGCATAAATACGCCGGCATCATTAAACTGCAGAATGTCGCGACTTCTGTACACATCGTAGAAGGTGGCCGCGAACATGATCGGGATGGCGAGAAAGAAGGAAAATTCGGTAGCGGCCTTGCGCGACAGGCCAAAAAATAGCCCGCCGATAATGGTTGCGCCGGAGCGTGAAGTGCCCGGTATCAACGCCAGACACTGCATTAATCCCACCTTGAGGGCATGTTTCCAATCCATGTCTTCCACTCGCTCGACTTCCACAACGTGTTTCCTGCGCTCCGCCCAAAGGATCAAGAAGCCCCCGACGATGAACGCGGTGGCAACCGGGACCGGATGAAACAGATACTGTTTGATGGTCTTGATGAACAACAATCCCAAGATCGCCGCCGGCAGAAATGCGATCAGAATATTTAAAACAAAGCGATTCGCATCCTGTCGGGAGCCGACGTCCGCAAGAACGCTTCCGATCTTCGCGCGATATTCCCAGCATACCGCCAGTATTGCGCCGAGCTGAATCACAATAGTGAATACTTTGCCCTTCTCGTCATTAAAGTTGAGCAGGTCGCTCACCAGTATGAGATGGCCGGTCGAGGAAATCGGGAGAAATTCGGTCAGACCTTCGACAACACCGAGGATCAAGGCCTTGAAAAGCAATAGCCAGTCCATTTGCAGCTATCGCACCGACGCGAGTTGATGCCGGATCGCGGACGAACAGGCCTTGTTAAATATATTCCCAGGCAATGGACTTTTCCAATTCAAAAGAAATAGGATGTAGAAAATAGAGGTCGCGACAAACTTCGTCATTATCGCATCGAACCCTGCTTCAGGCTCAAGAATACCTGTTAAACGACGCTTCTTACACCCAACTGCCAACAGGATACTCTATCAAGCGATGGCGATGAAATGACTGCGAATAACCGGGCACGACCAACGAGGTGCAGGGGACTTCGATCACGATCACAGTGTGCTGGCGTTCACGGGTATGTAGCATCCCGCGAACCATGCATTTACATTACGGGACGCTTGCTGTTGTTTCGGGCCAGTTGCTGGTTAAGCCTTGCCGTAAATTTCTCCGCCTTTAGCCGCAAATTCCATTGATTTCTCTTCCATGCCTTTTTTCAGCGCTTCCTGCTCGCTTACTCCCTGGCTCGCGGCGAAGTCGCGCACATCCTGGGTTATCTTCATCGAGCAGAAGTGGGGGCCGCACATGGAACAGAAATGCGCGAGCTTTGCGCCCTCCTGCGGCAAGGTCTCGTCATGGAATTGCTTTGCTTTATCCGGGTCGAGGCTCAGGTTGAATTGGTCAGCCCAGCGAAACTCAAACCGGGCCTTGGAGAGCGCATTATCGCGAATTTGCGCGCCGGGGTGCCCTTTGGCCAGATCCGCCGCATGTGCTGCAATTTTATAAGTGATAATGCCGTCCTTCACATCATCTTTATCGGGCAGGCCCAGGTGTTCCTTAGGTGTAACGTAACAGAGCATGGCAGTGCCGTACCAGCCGATCATGGCCGCGCCAATAGCGGATGTGATGTGGTCGTAGCCTGGCGCAATGTCCGTGGTCAATGGGCCCAATGTATAGAAGGGCGCTTCCGCGCAGTGTTTCAACTGCAGATCCATGTTTTCCTTGATAAGGTGCATGGGCACATGGCCGGGCCCTTCAATCATCACTTGTACGTCATGCTTCCACGCGATCTGGGTCAATTCACCGAGCGTCTTCAGTTCCGCGAATTGGGCTTCATCGTTGGCGTCATAAATTGAACCTGGACGAAGTCCGTCACCTAGAGAAAAGCTGACGTCATAGGCTTTCATGAGTTCGCAAATTTCCTCGAAGCGGGTGTAGAGAAAGCTTTCCCGGTGGTGAGCGAGACACCACTTTGCCATGATCGAGCCGCCGCGCGAAACAATTCCGGTCAAGCGCTTTGCCGTCATTGGAACGTAAGCGAGCCGGACCCCCGCATGGATCGTGAAGTAGTCAACTCCCTGCTCAGCCTGTTCAATCAGTGTGTCTCGGAAAATCTCCCAGGTAAGGTCTTCCGCTTTTCCATTTACCTTCTCCAGCGCCTGGTAGATTGGAACGGTGCCAATGGGCACGGGACTGTTGCGAATGATCCACTCACGGGTTTCGTGAATATTCTTGCCGGTTGAAAGGTCCATCACGGTATCTCCGCCCCAGCGGATGGCCCAGGTCATCTTTTCCACTTCTTCCTGAATGCTTGAACCTAACGCGGAGTTGCCAATGTTGGCATTGATTTTCACCAGAAAATTGCGCCCGATGATCATCGGCTCGGATTCAGGGTGGTTGATGTTCGCAGGAATAATCGCGCGGCCACGGGCCACCTCGTCGCGCACGAATTCCGGAGTGATATGCTGGGGTAGAAAGGCGCCAAAATCATGGCCCGGGTGCTGACGAGTCAGTAATTCGCGCCGTTCAGCAATGAATTGTTCGCTGCGTTGATTCTCGCGTATGGCCACGAACTCCATTTCGGGGGTAATGATGCCCCGACGAGCATAGTGCATCTGCGTGACGTTTGCCCCTGCCTTACCACAACGGGGCAGGCGTCTTAAATCAAAACGCATTTCGGCGAGCTTGGGATCCGCAATGCGTTGTCTGCCATAGGCCGAAGCCGGACCGGAGAGTTTTTCGGTATCCTGGCGCTCATCTATCCATCTTTCGCGCAACGGGGCCAAGCCCGACCGTATATCGATATTTATTGCCGGGTCCGTGTAAGGGCCGGAAGTGTCGTAAACATAAATAGGCGGATTTTCTTCCGCCCCCATGCTGGCGGGAGTTTCGGACTGGCTGATTTCCCGCATTGGAACACGGATATCAGGACGGGAGCCGTCCACATAAACTTTGCGAGAATTGGGTAACGGTCTGACCGCTCCTTCGTCCACGCGGGCGGTCTTGCTTGAAAACGCCGAAGGGAGGTGCGAGGCGTCTAAAACTGTTGCATTCATGTTACGCTCCTTTGAGTGCCATGTGCCATGAAGGAGCGGGACGACAAAATCCCAGCTTCCCTACGGCGGCATTATCCGTGTCAGGTATTGAGGGACTGTCTCACCAACTCCCGCATTCGGAAGCGGACCCCTAGCTGCTGCTGTGAAGCTAATGGAAATATGGAATAATTGCAAGTCTATGATGACATTTTATAGGGCTGGACATGGATCTCGAACAAACCCGGTTTAACATGGTGGAGCAGCAGATTCGTCCATGGGACGTGCTGGATCAGGAAGTTCTCAAATTACTGTTCGAACTGCGGCGAGAGGAGTTTGTTCCGCCAGCCTACCGTTCTCTCGCATTTGTAGATATGGAAATCCCGCTCGGATACGGTGAGGTGATGCTCGCTCCCAAGCTGGAAGCGCGCATCCTGCAGGAATTGCAGGTAAAAAAAACGGACAAGATTTTAGAGGTGGGTAGCGGTAGTGGTTATCTGGCCGCGCTGCTGGCCAAAAAAGGGGAGTATGTTCATAGCGTGGAAATTGTGCCGGAACTGAAGGCCATGGCAGAAAAAAACCTTCAGGCTCATGGTATTGCCAATGTCCTGGTTGAAAATGGAGACGGCGCGCTGGGCTGGCCCCGGCACGGACCTTATGACGTCATTGTGCTCACAGGCTCCACCCCGGTTTTGCCCGAGGCATTTCAGAAGAGTCTCCGGGCCGGTGGGCGCATGTTTGCGGTAGTAGGTGATGCCCCGGTAATGCAGGCTGCGCTTGTCACTTGCCTGGTACAGGAAAAAGAAGGCGCACCCGGCGCTTACAACACAGTTGGTTTGTTTGAGACTTGTATTACTCCTCTAAGAAACGCACAACAGCCGACGAGATTTACTTTTTGACGTTCCCGGCTGGCTTTACGAATGGCGCGTCGGTACGGGCGCCCGCTGCCCAGACGCGACCTAAACCTCCAATGCTCGCATCGTCCCGTAGCTCAAGATATTTGGTATTACCGTGAAAGCTCCGCAATACATCTGTGCACTGCTAATGGGAGCCGTTTTGCATGCTCCGGTATGTGCTTCCGATCTCATGGAAATCTATCGTGAGGCGCTGGAGCAGGATGCGCTGTACAGCTCTGCGCGTCACGCGCATGAGGCCGCGCAGGAAAAGTTACCGCAGGGCCGGGCTGGCTTGCTACCCACCGTCACACTCGGGTTTGTGCGGCGGCGGCAATTTATTGACATCGAGAACCCGAATCAGCTCGGGATTAGCGTGGGAGCCGTCATTCGCCCGTCAAGCGTGGTCATTGATAACCAGAGCCTGACCCTCACCGCAACCCAGCCAATTTTCCGAAAGGAGAATTTCGCGGTTTATGAACAATCCAAGCTTCAGGTTG